>DASTSW010000098.1:0-69632 GCA_035760445.1 Solirubrobacterales bacterium | reverse complement strand
CAACATCGAGCCATAGCGAGATGTGTCTGGAGTGGGGTCCCTCGACCCCCTCCTACGGCTACGCTTCGAACCAATGCCTCTAGCCACCGACTTCCAGCAGATCCTCGACACCCTGCCCGCCGACTGGACCGACCTCGAGGTGGAGATGCGGATCGAGGACTTCTCGCACTACATCGACACCGCCACCGCGCTGAGCCAGGTCAACGCGCAGGTGTACCAGCACCCCAAGGCCGATGGCTGGCATTGGCGGCTGTTGGTCGCCAAGAGCTTCGGGCATGCGGCGGCACCGGAGAGCGTCAAGGGTGTCCTCGAAAAGATCGACGGTGAAGGCGTCGCCGGTGAGCTGGCGGTCGCCGACGTGCGCGAGGGGCGTTCCGAGGTCGTGCAGATGTGGGGCCGGCCGGAGAGCGTGCGCGAAGAGTTCCGCGAGCGGCGCTCGATCTAGGCCGCGTGGCGCGCGTTCTCAGCATCTCCAATGACCTGATGCTGGGCTCCAAGGTCCAGGAGACCCTGAAGGCGGCTGGGCATGAGGTCGTCGCCTCGGCCTCGATCGAGGAGAGCACCTGGGATGGCGTCGACCTGATCGTCGCCGACCTCGACGTCGAGAATCCTGAGGCGCTGGTAGGGCTCGGGATGCCGGTCCTCGGCTACTACTCGCACGTCGACGTGGCGACCAAGGAAGCCGCGGAAGCCGCCGGGGTCGACCTGGTCGTGCCGCGCTCGCGGATGGCGCGGGAACTGCCGGCTCTGGCGGATCGCCTGCTCAGCGCCTGAGCAGGAACGCGTCTTCGACGTTCAGCGGCTTTTCCAGGAGGCCGTGTTCGAGGTCCCAGCCGGCCCATTCGTGCAGGACCACCGCGTCGAACGGGCGCGGGTCGAGGACCGGGAGCAGTGCGTCGAGCTGGGCCTGCTGGTCGGCGCGGTCGAGCGAGGGGTCGGCGGCGAGGAGGTCATCGAGGGCGGCGCCGGGGTCGCTCTCGGCGAAGGCGTAGCCGCGGCGGGTGGCGGCGACCATCGCGTCGACCAGGTCGGGGTCCTGCTCCAGGGTTTGGCGCGAGGTCGTCAGCACCAGCTCGGGGTAGGGCGGGGCGCCGAAGCGATCGACCTTGAAGATCCGGACCGGGACGCCCTGGCGGCGCAGCGCCACGCCCTCGGCGTTCCAGAAGCCGGTCGCGGCGTCGACCTTGCCGGCGGCCAGCGAGGGGACCGCGGTGAAGCCGATCGTCACCCGGCGCACAGCCGCCGGGTCGCCGCCGTCGGCTTCGACCTCGGAGTCGACTATCGCTTCGTCGGAGGGCAGGCCGGTGACGCCGACGCTGCGGCCCTGCAGGTCGCGCGGGCGCTGGACCGGGCGGTCGCCGCGGGCGAGGATCGAGGCCAGTGGGCGCTGGACGATCGGCATCACGCCGACCAGGTCGATGCCGCGCTCGCGGGCGATTCCGAGGTCGTGGATGTCGAGGATCGCGAACTCGACCTTGCCGGCACCGAGCAGCTTCGGGGCATCGGTCGATTCGCCCGGGGGCTGGATTTTCAGGTCGACGCCCTCGTCGCCGTAGTAGCCCTGGGACTGCGCCGCGTAGATGCCGCTGTGGACGGCGTTGGGGACGAAATCGAGCACGAGCGTCGCGCCTTGCGGCGCGCCCGGTTCCGCACCGCTCTCGCCGCAACCGGCGAGGCCGGCCACCGCGAGGACGGTCGCCAGCAGCGCGACAGCCCGTCTCATTCGGCCCGGGAAGCTATTTCATCCAGCGATTGTGAGTACACTGCCGCCGCTTACTTAGTTCACGGGAAACGAGGAGGAAAAGAGAGTGCAGGAGAGAGGTCTACCCGCCTATTTGGCTGAGTTGCTCGGCACGCTGCTGCTGGTCTTCTTCATCACCAGTGTCGTCGTCCTGTACGTCTCGACCGGAGGTCAGGCCCAGTTCGGCACCGACTTCGCGGTCGTCGGCCTCGTCCACGCCTTCCTGCTGTTCGGCCTGATCGTCATGTTCGGCGTCGTCAGCGGTGGCCATTTCAACCCCGCGGTGACGCTTGCGGCGCTGGCAATCCGGCGCATCAAGCCGATCGACGCCGGGATCTACATGCTGGCCCAGCTTTCCGGCGGTGTGCTCGGCGCGCTGCTGACCAAGGGCCTGCTGCTCGACGAGGGTCGCGCCACGCACTACGGCGCCACCCAGGTCAGCGGCCTGCTGGCCAACAACACCGCTGGTGCGATCGTCGAGATGATCGGCACCTTCGTCCTCGTCCTCGTCATCCTCACCGCCGTCTACTCCGAGAAGAGCTTCAAGGAGTGGGCGCCGCTGGCGATCGGCCTGACCCTCGGCTTCGCGGTGATGGTCGCCGGTCCGCTGACCGGCGCCGGCCTCAACCCGGCCCGCTGGTTCGGCCCGGCCCTGGTCGGCAACGAGTGGGGCGGCGTCTGGCCCTACCTCGCCGGCCCGATCGTCGGTTCGCTGCTGGCTGCCGGCGTCTACCGGTTCATCCTCGAGCCGGGTGGCCTGCCGCCGACCGAACCGCCGGAGCACGTCCGGCCGCCGGTCCCGAAACGGGCGACGCCGACCAGCGACAAAGCCGCCGACTGAGCCACAGGCTCGAGCGGAGCACCTTCAGGCGCCACCTTCGGGTGGCGCCTTTTCTTTGCGCCTGGCCTGCCAGCCAGTCGCTTGCAGTAGCTTGGGCGGCGTGCGCCGGGTCACCTTCTCCCGCAACTTCACGCTCTCGCTGAGCAGGACCTGCCAGTGCTACTGCAAGTACTGCGCCTTCGCGACGCACCAGGCGCACGTCCACGCGCCGGAGGACGTCGAAAAGCAGCTAGACGAAGCGGTCAAACGCAACGCCAAGGAGCTGCTGGTCCTGACGGGAGAGCGGCCAGAGGTCAACCCGGTTGTCGCCGAACGACTGAAGACCTGGGGCCACGAGGACTTCACCAGCTACGTCGTCTGGGCCTGCGAACGGGCGATGGAGCGCGGGATGCTCCCGCACACGAATATCGGCGTCTTGGACAAGGAGGATCTGGCGCGACTGCGAGAGGTCACGGCGTCCCAGGGCCTGATGCTGGAGTCGACCTCCGAGCGCCTGATGGACACCGTCCACGCCGGCTCCCCCACCAAGCATCCGGCAGCGCGTCTGGCCACGATCGAAGCAGCGGGAGAGCTGAAGATCCCGTTCACCTCGGGAATCCTCGTCGGCATCGGCGAGACCCCCGAGGAGCGCATCGAGTCTTTGGAGGCCCTCGCGGCGAGCCACGCCCGCCATGGCCACCTGCAGGAGGTGATCCTCCAGAACTTCGTCCCGCATCCGCGGTACTACGGGGCTGAGGTCGCGGACATCGCTGACGCGAGCTCAAGAGCGCGATGGCAGGACGGCGGGGAGGCCTCTTCCAGACACTCAACATCGAGCCATAGCGAGATGTGTCTGGAGGAGGCCTCCCCGCCGTCCCTCCCAACCTGGGCGAATCCGGTTTCGATTGACGAGATCAAGCTCCTGATCGCCGAGTGCAAGCGGTTGATGCCGGATGTTGGAGTTCAGGTGCCGCCCAACCTGAGCGAGTTCTGGCCCGAGCTGGTCGAGGCCGGTGCGACCGACCTCGGAGGTCTCAGCGCCAACGGCGACCACATCTCACCCGAGGAGCCTTTCCCGAGTCCGCATCAGGTGCGGAAGGAGCTGGCGCCGCGGGGTTATGCGCTGACCGAGCGGCTTTGCGTCTACCCGCAGTACATGGACCCGGAGTGGATGGAGCAGGGTGTCCTCGATGTGATCAAGCTGAAGTACTGGAGCTTCATTCCGCGGAAGGGCTCCGGGCGCAGGTCGGAAGAGGTGGTTGATCCCGGGCTCGCCCCGAAGGCGATCGCCAAGGGTCGCGAGGGGTTGGAGCTGACGGAGGACGAGTTGACGGCCCTGTTCGCCGAGACTCGCCCCGAGGTGATCGAGGAGATGCGGGTTGCGGCCGATGAGCTGCGGGCGGAGCTGGCCGGCGATCGGGTCACCTTCGTCGTCAACCGCAACATCAACTTCACCAACGTCTGCGTCGTCGGCTGCGCCTTCTGCGGCTTCGGCCAGGGGAAGCGCTCGCCCGACGCCTACGAAGTCAGCGAGGCGGACTTTGCCGCGCGGGTCGAAGAGGCGGTCGCCTTCGGCGCCACCGAGCTCTGCATGCAGGGCGGCATCCATCCCGACCTGACCCTGGAGGAGTACGGCCGCTGGCTGCGGCTGGCGAAGGAGACGGCGCCGCAGCTGCACCTGCACGCCTACTCGCCGATGGAGATCAACTGGGCCTGCGAGCGCTCCGGCAAGGAGCCGCTGGAGGTCTTCGAATACCTGCTCGAGTGCGGGCTCGGCTCGACCCCCGGCACCGCCGCCGAGGTGCTCGACGACGGCGTCCGCCAGCGGATCTCGCCGAACAAGCTGCCGGCCGACCGCTGGGTGGAGATCATCGAGGCCTCCCACCGGGCCGGGCTGCGCTCGACCTCGACGGTGATGTTCGGCCACATCGAGGAGCCGCGCGAGCTGGCCCGCCACATGCGCGTCATCCGTGCCCTGCAGGAGCGGACCGGCGGGATCACCGAGTTCGTCCCGCTCAGCTTCATCCCCTTCAACACGATGCTCGGCCGCACCCACGGGATCGAGGAGATCTCGATGCGGGAGAACCTCAAGCACACCGCCGCCTTCCGGCTGGCGCTGGGCCGGACGATCCCCAACCTGCAGGCGAGCTGGGTGAAGATGGGGCTGGAGGGGGCGACCGAGGCGCTGCGCTGGGGGGTCAACGACCTCGGCGGCACCCTGATGGAGGAGAACATCAGCCGCATGGCCGGTTCCCAGCACGGGGTGCGGTTGGAGCCCGAGCAGCTGATCGCCGCCGCCCGTGCTGCCGGGCGCGAACCCGCGCAGCGGACGACGTTGTACGAGATCATCGAGACCTATGCGGGCGATGGTCCTCGAGAGGCAGCGGCAGCCGCTCCGGCTGGCTGAGCTGCCCGAGCCAACTCCCGGCCCCGGCCAGGTCCAACTCGAGGTCAGAGCCTGCGGCGTCTGCCGCACCGACCTCCACATCCTCGACGGAGAGCTCGCCGAGCCGAAGCTGCCGCTGGTGATGGGCCACCAGATCGTCGGCGTGGTGCGCGAGGCGGGTGATGGGGCGGAGCGGTTCGCGCCGGGCGACCGGGTCGGGGTGCCGTGGCTGGGCTGGACCGACGGCGAGTGCCGCTACTGCCGCAGTGGCCGCGAGAACCTCTGCGACCAGGCGAAGTTCACCGGCTACGACCTCGACGGCGGCTACGCCGAGGTCGCGGTCGCCGACGAGCGCTTCTGCTTCCCGATCCCCGACGGCTACCCAGACCTGCAGGCGGCGCCGCTGCTCTGCGCTGGGCTGATCGGCTACCGGGCGCTGCGGCTGGTCGGCGAGGCGGAGCGGATCGGGTTCTACGGGTTCGGCGCCGCCGCCCACATCCTCTGCCAGGTCGCGGTCCACGAAGGGCGGCGGGTCTTCGCCTTCACCCGCGAGGGGGACGAGGAGACCCAGGCGTTCGCACGCGAGCTGGGTGCGGAATGGGCCGGCTCCTCGGACGAGGCGCCGCCGGAGGAGCTCGACGGGGCGATCGTCTTCGCCCCGGTCGGGGCGCTGATGACGGCGGCCCTGCGAGCCAGCGCCAAGGGGGCGCGGATCATTAGCGCCGGCATCCACATGAGCGACATCCCTTCTTTTCCCTACACGGAGCTGTGGGGCGAGCGCTCGCTCGGCTCGGTTGCCAACCTGACCCGGGGCGACGGCGAGGAGTTCATCCCCCTGGCACCACGCGTGCCGGTGCGGACCGAGGTCGAGGTCTACCCGCTGGAGGAGGCGAACCAGGCGCTGGAGGACCTGCGCGCGGGACGGTTCAGAGGCGCGGCCGTGCTCCAGCCCTAGCGGAAGAGGTCCTCGGAAGGGTGGCGACGGAGCGCGGTAGCTCCAGGGCCGTCCTCGGCGGAGACGTAGTGGTCGAGGCCGCGAATGACCGCCGCGGGCACCCCGGAGTCCTTGGCTCGCACCAGGTCGGCGGCGGCGGCGACCTGGTCGGCAATCGCGATCTCCGTAGCCTCGAGCTCGCGGCCGTTCGCGTCGTGACGACCACGCCAGTCGTCCAGCGCCGCCAGGCCCGCGCACCCAATCGCGACCTCCGCCTGGCCCACCCGCCAGGCCCGCCCAAAGCTGTCGGCGATCACGACCGCAACCGTCGATTCGAATTCCGCCCGGATCCGCCGCGCTGAAGCATCCGGATCTGTCGGCAATAGGCACACCGTGCCCTCCTCCGGCAGGTTCGAGCTGTCGATCCCCGCGTTGGCGCAGACGAAGCCGTGCTTCGTTTCCGTGATCAGCACCCGCTCCTCCCGCAGTACCTCGCGGCTCTCGGAAAGCACCAGCTCGACGAGCTCCGCCTCCTTACCCAGCTTCTTTCCCAACTCGATCGCCCGCGAGGACGGTTCAATCTCGGCCAGCCGCCGCACCATCCCCTCGGCCTTGGAGACCACCTTCTGGGAGATCACCACGACGTCGCCGTCCTGCAGTTCGGCCCGCGCGGCGATCAGCGCCCCGACCTCGTCCCCCTCGCGCACCTCGGGCATCCCCTCGACTGGGATGACCCGAAGCTCGGCGCTCATATCCCCAGGGCCCTGGCGGTTCGCCGCGCTCGCTTCGGCTGCTTCGCCAGCTCGCGGGTCAGGGCGATCACGTCGCCGGGGGTGTCGAGGTCGAGTTCGATCGACGGCAGCTCCTCGATCCCGAAGGGAATGCCGGCCGCCCGTGCGGCCTCGACGTGGCGCTCGCGGCTGCCCTCGCCGAAGGCGGGGACGATCGCGCCTGGCGGGCTGAGCAGCAGCGCGTTGGTGCCGCTGCCGTGGCGGTCGGGGACGACCCCGACGTAGCTGCCGGGGACGCCGGTCAGCAGCCGGTCGAGCTCGCGCGGGTCGAGCAGCGGGCAGTCGCCGGCCAGCAGCACGACCCGCTCGGCGCCCTCGACCTCGGCCCGGGCGATCCCGGCCAGCGCCGCCTCGACGTGGCCGGCGTCCTCGGGGTCGGAGACGACCTCGGCGCCGGCCGCGGCGGCCAGCTCCTGCGCCAGCGGCTCGCCGGTGACGACGATCAGCCGCTCGATCGCCCGTGCTTCGCCAATCGCTTCCAGCACGTCGGCGACCATCGCTCCGGCCAGCTCGCGGCGGCGGTCGGCCTCGATCCCGGCCGCCAGCCGCTGCTTGGCGGCGTCGAAGCGCTTGACGGGGAGTACGGCGGTGGCGGTCAACTCGGGTCGAGCGTAGCGGCGTAGTCGAGGACGATCCGGGCCAGGCGCAGGCGGCCGGCCGCGCCCTCCATCAGCGTCGGCGCCGCCAGGGTCGGGATCTCGGCAGGGGGCGGGTCGGGGTCGCCCTCGTCGACGACCATGCCGTCGATCAGCCCGGTGTAGAGGGAGGCGACGCCGGCGGCGGTGGTCGGGCGGCCGATCCCTTCCATGAAGCGGTCGGTCGGGCCCTTGACCACCTCGCCGGCGACGTAGGGGCTGACGGCGACGACCGGGGCGGGGGAGGCGGCGATCGCCTCGCGCATGCCGGGGATCGCGAGGATCGGGCCGATGCTGATCACCGGGTTGGAGGGGCCGAGGACGATCACCTCGGCGACGCGGATCGCCTCCAGCACCTCCGGGGTCGGCTCGGCGGCCTCGATCCCCTCCAGCTGCACCCCTTCGACCGCCGGCTGACCGCCGTCGAGGATCAGGTACTCCTGCAGGGCGCGGGGGCCGGCGGGGGTGATCACCTGGGTGCGGACCGGCGTGTCGGTCATCGGCAGCACCCGCGCCTCGACCCCGAGGCCGCGGGCGATCTGGGCCTGGGCGTCGGTCGGGCGGCCGCCGTCGTCGAGGAACTGGCGCCGGTAGAGGCAGGCGGCGAGGTCGCGGTCGGAGAGGCCGAACCAGCTGGGGGCGCCGAGCTGCTGCAGGCGCTCGAAGGCGACGAAGCCGTCGTCGCGGATTCCCCAGCCACGCTCCTCGTCGATTTCGCCACTGAGCCAGTAGGTGACGAGGTCCGGGTCGGGGGAGACGTGGACGCCGAGCGCCTCGATGTCGTCGCCGGTGTTGGCGATCACCGCCAGGTCGCCGCCGACCTCCTCCTGCATCCCGGCCGCGAGTTTCGCGCCGCCGGTGCCGCCGGCGAGGAGGGCGACCTTCATTGGGGGAGCTCCCGAATCGGAGCCCTCACGCCCAGTGGTCGCCGTCGGGGAGGTTGGTGAGGCGGATCCCGGCGTGCGCCTTGTAGCGGACGTTGACCGAGATCAGCATCGGCGTCAGCTGCTCGACGATCCGCGCCATCTCCAGGGGGCCGGCATTGACCGCGCGCAGGCCGGGGATCAGCTCGATCAGGCGGGCGACGCGCGCCTTGTCGGCCTTCTTGTCGCCGCAGACGAGGATGTCCTCGCCGAGCTCCTCGTCGAGGTTGGCGAGGGTCGGGGCGCCAACCGTGTGCAGGGCGGCGACGACGGTGACGCCCTCGGGGACCATCTCCTGCGCCTGCTGGGCGGCCGAGCCCTGCCAGACGCCGAGCGAGCGAGTCGCTCTGCCGCTGACCGCGGCGGCGAGCGGGACGGTGCAGTCGACCAGGATCTGGCCCGGGCGCAGCGCCTCGCGCAGGTTGTTGAGGTTCTCCGACTGAGCGCGGAAGGGGACGGTGAGGAAGACGATCTCGCCCTGCTGCGCCGCCTCGCCGTTCTCGAGCCCGGTGGCCTGGGCACCGGCGACGTCGGCGCGGACCTTGGCGGCGGCCTCCTCGGCCCGCTCGGCGGAGCGGGAGCCGAGCACGACTGGCACTCCGGCCGTGGCCCAGCGGCGCGCCAGTCCGGCACCAAGGGCGCCAGTCCCACCAATGATCGGAATCGGTTCAGTCGCGGTGCTCAAAATTTGAGTTCCTCAAATATTGGATGGCCCGAAGGTTGGGTCGCGCAGTCTATGCTGCTCGGCGCATGAGGCTCGAGGGCAAGAAGGCGCTGGTAACCGGCGGGGCGAGTGGGATCGGCGCTGCGATTGCCTTGCGGCTCTCGGCCGAGGGCGCAGAGGTCTGGGTCGGCGACCTCAACACCGAGGGAGCCGAGAAGGTGGCGGCCGAAATTGCCGGCCACGCGCTGGAGCTCGACGTCACCGACCTCGAGGCCGCCCGCCGCGCCGTCGCCGCCGTCGGCGAGCTCGATGTCCTCATCAACAACGCCGGCACCGACAACTTCGGCTTCTTCATTTACGTCAGCCAGGAGCAGTGGCAGCAGGTGCTGGACATCAACCTCGGCGGGGTGATGAACTGCACCCACGCGGCACTGCCCGGCATGCAGGAGCGCGGCTACGGCCGCATCGTCAACATCTCCTCCGAGGCCGGCCGCGTCGGCTCCAAGGGCTCGGCCGCCTACAGCGCCGCCAAGGCCGGCGTAATCGGCTTCACCAAGGCGATCGCCCGTGAGAGCGCCCGCTACGGCGTCACCGCCAACGCGATCGCTCCCGGCCCGATCGAGACCCCTCTCCTGATGGGCGCCAAAGAGTTCGGCGAGATCGGCGAGAAGGTAATCGAGACGATGCGCGCCTCCACCCAGCTGGGCCGCCTGGGCCAGCCCGAGGAGGTAGCCGCCGCGGTGGCATTCCTAGCCTCCGACGACGCCAGCTACGTGACGGGGGAGACCCTGGGCGTAAGCGGTGGCCTCGGCATGGTCTGAGCGCCGCTAACTCCGCAAAAGAGGCTGGGTAAGGGGGCGAGATAGACGCGCTCGCTGACTTATAGGCGCTATGGCGCCCAAAACTCAGCGAGTGTGGTCTCTGGTTCGGCAACAACACGGAGTGATCTCACGGCAGCAGCTCCTTGCACTCGGTCTTACGCAGGATGGGATCAAGCATCGCCTAGCGATTAGAAGGCTGCATCGCGTGCGGCGAGGTGTCTATTCGGTCGGGCGTCCGGAGTTGAATGACCACGGACGTTGGATGGCGGCTGTCCTCGCCTGCGGTGACGGAGCCATCCTCAGCCACTCCAGCGCGGCTGCGCTTTGGCGGATCGGCTTCGAGCGGCGCGACGCCATCGAGCTCTCCCTATCCAGCCCTTTTCAGAAGCGCCACCGCGGCCTTCGAATTCACCGGCGGCCTTCACTCGACCTCGACCGTGATGTGACTCGCGAGTTCGGCATCCCGGTCACCACGCCCATCCAGACCCTGATCGACATGGCGCTTCGGCTCGACCGCGCCGATGTCGAGCGGATGATCAACGAGGCTGACAAATACAACCTTGCCCACCCGCCCGGGATTCGCCGCGCTCTCGACGCGCGGGCCGGTGAGCCTGGCGTTGCCCGGCTCCGCCAGATCCTCGACCGGCGGACTTTTCGGCTCACCAAGGAGGAACTGGAACGGCGCTTTATGCCTCTGGCCGCCAAGGCCGGCCTGCCGGTGCCGCTCACCGGCCAGTGGGTGAACGAATTCGAAGTCGACTTCTACTGGCCGGACCTGGGCCTGGTGGTCGAGACCGATGGGTTGCGCTACCACCGAACGCCGGCCGAGCAGGCTCGCGACCGGCTCCGCGACCAGGCCCACACCGCCGCCGGTCTAACCCCACCCACGAGCAGGTGCGCTACGAACCCGAGTACGTGCGGCGGATCCTCGCTCAGACCGCGAGCCGCTTCGCCATCTCGACGAAGTAGTCGAGCGCGGCGGGGTTCGCCAGCGAGTCGCGGCTGGCGGCCTTCTCGACCGGCGTCCCCATCAGGATTCGCTTCACCGGCACCTCCAGCACCTTGCCGCTGAGGGTGCGGGGCACCTCCTCGATTACGAAGACCTCATCGGGGACGTGGCGCGGGGAGCACTGCTCGCGCACCCGCCGGGCGATCTCCCGCGGTAGCTCCTCGTCAAGCGCGGCTCCCTCGCGCATCACCACGAAGAGCGGCATCCAGCCGTCGGTCTCCGGCCGCGGCAGGTCGACCACCAAGGCGTCGACGATCGCGTCGATCCCCAGCACAGCACGATAGATCTCGCTCGTCCCCATGCGGATCCCGCCGCGGTTGATGGTCGAGTCGGAGCGGCCGTAGATGATCGCCGTCCCGCGCCGGGTCAGTTCGATCCAGTCGCCGTGGCGCCAGGTGCCGGGGAACATCTCGAAGTAGCTCTCGCGATAGCGGCTGCCGTCCTCGTCGCCCCAAAAGTGGATCGGCATCGATGGCATCGGCTCGGTCACGACCAGCTCGCCGACCTCTTCGACCACCGGCCGGCCCTCTTCGTCCCAGGCCTCGACCGCCGCCCCCAGCGCCCGCGCCTGCAGCTCGCCGCGGTAGACCGGCAGGGTCGCCACTCCGCCGACGAAGGCGGTGCAGAGGTCGGTGCCGCCGCTGGTCGAGAACAGCCAGGTGTCGGCGCCGAGGTGCTCGTAGATCCAGTCGAAGCCCTCCGGCGAGAGGGGAGAGCCGGTCGAGCCGACCGCCTTCAGGCGGCTGAGGTCGCGGCCGTTGCCCGGCTCGACCCCGGCCTTCATGCAAGCGCCGATATAGGCGGCGCTGGTCCCGAACATCGTCACCCCGGCCCGCTCGGCCAGGTCCCACAGCACGGTCATGTCGGGATGGCCCGGGTTGCCGTCGTAGAGGACGATCGCCGCCCGCGTCAGCAGCCCGGAGACGAGGAAGTTCCACATCATCCAGCCGGTCGTGGTGAACCAGAAGAGGCGGTCGCCGGGGTGGGCGTCGACGTGGAGGTGGAGCTTCTTCAGGTGCTCGAGCAGGATCCCGCCCTGGCCCTGGACGATCGCCTTCGGCAGCCCGGTGGTGCCGGAGGAGTAGAGGACCCAGAGCGGGTGGTCGAAGGGGACGCGGTCGAACGAGAGCTCGGCGCCGGCGCCCTCCGCCTCGAGCTCTCCCCAGGTCATCGCCTCGCGCAGGGGCGAGAGGTCCGGCTCGGGGTCGAGGTAGGGGAGAACGACGGTGCGCTCCAGGCTCGGCATCGCCTCCTGCAGCGCGGCCACGGTCTCGCGGCGGTCGAAGTCCTTGCCGCCGTAGCGGTAGCCGTCGACCGCGAAGAGGACCTTTGGCTCGATCTGGGCGAAGCGGTCGATCACACTCGCCGGGCCGAAGTCGGGCGAGCAGCTCGACCAAACCGCGCCGATCGAGGCGGTGGCGAGGAAGGCGACGATCGCCTCGGGGATGTTCGGCAGGTAGGCGACCACCCGGTCGCCGCGCTCGACCCCGAGGCCGCGCAGTCCCGCCGCGGTGGCCGCGACCTGGCGCCGCAGATCCCCCCAGCTGATCTCGCCGAGCTCGCGCATCTCGGAGGCGTGGAGGATCGCCGTCTCGCTGTCGTCTTTGCCGGCGAAGACGTGCTCGGCGTAGTTCAGCCGGGTGCCGGGGAACCACTCGGCGCCGGGCATCTCCCGCTTGCCCAGCACCGCGCCGCGCTCGCCGTCGGCCTGGACGCCGAAGAAGTCCCAGATCGCGTCCCAGAAGGCGTCCAGCTCGTCGACCGACCACTGCCAGAGCTCGCCGTAGCCGTCGAAGGAGAGCCCCCGCTCACGCTCCAGCCAGCCCATGAACTCGGTCAGGCGCGAGGCCTCGACCATCTCGGCCGACGGCTTCCAGAGCAACTCCCCCGCGGTGGCGTCCACGCCGCCAGCCTATTCAGACGACGCAGATGCCGGAGGTGGGATTCGAACCCACAAGCCCGCAAGGGCAATCGATTTTGAGTCGATCGCGTATGCCAGTTCCGCCACTCCGGCTCAGGCGGGAACGATAGAGCCAGCGCGGGAGAGCGACTACGCCGGCTGGGGCGAAGCGCCGGCGCCGTAATCCTCGCCGGAGCCGATCGGGCGCTCCTCCTCCACGTGCCACTCCTGGTTGAAGGCGTAGAGGGACGCGGCGACGACCACGATCTGCAGCAGGCCGAGGACGATCACCAGCAGGCCGATCAGGTCGGAGGGGAGCAGAGCCTCGTCGAAGCCGGCGCGGTCGCGGTTGAACCAGCTTTCGGCACCGACCGCGCAGAAGATCGCCAGGATCATCGAGAGCGCCGCTACCACCGGCAGGATGCCGCGGTTCCAGCGGGCGACGAGGATGGCGAAGAAGGCGTAGAGGAGGGCGTAGATCGCGCAGACGATTCCCATCCCGCCGCCGCCCTTCAAGAGCGACCAGCCGCCGATCGTGATCAGCCCCGCGATAACCGCCGTCGCCGCGAGCAGCAGGACGACGACGAACTTGGTCGAGACCGAGCTCGCTTTTTCCCGATTTGGCCGCCACAGTTCGTAGCCGGGCCTGACCTCTCCTACCGCCACGGCTCCGATCATAGAATCTGTCAGCGACGCGGCGGCGTTGGCCGCGCGTTAAGGCCCATCTTCTGGGCCAGCCACGCGGGCGTGGCGGAATTTGGCAGACGCGCCAGGTTTAGGTCCTGGTGAGCTTCGGCTCGTGGGGGTTCAAGTCCCTCCGCCCGCATCAGTTGAGAGGATTGGCCCGTCCGCCCCGCTCAATCGAGGAGTAAGCCGCCTTGTCTCGTCTGCGTCGTCCCAAGCTGGTTCTTGTCGCTGCCGCCTTTGCCGTCCTCGCTGTCGCGCTCAGCGCCTGCGCGACCTACAAGCCGGAATCGCTGAAGGTCAGCCAGCCCGGCGGGGTCGGCCCGGTTCGGGTCCACTTCGAGCTCTGCACCGAACCGGGGGTCGGGGGCTGCGAAGCCAACGAAGACGAAGGCCAGGCGCAGTACCTGCTCATGTTCGCGGTGCCGCAGGGGACGGTGCCGCCCCCGACCATCACCGCGACTCCCGTGGGGGGCGGGGCGCCGATCGTCTACTCGCGCAACGACCAGGTCGCACAGTCCTACGACGAAGCGATCGCCTCCTTCTCGGAGGCGCTGGAACAGCCCTTCGAATGGCCGCCGGCCGGAAGCGTCGGCGTCGGCTACCTATCCGCCGTCTTCACGGAGGAAAAAGGCGCGGTGAGGGAATGGGTCGTGGACGCTAACTTCGGGCTCCCGGCGGGGGCGGGCGGCGGGCCTTACGGCGGGCCGTTCACCTTCGAAATGGGATCCGGGTGGCGCGCTGTCAGCGGCAGCGCTCCCGCCGACCGGCCGGTGGACTGCTACGAGCCGAGCGGGGGCGAACCCGACGAGGAACGGGACGCGTTCTGCACCTCCAACGAGGAAGAACCGACGAAACTCGGCACCTCGGACCTGCAGATCGGAGCCCCGGCTCCGGCCTCCGCCTTCGTCGGCGGCAAGGCCTCGATCGTCTTCCCGCTTGCCTTCGCCTCCACCGCCTCGCCGCTGCCGGGCTTTGCCCTCAGCGCGACCTCGACCCTGCCGAAGGCGAAGCTGGCACTCTCCAACCCGGCCTTCGCGCCGGGCGCGCCCGACCTGACGACTCACCTCTCGCCCGCCGACTCGCGTGGCGTCACCGTGAGCGTTCCGAGCAACGCGAAGCCGGGCACCTATGACGTCACCGTCACCGCCGCGACCCCCCAGGGCGGCACCGTCTCGCAGGTCGCGAAGCTGAAGGTGACCAAGCCGAAGCTGAAGCTCGGTGGGGTGAAGCTGAACAAGGCGAAGGGCACTGCGACCCTGACGGTCAAGGTGCCGAGCGCCGGCACCCTGACCGTCGCCGGTAAAGGCGTCGTCAAAGCGAAGAAGAAGGCGAAAAAGGCGAAGAAGCTGAAGATCACGATCAGGGCGAAGGGCAAGGCGAAAGCCCAGCTCGAAGAGCTCGGCAAGGCCAAGGTGAAGGCGAAGCTCAGCTTCAAGCCGACCTCCGGCAGCGCGGTGAAGAAGAGCAAGGGCATTGCCCTGGTCCTCCGCCCCGGTGCGCAGTAGGGTCGGGGCGTCACCGACCGGAGGAGTTTTCTTGTCTCGTCTGCGCCGTCTTTCCAAGCCGTTAACCGTTCTTGTCGCCCTGATCGCGGTTGCGCTCGTCTTCAGCGCCTGCGCCTTCTTCAAGCCGGGGAGCCTCGCGCTGTCCCAGCCGGGTGGCGTCGGTTCCGTCCGGGTGCACTTCGCGCTCTGCACCGAACCCGAACCGAACTGCAGCCCTTCGGAAGACACCAAAGAAGTGCAGTACCTGCTCGGCATCGCCGTGCCGCCCGGTTCGACCCCGCCCTCGACGGTGACCGCGGTTCCGGTCGGTGGCGGCAGCCCTCTGGTCTTCACGCTCAACAACGAAGTCGCCACGGAAATCGCCGTCGCCTCGGCGAACCTGAAAAAACTCGCGGAAAAAGAAGGGGAAGGGGACGCGGTCCCGCCCCCCTGGCCGCCCGCCGGTCTCCAGGGGGTCGGCTACCTCTCCAACGCGCACCTGGAACAGAAAGGCGTCCAGTACGAATGGAGCGCGGATGCCGACTTCGGTCTGCCGGCAGCGGCGGATGGCAGTCCGTTCTCGGGTCCGTTCGCGACCGGTCTCTCCCTCGGCTTCCGCCAGGTCAACCCGGGCCAGTCGGCCAGTCGCCCCGTCGACTGTTGGGGCTTCGAAACCGAACCCCCGGAAAGCGATGCCTTCTGCTTCGGCACCGCGTTGCAGGGCCAGGTCGGCACCTCTGACCTGAAAATCGCCGCTCCGGCCAAGGCCTCGGCCTTCCTCGGCGGCAAGGCGAAAATCCCATTCCCGTTCAACTTCGCCACCACCACCTCGCCGTCTCCCAGCTTCGCCCTCTCGGCGACCTCGACGCTGCCGAAGGGGAAGCTGACCCTGGGGAGCCCAACGTTTACGCCGGGGGTAATCGACCCGACGACCCATCGCGCGCCGACGGCGAATCAGACGGTCACCGTGAACGTGCCGAAAAACGCCAAGCCGGGCACCTATGACGTCACGGTGACCGCGAAAACGCCGCAGGGTGGCACCGTTTCGCAGGTGGCGAAGCTGAAGGTGAGCAAAGCGAAGCTCAGCCTCGGCGGAGCCAAGCTGAACAAGGCCAAGGGGACCGCGACGCTCTCGGTCAAGATCCCCGGCGCCGGCACCGTGACTGCCTCCGGCAACGGAGTCGTCAAGGCGAAGAAGTCGGCGAAGAAGGCGAAGAAGGCCAAGACCCTGAAGCTGACGATCAAGACCAAGGGCAAGGCGAAGAAGCAGCTGGCCGAAGAAGGCACGGCCAAAGTCAAGGTCAAGGTCACCTTCAAGCCGACCTCCGGCACCTCGGTGACCAAGACCAAGAACATCACCCTGAAGCAGAATTAGATGACTGAGCGCCGGGCCCCACGGGGCCCGGCTCGTCTACGATCAGGCCTCTGGGGCACTGGCCAAACTGGCTAAGGCACCGGTCTCCAAAACCGGCGATTCTAGGTTCGAATCCTAGGTGCCCCGTCTCGGATTCTCAGCTATAGAGCCAGATATTCCTCTGATTTGCAGGAGTTAGGGGACCCGGTTTGATTGTGCGGCGAATCCACTTTTAGAGCGAATTTCGCGCCTGGACGCGACAGTCTCCAAAGGTTTCGTTCCCCCGCCGTTCCCCCGGGACCTCCCCGCACAGATGCGATATGTCTTCACCCAGTCGCCAGGACTCCTACGATGCCGCTGTGGGAAACGGGACGGAACGGGGGAAAGAGCCGCCAAAACTGGACCTGTCCCAGTTCGACTCCCTCGAGGACGCTCTGGATCAAATCGACCCGGGCGATAGATACGTGGAGGTAGGCAAGGTCCTCGTGCCTCTAACGAACTCGGGTATGCCCTTGACGATTCCTGTCGCATTTTGGTTCTCGATGATCTCGCGGACGCAGGGTCTGCATGAGGCCGTAGCCCGCGAGATCAGGCAGAAGAACCCGTATGCGGTTTTTCCTCTCCTGAGAGCCTTGGTAGAGGCAGTCGCGCTCGTCAACTACGTGGTAGACCATCCCGCCTATGTCGATGTCTTGACCAGCAGACCCAGGGAACGAAAGGCCGGGGGGCAGAAGCGAAAGAGCATTCAATCGCTGATCGACTACATGAAAGAGGAGGCGCCGGGTCTTAAGACGGTCTATGCCGAGCTTTCAGAGGCGACCCATTTCGGCGCTATCGCTATGTGGACCCCTCACGCCATCAGCGAAGCTGACGAAGAATCGTTGCGGACTACCTGGTCTAGTCATCCGCGCTGGCGTAGCGAAGAAGAAGGACTTATCGCATGTGCCCAGCTGCTAGAGCTGTCTGATGCGATGGTCTTCCTTCTGGAGGAGTTTGCCCGAAGACATGTACTACCCCTTGCTGTAGCCGCAGATCCGCCCCGGCGATCTTCGAACGGCTAGTGCGCCGCTCTCGGAAGCGAGTGTTCTTGGGCAAGTAGCGAAATCCAGCGGTCGAGATGATCGAAGGTCGGCGCCTCGCTGCCAAGATCCATCAAGGCGCGCCTGACGATCCGCCCAGTCTCTTGGGCGTCACGCAGCTGCTCGCGAATAAGGTCGCGACGGAAGCTCTCGGTAGGAGCGTTTCTAACCTCGGCGACCTCTGCGTCACGCGTCGAGAGGAAGTGCTGGCGCCGACGGGTACCCAGATCCTCGAAGCCTCGGAACTGACAGCAGCTGTGGTTGCAGACGAAATGCGACCGGAGGCCCTGTCGGTCCAGAATTGCCGTTGCGTGAGCTCCCTTCATCGTCGTTTTCAACACCTCGAAGTAGATCCGCTTGTCCGGGCCGCCACCTCTTCCTTCCCGCCGACGTTCGTGCTCCCGCTCGGTTAGCGGCCTGTTCAGCTGGGCGAGGTTGCTGGCCTCTGCCTGGGCCAGGCCGGAGTCGAAGGCGTTGATACCGAGCGCTTGCAGCACTAATCCGAAGGCACCGACGCGGCTCGCGATCACCGGGATCCCCTCGTTGGCAATCGCAAGGAGGAACTCCACATAGAGCCGCAACTTCTCAGGGCTATCGCGAACCGGATCGAAAAGTTGGGGCTGCACGTATGCGCCGGCGATGGGGTAATCAAGAAGACGGTTGACAACGAACTCCGGTTTCAGCAGGGCTTGGCGCCCAGGGACGACCTGTGCGATAAGGGGTCGCCGATCAATGTCAGGACCTCCGTTCGCCGCGGATGCCTCCTCAAGAAGGCGGTCGTTGTGACCCACCCACTTCTGGAAGTCTCGGTCGTAATAGGGGACGGCGGCGGATAGGTAGTGATCGCACCGCTGCTCCTGCTCGAACAGCAGGGCTCCGGAGGCGAGTGATTTCGCAGCGGCAGAATCGAAGGCATCCGCAGTGATCGGCTCACAGGGGGAATACGGCAATGCCCTGAGCTGCTCCACTTCGAGAAATCGCTTAGTCGTAAACCGCTGGCTCTGCGGTTCGACCAGCCGAGGGATGCCATCCTCCCGCAAACGCTTGAGGAGGGGCGGATCGGTAGCGGCGTAGGACGCCTCAATTACAGCTCCTCGTAGTCGAACGCCGCTGTCGAAGAGGGTTGCCGCAAGTGCTTCCTCGATAGCCCGGCCATCGTGCTTGGTCACGCGTGGCAGGAAGGTCGGCTCGCTGAGGAAGTCCGGGGTCGAGTCTAGGCTTTCCGTCATCGTTGTGACAAACTAAATGACGTAGTGGACGACAAAAAGGAGACGCAGTGGCGACGGATCTAGCTAGTCGGTTGGGGGAAGCGAGTGAGCGGGTCGAGCTCGACCAAGCTGATCTAGCGCGGGTTCTGGATACCAATCCTCGAACCGTTGCTCGTTGGCTGCATAGGCAGGCTTCGCCGCGTCCGGATTCTAGGGAGCGGGTTCTTGAGCTCTTAGCGGTGCTGGAGCAGCTTTCAGGTGTTCTGGAGGCGCAGGCCGCACATGACTGGCTTTTTTCGCCCAACCAGCTGCTCGACCATTACAAGCCGGTCGACCTGCTGCGCGAGGGGGAATATCGTCAGATCCTCGGCGCCATTGATGCCATGGCCGAGGGCGTCTTCGTCTAAAGCGTATGCCCTCATCTCATTTGGTCGATGCCGTTGATCGCATCGAGCCGATTCAGTATGCGGGGAGCCTCTTTCGCCATGTTGCCGCTGGCCGGCATCCCCTCTCGGGGGCCGGTGCTCGTTCCCTCGGAGGCCGCTGGAATCCTCGCCAGAGCTTCGCAGCGCTCTACCTCGCAGCGGAGAAGTCAACGGTTGAGGCCGAGTTCCGCCGCATGGCGAATCGCCAGGGTCGCAATCCAAGGCAGTTTCTGCCGAGGCGCATTTACCGGATTGAGGTTGAGCTTCAATCGGTAGTCGATCTGACGCAACCGGAGCTGCTTCCGGAGACCTTACGGGACGTCGATCTCTCCTCTGATGATTTGGCCGTTACCCAGGCCATAGGCGAGGCAGCTCAGTACCTCGGTCGCGAGGCGATTCTCGCCCCTTCAGCCGCTGGAGAGGGGGAGATCCTCGCGGTATTCATTGACCGGCTGCTCCCAGACTCCCGTGTGGATGAGGTCGACTTTGAGACTTGGAACAGGCCGCCCTGACGAGGCGAGGCGGTCGAACTCTGGCCAAATTCTTAGACCCGACTCCTCAGCCACTTTCACTGAGCCGAGCCTCGTGGAGACGGCGCCATCTACCGAAGTGGAACTGAGCGCTGAGCCGGAATCGAAAGTCTCATCGCTCTAATGCACCTAAGTGGTTGCATAGAATCGTGTAATGAATGCAATTCTCGATTTGACGCTTGCCGGGAACGATCTTCCACCAGGACCCATCGAGGAAGAGCATGTAATCCAAATCGCTCGGCAGCTTGAAGATCGCTTGATCGACCAAGGTCGAAGCTGGGGCGACGTGTCGCTCCTGTTGTTGCTCAATTCAAAGCAGGTTGTTGACGATTCAGGAGAGGATGCCGACTCCAATGGCGAAGCTGGAATCGACGAAGATGTCATTACGGATCTGCAGCAGAAGTCAGATGAAAAGCTAGTTGCCGGTCTGCGCGCCTTCTGCTCTGAGCGAGGCCACTTTCCGCCGCTAATTGGTACGACCGTGCACGCGTGCTTCTACGCAGATCGCGGCCACGAAGAAGCCGAGATCACCGATGGCTTGTTGCTAGGTGCTTACTCAAGTGCGGTCTTGGATGCAATCCCCGTCGCGGTCGAGATCAGTGCTCGCCGGAACGATCGCAAGTACGCGGGGATTAACGCCGTGCAGAAGTGCGTGAAGAGTTACCGCGATCAGATCGCCGCGACCTATGGCAAGGCGCCCATACCGGCTGAGGTATTCCGTGAGACGACGGGCATCTTGTTCACGTCGGGAAGCGGTCACATCGGGGCTAAGCAGTTCATTGACTTCACCGACTGCTACGCGGTGGGGCAGGAGCTGCGGAACGACGCGAATGGTGCGCAGATCGTTGGTGGGTGCTCTAGCAACCGCCATGAAAAGCAGCTGCAATGCATCTACTACGCGAAGCTTGACCGAGGCAGCGAGGTCTACGACTTCACGTATGACCATGCGGCAATCGCGACGTTCCTACCGTATTCACCGTCGGAATACCTGCTGCAGCACCCGTATGAGCTGGCTGACCGGGTGCCGTTGCAACTCGAGTTCAATGAGAAAGACCAATACGACGAGGGCCGCTACTTCTACATTGAGCGCATTAACGGACTGGAGCCGATGGATTTCCTCGTCGATTACTGGGACGTGTCACGTGACGAGATGGTGGCGATGATGGAGAAAGGCACGCCGATTCCGGCTCAAATGAAGACGTTTGAGTACACCATCGCCTCCGCGTTGAGCCCATTCGAGCGCGCTATCTGGCCCAACGTCCCAATCTGGTTCGACGAGGTCGATGGCAAGGCGCTGCTTCGTCTTGTGCGGGCTGAGGCGCAGGGGAGCCCCTACTACCTGATGCAAATGAAGCGAGATGGACTTCGAGAAAATGTTCGGACGCTGGCTGCGCACTTCGACAGGAATATCGGCCAAGACTCCTCAGTCGTCTGCTTTCTGTGCGAGAGCCGAAAGTACCTACTCGACGCCATCGATAGCAATATGGAGGCCGACACCGCGTTGGCGGCGATGCCTGAGGCGAAGGTCAAGCTCGGCATATATCTCAACGGTGAGTACGCAGTAGGCGTCACTGATTCGATCGGGTACCACAACTTCACTCAGATCGCGACGATCACCCCAAGCCGCGAGATCGCAGATCTTCCGGGAGGACTTGGAGACGCCATCAAAGAGCGCCAGCGCAAAGAGCGCGTGGCGGTGGTCCTCTCGGCGATCAGTCTCGAGCAGGAGGCCATGCTTGGGCAACTCGACGGTGCGGATGAGGAGGTGCACCGTGGGACCGTGTACACGAGCGGTCGCTATGAGTCGCCTACGAGCGATTGGACGGTTCACACGGTCCTAATCGGTGTAGGAGGGGACCGCGCGGCGCTTGAGGCGGAGCGAGCGATCGCCCACTTTGAACCTGAGGTCGTGTTGTTCGTGGGGGTAGCTGGTGGGATAAAGGATGTCTCACTCGGTGACGTGGTCGTAGCCACCGACATCTACGGCTACGAGGCGGGCAAGGCGAGCGACAGCTTCATCGCTCGTCCGCGCGTCGGGCGTTCGAACTACTCCCTTGTGCAGCGCGCAGAGCGAGAGCGTCAGTCCGACGCATGGTTTGAGAGTGATGGTGCGCCGGCTGTCGTTGTCGCGCCGATCGCCGCCGGAGCGAAGGTCGTGTCGTCCACCCGCTCGTCAACGTATCGCTTCATCCGTGCCAACTATGACCAAGCGGTCGCCATCGAGATGGAGGGCGCGGGGTTTCTAGAGGCCGCCCACGCCAATCAGGAGGTGAAGGCGCTCGTAATCCGGGGCATCTCCGATCTGCTGGACGACAAGGAAGAGGCGGACCGTGATGGTTGGCAGGTTCGTGCTGCGGATCACGCCGCCCGTTTTGCAATCCAGATTCTTAGGAAGATCTAGGTCGTCCTCTGGTTCTCGCCATGGCGTGAGCGAGAATTTCGTTTGAGTTTCGTCCCCCCTGGCGTTCCCCCGAGGTATCCGATGCCTCGCATTCCCCCACGCAGAGCCAAATCCGCAAAAAAGGCACCGGTCTCCAAAACCGGCGATTCTAGGTTCGAGTCCTAGGTGCCCCGTCTTCGATTTCGTTCCCTGTTCAGCGGGTAGCCACGACTCGTACTCCGAGCGAAGGAGCGAGCGTGGCAACGAGGAACGGCAGTGCTGAGTGGAGGGGCGATCTCAAAGGCGGGTCCGGCACCCTGCGGGTCGGCGACGGAGTCTTCGAGGGGGCCTACTCGTTCTCCTCGCGGTTCGAGGAGGGGGAGGGGACCAATCCCGAGGAGCTGATCGGAGCGGCGCACGCCGCGTGCTTCGCGATGGCGTTGAGCCTGATCCTCGGCGAAGACGATCACCCGCCGGAGTCGATCCAGGCCGAAGCGAAGGTGCAGCTGCGGATCATCGACGGGCTGCCGACCATCGCCCGCATCGATCTCGAGGTCGAGGGAGCGGTACCGGGGATCGACGAGGAGGCATTCCGCGGCTACGCGGAGAAAGCGAAGGACGGGTGCGTGGTCTCGCGGGCGTTGGCCGGTGTGCCCGAGATCGAGCTGAGCGCCCGGCTCGCCTGACCTCCGCTCCGGACCGATGAGCGCTGACTTCGAGGTCGTCGAGCTCGACGTCTCGCAGATCGACCGGGTCGAGCCGCTGTTCAAGGGGCTGGTGGATTTCCACCGCGAGGCGGTCGAGGGCGCCTGGCCGGTGCGTGATGTCGAGGCGGCCTGGGCCCATCGGCGGGCCGAGTACGTCGAGTGGTTGGGGGGCGGTACGGCGCGGATGCTTGCCGCGGTGCCGGTCGGGGACGAGGGCGCGCAGCCACAGGGCTATGCCGTCCTCAGCGTCAAGCCCTCCAGTGCGAGCTGGGAGGTGGGCGAGCGGATCGGCGAGCTGGAGACGCTGGCGGTGGCGGAGGAGGCCCGTGGCGAGGGGATCGGCTCGCTGTTGATCGAGGCCTGCCGCGAGCGCCTGCGGGCTGAGGGCATCGGCCACTGGGGCGTCGCCGTGGTCGAGGCCAACGAGGGCGCGACCCGGCTCTACGAGCGGCTCGGCTTTCGGCCCTTCTACCGTCAGCTGCTGGCCGAGGTCTGAGCCGCGGGGCAGATTCCGAGCCCGTCGGCGAGGGCGAAGAAGGCGACCGCGAAGGGGCTGGCGGCGGTCTCCTCGCGCAGTCGCGCCCAGTCGATCTGCTCGCGCAGCGAACGGGTGATGAGGATCAGGTCGCCGTAGTCGGCGCTGTGCTCGTCGAGTGCCATCAGCTTGGTGATCAGGATGTCGTCGAGGTCCATCACCCGGGTCTGCATTGCCATCACGCTGAGGTCCTCGCCGCGAGCCAGCACCTCGTCGTCGATCCGCATCCCCGACGGTTCGAAGATCAGGTCGACGAGGATCTCGCCGTCCCAGGCCTTCAGCAGCCACTGCTCGGGTGGCGTCTCCGGCCGCATCCCTGCCGCCGCCAGCGCCTCCTGGGCGCGCCCGGCGTCCTCGCGCTTGACCATCAGGTCGATGTCGTTGCTCGATGGCGGCCCGCCCCGCGCCCAACAGCCGAGTCCACCGCCCAGCAGGTAGGGGACGCCGCGCTCGTCCAGCGCCGCCACCGCGCGTTTGAGGCTGTCGATCAGCTCCTCGGCGACCTCGCTCTTGCCCAGATTCTCGGCCATGCACCATTCGCTGCCCTGTGCGCGAGTCGGATAAACGCGGCGGTCAGCCGGGTAGGGGAGCGGCGATGCTGAGGATCGCTGCCACCGGCGACATCCACTGCCGCGACTCCAACCGCGAGGCGGTCGTCTCCGCCTTCGCCGCGTTGGACGACGAGGTCGACCTCGTCCTCGTCGCCGGCGACCTGACCAGCCACGGGCGCCTCGACGAGGCGGAAATCCTCTGCGAGGCCGCCGCCGCGACCGCCGCTCCCGTCTATGCGGTGCTCGGCAACCACGACTGGCACGCCGACGAAGCCGAGGCGATCCTGCGGCGGCTGGAGGAGGGGGGCGTGGAGATGCTCGACCGCCGCGCCGCGGTCTGTCAGGTTGGCGAGGTCGAGGTCGGGATCGTCGGCGTCAAGGGCTTCGTCGGCGGCTTCGCGCCGCGTCACCTGCCGGACTTCGGTGAGCCCTCGCTGCGCGCTGTATACGCCGAGGCGACCGCCGAAGTGCAGGCGCTCGACGAGGGCCTGCGCGAGGTTGCCACTTGCCCGGTGCGGATCGTCCTCCTCCACTACGCGCCCTGCGAAGCGACCTTGGAGGGAGAGCCGCGGGAGATCTTCGTCTTCATGGGCAGCGACCGATTGGCGGCGCCGATCCTCGAGCACGGCCCCGACCTCGTTTTCCACGGCCACGCCCACGCCGGCTCGCCCGACGGGACGATCGGCGAGACCCCGGTTCACAACGTCTCCCAGCCGGTGCTCGGCACCGACTTCCGCCTTTTCGAGCTCGACGCGAGCCGGGCCCACAGCCCGATCCCCTGAGCAGGCGGGCGCCTGCCGGCGCCCTAACGCGGTTCGAGCCCGATCAGGTCGTAGTAGCCGACCAGGTAGAGGCGCTTGCCGTCGGAGACCATCGGGGTGTAGCCGGCCTCCTTGATGTGGAAGGTGCGCTTGTGGGTACGGACGTCGAAGCCGCTGGTCACCTGGGTCTTGAAGCTGGAGGTGTAGACGGTGTGGCCGATCACCACCGCCGTCCCCGGGATCGGGCCGCCGATGTTTTTCTGCCAGCGGACCTTGCCGGTGCCGGCGTCGAGGGCGAAGAAGCTGCCGTTTTCGGCGCCGATGTAGACGGTCGGCTTGGTGCCCGGGACCCGGGCGACGGCAGGCGAGCCGTAGACGGGGCCACCGGTGTCGAAGCTCCAGGCGACCTTGCCGGTCTTCTCGTCGAAGGCGTAGACGGTGCCGTCGTCGCGGGCAGCGTAGACGCGGCCGAAGGCGATCGCGGGGGAGGAGAAGAAGCCGCCGCGGCCGAAGGGCGGGACCTTGCTGGTGTTGGCCCGCCAGACCGGCTTGCCGCTCTTCGCGTCGAGGGCGAACATCGAGCTCTGGTAGTCGGCGAAGAAGACCTTGCCGTCGTCGTAGCTGGGGCTGGCTTTGATCGCGCCG
Organism: Solirubrobacterales bacterium; assembly: GCA_035760445.1. GTDB lineage: Bacteria > Actinomycetota > Thermoleophilia > Solirubrobacterales > 70-9 > VAYN01. Next base: position 44,662 of record DASTSW010000098.1, on the reverse strand, counting down.
GGGGCGTTGAAGCTCCAGCGGACCTTGCCGTCGGAGGCGCGCAGGGCAATCAGGTCGGTGGTGTCGGTGCCGAGGTAGAGGGTCCCGTCGATCGCCAGGGGCGAGGATTCGAGGTGGGCATCGAACTTGCGGACCCAGTCTTTCTTTCCGCTCTCGGCGTCGCCGGCGGCGAGGTGGCCGGTGAGGAAGGCGCCGTAGACACGGCCTTCGTAGTAGACGGGCGCGGTGACGAAGTTCGGCGTGCCCTTGTCGCTGGGCCGGATGTTGATTTCCCAGAGGATCTTGCGGTCCCGCAGCCGCACCGCTTTGCCGTTGCCGTACTTGTTGATCACGTAGGCGACGCCGCCGTGGATCGCGGGCGGGAACTCGATCAGCGCGTGCGTGTTGATCGACCACGCCTGCTTCAGCGGCGGATCGAGCGCCTTCGCCTCGGCAGCCAGGTAGTGCGTCCGCTGCGGCACCCGCCCGAACATCGGCCAGTCGATGAGGTCGGAGCCGGAGGCGACTTCCGAGGCCGAAGCCCCGGTTTCTCCCTCGTCGGAGCTGCCGCAGCCGGCGACGAGGAGGGCGAGGACCAGGGCGAGGGCGAGTGAAGCGGCGAAGCGCATCGAGGCTCTCATCGGCAGGGTTCTACCCGGCCTGAAGAAAAAGCGGCGGACGAGAATCGAACTCGCGTCATCAGCTTGGAAGGCTGAGGCTCTACCGTTGAGCTACCGCCGCGCGTATGAAGCCACCCCGCTTCGCGGTGCGGCGTCGATGACAGTTTGCACAAACGACGTCGCACTTTGCAATCTCGTCGAGCACGTCCTGCCAATTGCGGTGTCGAATCCCGGTTGCGATTCCAAACTTTTGTCCCGGAGGTGGTCGAACTCGAGCACGATCGGGTCGGTCTCGCCGCAGTCAGCGCACGGATGGTCGCGGAAGTAGGCCATCAAGAAGATGAATCGCTCTTCGAGCTGGGCTTTCTTCTGGCGTGCCGCCGCATCGATGTAGCGCTGTTTGTTGGCCCAGTAGTGCTCCCGGTGATAGGCCGATTGGCACGGGCGGCAGCAGGTGCTTCGCTGGCCTCGCTCACGTCGATGCCAGGCGAATTCCTCATCAGGCTTTTCCGTTTTGCAGCGCGAACACCTCTTCATAGCCCGGACCATACAAAGTAGACAAGACGTTCCCAGCGACACCGCGCTCGGCAATCCGTCAAAATGAAATCCCCACGGGGAGTGGCGCAGTCTGGTAGCGCACTCGGCTGGGGGCCGAGCGGTCGCAGGTTCAAATCCTGTCTCCCCGATAGCAGTACCTCCCGTATGCCCTCCGGCACTCGCCGCGCCGACGCCTTTTTCGCCACTACTTGAATTCGGTTGAGAACTCAGGTGTTCTTGCAACGAGAAGATTCCGTTGAAAGGCTGGCCGCTCGACAACGAGCGGGAGGTAGCGATGACGCAGACTGTGACTCAGCCCACGATCGAGTTGGGCGCAAAAGGCGACGCCGTCAAGCGGGCCCAGCGCGCTCTGCGTAGGACGTCCGACTTCAGCGTCCCCCCGAGCGTCGTGGTGGACGGGGTCTTCGGGCCGGCGACGCAGCAGGCTGTAAAAGACTTTCAGTCGGCCAGCCCACCCCTGGCGGTCGACGGGATCGTCGGTGCCCAGACGTGGGACGCGCTTCCCGACGGCGGGCCGATGCCATTGTTGAAAGAGGGCTTGAAGGCCGACGCGGTCCATCCCCTGCAGCAAGCCCTAGCCGACGGGGCCGCCGGCCAATGGGTCACGAGTCCCGGCCAGATCGACGGCATCTTCGGCCCGAAGACGCGCGCCTCGGTCGAAGCTCTGCAGAAGTGGGGCAAGGTGTCCGTCGACGGCATCGTCGGAGACCGGACGTGGACCATCACGGTGGTGCGGACCGAACATCACATCGATCTCGAGGTGGTCGTCGGGCTTCAGTACATCGTCGGATAAGCGGTGCCAGCGCGACGACGAGCGAGATGGGATCGATTCCATCTCCCCGATTCCTGAACCGGAACGTATAGGGTTCGCGCGCTATAACGCGAGCTTTCTTCAGCAATAGAAGTCTTTCGGTGCAGCGCCTGGTGACGGCCGCGATGCTGGTCTTCGTGGTCGCGGCGCTGGTGTCGTCGCCTGCGACCGCCGCTTCGCCCGGCTCGGAAGTCGACCCCGAGGTGGTCACCAAGCAGGGAGAGCAGATTACGGACCAGCAGCACCAGATTCACCAGCTCACCAAGGAAGTCGAAAAGAACAACACGATCTCGACCACGATCCTCGCGCCGATCGCGGTCCTGGTGGGGATCCTCGCCCTCGGGGGCTCGCTTGGCATCGTCTTCAGCTTTCGCGATTAGCGCCGGGTGAGCCAGCTTCACGAGCTCACCGTCGGCGGTGAGGTCCTCTCCCAGCGCCGCGCCGAGCAGAGCTTTGCCTCTTTCTTCGAACAGAGCCAAACCACCCTCTCGCTCGTCAACGACACGCTCGAACTCGCCAAGGAGGCAAACGAACGAGCGACCCAGAGCATGGATCGGCGGGCAAAAGAGCAGGTCGCGGCGATTGGAGAGAAAGGGGATGACCTGCTGCAGCGGATCTTCAGGGACGGAGACTTCGAGGAGATCGCCTACGTGCCCGAGTATCGGGCCGCTGTCCACGGAATTGGGGACGAGCTGCGGGCGGTGGAGGGCCTCCTGCGACTCCAGGACATCAAACTTCCCCGTCACCTCAAATTCATCAAGGCCATCGATCAGTTCCTGCTGGACGACACCGAAGGAGCCCACAACGTCCTGCGGCAGATCTCCCATGAGGGTTCCACCGGACCCCTTCACCATTTCATTCTCTTCTGGCTTGGCTACATGTCGACCACGGTCGGCGACTACGAAGAGGCCGTACGCATCTTCGTCGAGGACGAGACCGGGCTTGCGGCCGACGACACCGAGCGCTTCCAGCTCGACTGCGTCATCGCCGAGACCCGGTTCTTCGACAAAGCGAAGAGGCTCCGAGAGGAAAAGACCGAGGACTCCGAGGGCTCGGACCCTGACGCACCGCTGGCGCGGCTGCATGCCGTCGCCCCCCTGCTGGACGACCTTACGAAGCTCGCCTACTCGATTGCCATCAGCCACGACCACCGTGAACGCCACCACGTGAGCCTCGAGGTGGCACGGACCCGCGCCGACATCTACGTCTGGATTGCCTATGACGAAGATCGGATCAACATGCCCCTGGAGAGCGACGTCGTTGCCGGCGCCCGCCATCGGGGCCTACCGGAGCTGAGTGGGCCTTCCAAAGGGCTGGTCGCCGGAGACGTCGAGCAGCTGGACGCCGAGGTCGTCGAATCGACCGACGAGGCCAAAGAGGAAGCGGCGAGGGCGACGCGGTTCTCACGCTCACAAGAGGTGGAGGAGCTGAGCGACGACGAGCTCAGGGCCTGGGCCCTGACCCAGGCCATCGGCATCTGCGAGGCCCAGCACGATCGCAACTTCGACGTCAATTTCGCTCTTGCGGAGTCATATTTCCTCGCCGGTGACCGGAAGCCGGCCAAGGAGGCATTCGAGCACGCGACAGTCTCCATCCGCAGCGAATTCAGGGACTATCTGGAGCAGCGCCGGAAGGTCAGCCTCCGGCAGTGTGAGCTGCTCTGTCACCAGCGGCTGCACCTTCTGACGGGGGACGAGCAGGAGGCACGCCAGGTCAACCTGTCCACGAAAGCAGCCCTGGAGGCCGCGGGCGCGATGCGGCAGGAGCGGGTGACCATCTTCAGTCAGATCCAGCGACTGAACCTGAACCGCGCCGAATTCATCGAGGAGGTGGAGAGGGTCGCGGAGCACGATGCGGCGGGGGCATGATCAGCTGGCTGCGCGACATCGCCAAGTTCGCGGTCCGGCGGTGGGAGGCCCTGGTGGACGCTTTCCGCAGGTGGCGGTGGCAGCGGGTGCGCCCGGAACGCCTGGCGGAACTGACCAACTTCCGGAGCCCAATCCAGGTCTGTCCTAGAGGGTGTGGCCATCACGAGGCAGCCCGTAAGGACCTCATTACCCGGACCGCGCTCTGGGGTCGGGTCGAGATGCAGGTCGTGCCCGTCTTCGAGACGACCAATTGCCCTAAGTGCGGAACTGAACTGAAAAAAAAGTGCGCTCGCTGCAAGAACGAGATCTTTGCCCCGGTTGTCGACCGCTGCCAGTTCTGCGGACGCCCGCAGCCGTGGGCGGCCGAGCGCCGGGTCGCGGCGGAACGATCGAACATCCGGAAATGGCGACCGGGGTCGCCGGGGGTGCACGACGAGGCGAAGAAGCTCTTCGAGGCCGAGGAGGGAAGGGACCTTTGGGTGATCGACGGAGACATCACCCACCTGGAGGTGGACGCGGTCCTGAGCAATGCCGATGTCGACGGTCAGATGTGGGCCGAGGGAGCCAGTGCGATCAGGAACGCCGCGGGAGAAGAAGTGGAGCAGCGTGCCCAGGACGAGAAGCCCTACAAGCTTGGAGAAGCCTGGGTCACCGGCGGAGGGGACATGAGTCCGCCCTTGAAGGGGATCGTCCACGTCGCATCGATGAACCGGCGCGGCGAATCGGACCTCGAGGTCATTCGGAAATGCCTCGACTCGGCTCTGGACTGCGCGATCGACAAGGAGTTCAGGTCAATCGGGATTGGGGCTTTCGGGAGCGGGCCCAATGCCATCGATCTGGATTCCTGGCTTCGGGCCTTCGCCAAAACCGCCGTCTCCTATCTCGCCGGTACGGGTTCGCCTGGCACTCGGCACAAACCGCTCTCGGTGGTATTGGTGCTTTTCGAGCCTGAGAATTTCGCCCGAACCCACGCTTTTCTGGACGGAGTGGTGAAAGACACCCGCGCCGAACTGGACTCGGCGGCAAAGTTGGTTCAAGTGCCGTCCGGTGAAGGCGGCTAGCCAACGGGAAGTCGCCCCGCCCGGCGATCCAGGGCCCGCAGCCACTCGCGCCTGATCAGGCCGCTGCCGGGGCGGATCAGGAGCCAGTAAGCGCCGAAGCGGCTTTGGGCTTGGGGGTCGGTGCCGGCGATTCGGGTCTCGGTCGAGAGCTCGTTGTCCTCGATCCGGAGGTTGAAGGCGACCTTGGCGTAGCCGGGCTCTTCGAAGCCCAGGAACTGCTCCTTGCTGGTGACTTTCCGCAGGCCGCCGGAGGGCTTCCAGAACTGGCCGATGCCGGCGACGACCAGCTCCTGTCCTGGCGCTTCGGCGACCGGGCAGAATCCCATCCGTTCGAACCCTTCGAGGACCGTGCGGTCGCCGCTGTCGGCCCTGCGGCCGAGGGTGCGGATGCCCATCAGGATTCGCATCAGCGTCAGCTCACGGCCCTCGAGCTCGTGGATCGCATCCCAGAGGGCAGGGGGCGAGGCGGTGGTTCCGCGGCGGTGGACCTCGCCGCGATCGTAGGAGGGCATGACCTGATCGATTAGAATCATGTTCTAGAATAGAATTCTAGCCGATGACCCGTCGCGAGACGATCCTGGAGGCGGCTCTCGAATCGCTCGAGGCCGGCGGAGGAGTGACGATCGAGAGCGTGCGCGAGCGCTCTGGCGCCAGCGTTGGCTCGATTTACCACCACTTCGGCGACAAGGATGGGATCTTTGGCGCGCTCTACGCGCAGGTCCTGTCGGGGTATCAGGCTGGCGTCCTGCGGATCTTGAAATCCGCGCCCAACGCCGAGGACGGCATCAAAGCCCTGGTCCGCCACCACCTGCGGTGGGTCGAGCAGAACCCCGAGCAGGCTCGATTCCTGCTCGACGGATCCGCTCGCGAGCGAGCGGGGGAGGAGGTGTCGGCGCTGAACAAGACCCTGTTCGCCGCGATCGCAGCCTGGGTCGAGAGCCAGGAGGCGATCCGCTCGGTGCGCCTCGATGTCTTCTTCGTCTCCGTCTTCGGGCCGGCCCAGGCACTCTCCCGCTCCTGGCTGGCACACCAGGATGGATCGCTGCGCGAGGCTGAGGACGACCTGGCCGACGCTGCCTGGCGGGCGGTGCGGTCCGACTAGCGAGTCTCCGCCCGGGCCGATATTTTCGAATCGTGAATCCTGTCCTTTTCGCGGTCGACGAAGACGAACGAGCGCTGCGCGCGGTAGAGCGCGAGCTGATCGATCGCTACTCACGCAGCTACCGCGTCATCTGCATGTCCTCGGTCGAGGAGGCGCTGGCGGAGCTGCGGGCGCTGAAGGAGGCAGGGGAGGACGTGGCGCTGGTGCTCGCCGCGCAGTCGTTCGAGGGGATGAGCGGGCCGGACCTGCTGGGCCGGGCACGGGAGCTTCATGCGCACGTCCAGCGCGGGTTGCTGATCGAGTGGGCCAGCTGGGGCGACGGCCAAACGGCCGGGGAAATCTTCGAAGCGATGGGGCGGCGGCAGATCGAGTACTACGTGATCCGGCCTTCGCAGGCGCCCGACGAGCTCTTCCATCAGTCGGTCTCGACCTTCCTGCTCGAGTGGGCGCACGCGCGGCGGGTCTCGCCGCACACCGTTCACATCGTCAGCGAGTCGTGGATCGGCCGGGCGCAGGAGCTGAAAGAGCTGCTGGGCCGCTGCGCGGTGCCGCATTCGTTCCTCCTCGCCGACTCGCCGGAAGGTCAGGCGCTGGTCGCGGAGACCGGGGGTGGGGAGCCGCTGCCGCTGGTGGTCATGTCGAACGGCACAGTGCTGACCAACCCGACCAACCTGGAGCTGGCGAGCGCGGTCGGCGCGACCATCGACCCGGACCGGCGCGAGTTCGACGTCGTCATCGTCGGCGGTGGCCCGGCCGGGCTCTCGGCCGCGGTCTACGGCGCCTCCGAGGGGCTGCGGACGCTGGTCGTCGACAACGGCGGCATCGGCGGGCAGGCGACGTCCAGCTCGCTGATCCGCAACTACCTCGGCTTCCCGCGCGGGGTCAGCGGCCGGCGGCTGGCGGAGGCCGCCTACGAGCAGGCCTGGGTCTTCGGCGCCAAGTTCGCCTTCATGCACGACGCCACCGCGATCCGCCGCGAGGGCGAGCGCCTCCACGTCAGCCTCTCCGACGGCGGCGAGGTCAGTGCCCGCGCGGTGATCCTCGCAGTCGGTGCCACCTATCGCCGGATCGAAGTCGAGGAGCTCGAGGACCTGGTCGGGGCGGGCGTCTTCTACGGCGGCCCCGCCTCCGAGGCGCCGACCACGGTCGACGAGCAGGTGCACGTCGTCGGCGGCGCCAACTCGGCCGGCCAGGCGGCGCTGAACCTGGCCGAATACGCCCGCCAGGTAACGCTGGTGGTGCGGTCCGACTCGCTGGAGAAGGGGATGTCCCACTACCTGGTGCGCCAGCTGGAAGCGACCCCCAACGTCGAGGTGCGCCTCGGCACCGAGGTGGTCGGCGGCAGCGCCGGCGACGACGGCTGGCTGCGCGACCTGGTCCTGCGCTCCCCCGACGGGGAGACCGAGACCGTGCCCTCGGACGGGCTCTTCCTGATGATCGGCGCCGACCCCAACACCGACTGGCTGCCGGCGGAGATAGCCTTGAGCGACGGCGGCTTCGCCTGCACCGGGGCGGACGCGGAGACCCACGGCAGCTGGCCGCTCGCTCGCAGCCCGCTCTCGCTCGAGACCGCGATGCCCGGCGTCTTCGCCGCCGGCGACCTCCGTCACGGGTCGGTGAACCGGGTCGCCTCCGCGGTCGGCGAGGGCTCGATCGCGATCAGGCTCGTCCACGAGCTGCTCGCGGCCGAAGAAAGCCAGCCGCGCGACCTGGTCTAGCCATCGGCGGCGCGGCGGGCGGGCCGGAAAGCGCCGCCGCGATCGCGGCGGCCAAGGTGGCCGCGGTTCGCGAGGATCCCGAGGCGCGCCTGGCGCTTGCCAGCGAGACCTACCGGGGCCCAACCGGCAACGCTCCTCGTCACCTGCCGTTCCGCCGGGCGGCGATGTCATTCATGCGCTGGGAGGTGCGGCGCGGCGTGCTCGGGCCGCTCGAGGCAGAACCGCCTGGCAGCCGGTGGTGGCGAGCGATGAACGAGCGGCTGCTGCGGGACGGCTGCGAGGCGGTCGCCCGCGCCGGCGGTCACGGGGGTCCCCCGTCGGCGTCGGCGATCGCTCTCTGGGACGCCTTCGTCGCGAAGCCCACGGCCAGGTCCTGGTACCGGGCCCACAACGCGAGCATCGTCGCCGCATACCTCGACCACCGCGACCTCGCCGAGGAAGAGAGCCGCACCGAGCGCTTCTTCCTCAACGTCGTCCTCCTCCGCGTGCTCTACGCGCACGCCCTGGTCGCCGCGCCGCGGCTGGCGCTCGGCCGCATGGCTCCCGTCGCCCGCCCGCTCGGCGACCCGCGGCTGGGAATGGCCGGCATCTTCCTCTCGCTGGGGAGGGTGCTCCCGGATCGCTACCCGGCCGACGAGGACCTCGCCGTCTACCTCCACGCCGAGCACGGCTTCGGCCGCTTGCTCGATTACGCGGTGATCCTGCCGCGCCTGGACCGGCTCTACGCGTGGTCGGCGCGCGAGCTGCAGCGGCCGGAGCTGGCGGAGCTCGTGGTCCACGGCGTCCCGGCCTACGCCTGGTCGCCTGAGGACCGGCGCGAGTGGGAGCCGCCACCGGTCTCGGTCGCCGCACGGGCATTAAAAGCCGCGACGGTTCCGCGCTGAGGCGGAGCCGTCAGGGGTCGACCCAGGGGTGGGTGCGGTAGTAGAGGTCTTCCGCTTCGGCCTGTTCGGAGGCGGCCACCGCTGCAGCGGCTTCCGCACTCACGTCAGCCGAGACGCCCGCGCGCCGTTGGATCTCCCGGGCGGCGCCGATTCCGCCGGCTAGCTCGCCGGCCTTCCTCCCGGCGGCCATTCCCTCGAGCCTGCCCGCTCGGAAGCCGTGACGGTGGCCGGTCCGGCGGGAGTCGGTCAGCGCGCGTGCGTAGCTGACTTCGGTCGCCTGCCGGCGCTCCGCTGTGGCTTCTTCTTCCCCGCTGCGGGCCGAGCGCCCGAGGAGATAGGCGGAGCCGGCGACGAGAAGCAAGAGTGCCACCGTCGCGAGTGCCGAGCCTCGGATCCGCGTCGCCATCTCTATGGGTAGGTCCCGGCTTCCACCGCGCCGATGCACATTCGCCGCGCGGTGCTGTCGGGCATGCCCCTGCACGGAGCCGGGATGGCGAGTTCTGCCGCTTCGGCGGCTGCCGCTTCGGCCGCGGCCCGTTCTTCTTCGACCCGGGCCAGCTCGGCTTCGGCCGCGGCGCTGCCCTCGTCGGCTCCGGCCTTCGCCCCGCTTGATCGGCCCTGCTGGCGTCCCGCGGAGAGGCCCTCGGCCCTTCCCTCTCGAGCTGAACGCCCCCGAGCGCGGTCTGCCCCCTGCACGTATCCCACCTTGAACGCGTCCGCGTACTCGCTGTCGAATTCCCGCTGGTCAGGGGCGCCGCCTTGCCCGAGCATGTAGCCGGCGACGGCGAACCCGGCGATCAGCAAGGCGCTGGCTATCAAGGCTTGCGGAGTGCGCATCGGTGAGTGGCCTTGGCTAAGGCGAGGAGACCGGGATGTCATGTGAATCCGGAGCCTCTAGGCCCGCTTCCTCAAACGCCTCGGCATAGCTCTTGCGGTAGGCCTTTGGGTAGGTGCGCTCGAAGCCGGCTTCGCGACCTTTCTTGAAGCCGGCGGCGTATCCCTGGGCCGCTCCCTTTGCTGCGCCCTTGCGTTGACCCGCCTCCGTGCCCTGCGTGCGCGCGGCGTCCAGGTCCTCGCCGGTGCTCTTGCCGTAGGCGAAGGCGCCGGCGCCGATCGCGATCGCGACTACCAGGACGCCAGCCGCCCACCAGATAGCCGAGAGTCGTACCTCGATGCTTCGCGACTCCCCATTGCCGGGATCGTTCACCGTCTCCTCCTCAGGCTCAACATTCGATTCCATACAGTTCTTCTTCCGCGGCCGATTCTGGGTCCGGCGACCCGCACACCGACTCCGCCAGGTTCTCCTGTTCGATCTCCTCGTCGGTCGGGCAGTACCCCTCGACGAACAGCGGTGCCCCGCAGTTTTCGGCTCGCTCTTCGGCTTCGGCCTGCGCTGCTGCTTCCGCTTCTTCTTGGGCGATCTCCGCCAGCACGACACCCGCCTCCTTCGCGCCGGCGTCGTCGCCGCGCCGCAGTCCGACCTGCTTGGCCCGCGCCCTGCCCTGTTTGAGTCCCTTCACCGTTCCGCGACGACGGGCCTGCCGGAACGCGGATGCCTTTGAGCTCGAAAAAGCCGCCCTGAAGCTCTCCGCCCGGGCATCGTCCGCTTCCTGCTGGTTGGGGGCTGCCGAGGAGCCCAAAGCGAAGCCGATCGCGGTGGCGGCAACGACGGCCAACCCGATCGCGGCGATGCGCAGACTTCTGGACGCTGGAGTGATTTGGGAACCCTATGAGTTCTGTAGATCAAGACGGTCGCCGTCGCCGATCTCGCGGGCGACCCGGGCGGGGTTGCCGTAGGTGACGACGCCGGCGGGCAGATCCTTGGTGACGATCGCGCCGGCGCCGACGACGGTGTTCGCGCCGATCGTGACGCCGGGGCAGACGATCGCTCCGGCTCCCAGCCAGACGCCGTCCCCGATCGTGATCGGCAGCGCCTGCTCCCAGGCGGCGCGGCGGGGGACCGGGTCGATCGGGTGGGTGGCGGTGATCAGCTGCACTCCCGAGGCGATCAGGCACTCGTCCCCGATCGTGATCGGCGCCCCGTCGAGCATCGTGCAGTTGAAGTTGATGAAGGCGCGGGCGCCGATCCGGATCCCGTCGCCGTAGTCGCAGTAGAAGGGCGAGCGGATGAAGGTGTCCTCGCCGATCTCGGCAATTAACTCCTCTAGCGCTGCCTGGCGCTCTTTGGCGCGGTTGGGAGGGATCGCGTTGAGGGTCGCGAGCATCGCCTGGCGCTGATCGAGCTCCCAGTTCAGCTCGGGGTCGGCGCCGGGATAGAGCTCCCCGGCGCGCATCAGCTCCTTCGCGGTCGGCACCGGGCCATGGTAGGCCCGTGGGCGGCCGATTCGTTGGCGGTCGAATACCGTGGGGACGAGCCGATGGACGCGAGCCGGATCGAGAGCACGACCGTCGAAGGCCGCCGCCTCGCCTGGCGCTGCGTCGGCAGCGGCCCGCCGCTGCTGCTGGTCAACGGTTACGCCGCAACCGGGGCCGACTGGGACCCCAGCTTTCTCGCAGCGTTGGCCGAGACTTTTGAGGTGATCTGTCCCGACAACTGTGGCGTCGGCGAATCGGATCCGCGCTCGGGGCAGCTGACGGTTGGCGCAATCGCCGCCGACCTGGAAGCGATTCTGGCGGCGCTGGAAATCGACTCCTGCCCGGTGGTCGGCTGGTCGATGGGTGGCTTCGCCGCCCAGAGTCTGGCCGAGACCACGTCGAGGAGGGTCAGCGCCCTCGGGCTGCTCGCCACCGACCCCGGCGGCGCTGCGGCGGTGCCGGCTGACGCCGCCGACTGGGCGGAACTGACCGACCACTCCGGCTCCCCGCGCGAGCAAGCCAGCCGCCTGATCTCGCTGCTCTTCCCGCCGCCGCAGGCGGAGGTGATCGATCGCCAGTTCGGCGAGGTGGTCGCCGCCGCCCGGGCCGATCTCTCGCCGGCGGTTCTGGCAGCCCAGGAGGAGGCGATGGAAGCCTGGCACCGCGAGGACCGCCCGCCGCCCGTCGATACCCCGCCGACCCTCGTCCTCCACGGGCAGGAGGACCGGGTCATCCCCGCCGCGAACGCTCAGCCGTTGGCCCAGCGATTGGGGGCCGCCGACTTCGAGCTCTTCGCCGGCTGCGGCCACGCCCTGATGGCGCAGGAGCCGGCCGCGCTCGCCTCAAGACTGCGCGAGTTCTTCGCCGGGGTCTGAGGCGCCGCTCAGCGCCGCCGCCGCGGTGGCCGCGGCGGCAAGCAGCAGCGCCAGCGAAAGGCTCGACTCGACCGCCAGGGCGCCGGCTATCGCCCCGGCGAGGATCGCCAGCAGGCCAGCCGCCCGCTGGTTCATGTCCGCCGAGCTGGCCGCTCCCAGCGCCGTGCCCGGGGTCGCCGTGGTCAGGGTCAGGTTGAGGACCGTGGTGGCGAGGTTGGGGCCGGCGGTGCCGCGGATGAAGGTGTTGCGCAGCCCCATCGTCAGCGAGAGCAGGGCGATCACCAGGTAGGCGGAGGCGTGGCCGGGGTCAACGCCGACGATCGCGGCGAGGACGGCGGCAAACGCCAGCAGCCCTGCCTCGCGCAGCAGCCAGCGCGGCAGGAAGACGGAGCCGCCGGCCGCGTCGACCGTCGCCGCCGCCAGCGCGCCGCCAACCAGGAACGCGCCGAGGCCGATCAGCGGTGCGAGGAAGGGTGCGTCGCCGGCCCCGGCGGTGCCGATCCCGAGGAAGACCACGTTGCCGGTCTGCATCGCCGCGAAGACCTGGCCGAGGGCGAGGAAGCTGGCGGCGTCGATCACCCCGGTGGCGAAGGTGAGGACGAGCAGCGGCCGGGCGGGCAGGCGCGTCTCCATGCCGCCATCTTTCGCAGGTTCAGGCCCCGATCCTGCGGTAGCTACCGTTTCAGGCGTGTTTCGGCCCGCCGACATGCTGTCGCTGGTCCCCGGCCTGGCGCCGGAGCGGGAGCCGCGCGCGGCGGAGGTGGACGGGTTCTTTGCGCCCGACTCGGTGGTCCGCAGGCTGCACCGTGAGCGCCTCGTCCTCTTCTCGGGGGTGCGGGCGCTGCTGATGCAGGCCTGCGACCCGCTCGCGGTGGTCGGCTTCCAGCGCCACTCGATCATCTTCGACGACCCCCAGACCCGGCTGCTGCGGACCGACGAGTGGATGTCGCGGATCTATTTCGGGACGATCGACGACGCCGAGGAGGCCGGCCGCGCGGTGCAGGGGATGCACGCCCGGGTGAAGGGGAGGACCCCCGCCGACTACGGGCCGATCCCGAAGGGGACGCCGTACGCGGCCGCGGACCCGAAGCTCGGGCTCTGGGTTCTGGCGAGCCTCGCCGACTCCGCCGTCGTCTACTACGAGCGCATCTTCGGTGGTCTCTCCGAGGCCGACCGCGAGCGCTACTGGAGCGAATACAGACAGGTGGGCGAGTTGCTCGGCCTGCCGCCTGACTCGATGCCCGCGACCTTCGCGGGTCTCCAGGATTACGTCCACGGGCGGCTAGGCGACGGCAGCCTCTGGATCTCCGACGATCGCCGCGAGCAGGCGGAGCGGATGATTCTCGAGCCGCCCTACTCGGGCTGGATGCGGGCGGCGTTCCTGCCGCTGACCGAGACGGTGCGACTGATCTCGGTCGGGCTGCTGCCGCCGGAGATCCGCCGCCTCTTCGGATTCTCATGGGACCCGGGTCGCGAGGCGCTCCTGCGCTCGGCGCTGGTCCAGCTGCGGGTCGGCACCCGCTTCTGGCCGGACACCGTCCGTCTCCACCTCGCGGCGCGCGCCGCGGCCGGCGAGCCCTACGGCAAGCTGGCGAGCTAGATGTGGCTACAGCGGACGATTCGCTTCTCGGCGCGGCCGCGCGGCTTTCACCTCGTCACCGCTGAGGTCGAGGAGGCGCTGCCGGAGCTAGCCGAGGTCGAGGTCGGCCTGCTCCACCTCCTGATCCAGCACACCTCGGCCTCGCTGGCGCTGAACGAGAACGCCTCCGGCGAGGTGCGGCGGGACTTCGAGTCCTGGTTCGACCGCGCGGTACCCGAAGGCGCCCCTTACTGGACCCACACCCTGGAGGGCGACGACGACATGCCAGCCCACATCAAGGCCGCCCTGCTCGGCCCCTCGCTGACCCTGCCGATCAACCACGGCCGCCTCGCCCTCGGAACCTGGCAGGGCATCTTCCTCTGCGAGCACCGCGACCAAGGCGGCCCACGATCGCTGGTCGCCACCCTCTGGGGCGAAGGCGGTTAGTTTGAACGTCAGTCAACTAGCGTCGGTTCCACCACTTGCGAGGCGGCGGGGCCGGGGCGCTGCGGAGTTCGCCCCAGGGGGTCAGGCCGGTGGCGCGACGCGCCTGCTCCAGTAGGCCCCAAGAGAGCCAAGGATCGATCGAGAACTGCTGTCGCGCCGCCGCCAGGGTTTCGACCCACCCGTTACGGGGCGCAAGCACTTCTGGGTGCATGCGTGAGATCAGCATCGTTTCGACGTGTTCGCTGCCAAAGAGGTCGAGCATCGTCGCGGCGTAGTAGTTGAAAACCATCATCTCAACAGCGATTCGCTGCGCCTTGCGCAGCCCGTCGTCTTCGTAAGCGGGCTTGGCAAGATCGGGATTTCCGTCGAGTTCCAGCGTCCAGTCCTGCAGGGAGCCGCTGTCGGGGGTGCCTTCGGCCTGACCGTGCAGCCACCGGGTCAGCCACCAGGGTTGCCGCCCGTCGCTCGAGAGGCCGGCGGCGGTTGCCCCAGCGAGCTTCCCGCGCCACTCGGCCTCGATCAGGCGTTCGGTGAGGGTCGCGAGCCCGACCTCGATCGGATCGTCGCCGGCCTCCTTGCCCTCGTGCTCGCTTCTGGCCTTGTGCCTTTCGATCTCGACGTCGTAGTGATGCACGAGCTCGCGAGTGATTCGAATCAGATCCCGCGGCAGGCCTCCCGCGAGGCAGTGGCAGAGGCATTGAAAGGGGACGGGTACCCCGGTTACGCGGCTCTCCAGCACCATCCGGGATTGCTCCAAGTCGAGAAATCCGATCCGCTGGATCTCGTCGAATGAGCTGTCGAAGACATCGCGCAGGGGTAGACCGCGGCGCTCGAAGGCGCTCATGGCGTCCTCGGAGACGGAAACCAGGAAGTAGCACCCCGCCACCCCGAAAACGCCCTTGACATTGTTGAGGAACTCGCGCGCGGCTTCGTCTGACTCCATCTTGTCGAGCTCGTCGATTCCGATCACGACGTAGCGATCGGACAGGGTGGCCGCGAAGCGCCGAAACTCCTCCACCGCGTCGGGAAGCGTCCACGGGGCGCGAGTCAGCGTGGTGTTCGAGCTGCCGCCGATCCTGCCGAGCCCGAAGGGAAGGTTGAGCTCCAGCGACTGACCGGCGTCGCGACTCTGCTGAAAGCGGATCTGCCTCAGGTAGTCCTTTGCCGCCTGCTCAGCCGGGAGAGAGCGTTTCCGCTCGGCCTTGTCGGAAGCCTGGGATCTGCGTACCGGCCTGATGAACGATCGCTCGATGAAGGGGGTCGCAGTGAGCACGACTATGACCCAGACGATGAACAGCAGGTAGGCGATCAGGAGCAACGCAGTGCCCGCCGTTTCCTGGCTGACCTGAGGTTCGAAGCGCAGGAAACCACCGATCGCTGCCGTGGCCACGGTGGCGATGCCGAGCCACAGCAAGGCCCTTTTCTGCCAGCCGCGATCGAATTGGGGCCCTGGCCGGTCGCGCCGCACCCTTTCGCAGAGCGAGGCGAAGAGGTGGAGAACGAACTCACGAGCGTCGTACTTGACCGGAGCTGCCACCGTGAGGCCCACCAGCTCTTTGCCGATGGGCATCGTGCGTCCCTCGGTGAAGCTCCTGATCAGGGTGGTCTTACCGCATCCTCGGGGACCTGAAAGGCCAATGCTGCCGCTGTCGAGGGATGCGATCAGGCCTTCCAGCTCACCGATTGCAGCGGTTGGGACCTCGCGGTCGGGGTCGGCCAGCTGTCGCAGGCCCCGTCGGTCGAAGATCCGAAAGCTCGTCGAGAAAGAAGTCAGACGGTGGTTGATCACTTCTCGGACTGCCGCCGCCAGTTGGGCATCCAGCGTTTCCAGAAAACGCTTTCGACCTTCACTCGATGCCCTCAGCCGAGCGGCTACCGTCCCCGACGCTTGCAGCAGGGCTACGTAAATGGGGATCGCGGGCAGCGCGACAAATGAAAGGGCGGCCCAATGCGCGGAGTCGGGAAGAAACAGAAAGCTGATTACGGCCAAAACCAAGCCAACCGAAGCAATCCAAAGATTGATCGCGTCGCGTAATTTTTCGACTCGCTCCGCCTTCGCTCGGTCGAGGCGCGTTGCCGCTCGTGTCCACTCGTTCAGCATCGTCTTTGCCGATCCCCGCACCTCTTTGGGAGAGGCTGGGAGTTCCGCCCGGATCTGCTCGACGCCGATGTGGAGCCCGGCCTCGGCGAGTTCTTCGAGGCTGGCTTGCGTCGCTTTGTCGCCGAGCGCCTGTTCCAGCGATTTCTCGAAGAGTCCCTGCGCCTCCCGCTCGACTTGCTGATCGCTCATAGATCGCGGACCGAACTGTAGGTCTTTAGAGGTACCGAGGTGTTCACCACCGGTCGCGAACGCAGGCCGCCGTAAGGTGCCTGCGCAGATATTGCCGGCAGATGGGTAGGAGGAAACCCGTGCCCGGAACGTTTGGCATCGGGGAGCTGTTGAAGGATCGCTACCGGCTCGAGCGCACGCTCGGGCGCGGCGGCATGGCTGCGGTCTGGCTCGGGCACGACGAGGTGCTCGATCGGCCGGTGGCGGTGAAGGTGCTGGCGGACACGATTGCCGGCGATCCGGACTTCGTCACCAGGTTCCGCCGCGAGGCGCACACGGCGGCGGGCCTGTCGCACCCCAACCTGGCCGACACCTACGACTTCTCCGAGGAGGGCGAACGGCCCTACCTGGTGATGCAGTTCGTCCCCGGCGAAAACCTGGCCGAGCGGCTGGAGCGGGGGAGGGGAGTCGATTGCGAGCAGCTGGCGCGGGAACTGCTCGCGGCGCTGGCTCATATCCATGCGGCGGGGATCCTCCATCGCGACATCAAGCCGGCCAACGTGATCATCGAACCGGGCGGCACCGCGAAGCTGATCGACTTCGGGATCGCACTGCCGCGGGACGCCACCGCGCTGACCAGTACCGGGCTCGTCCTCGGCACCGAGCGCTACGCGGCGCCGGAGGTGATGGAGGGCCAGCCGGCGACCGAGCGCTCCGACCTCTACTCCTGCGGTGTCGTCCTCCGCGCCTGTGCCGAGGGGATCTCACCCGACCTGCGGGTGCTGGTCGAGTGGCTGGCCAGTCGCAACCCGCGGGAACGCCCGCGCTCGGCGCGCGAGGCCCTGGCCCGGCTCGAACGCGGCGTCGAGCCGGTCGAGCAGCCGACCGAGGTCTTCGAGCCGAGGATCGAGACCGCGACCGCGACCGCGCCTCGGGGCCGCGGTCGTTGGCTGGCGGCGACCGCGCTGGCCCTCGTCCTCGGCGCCGTGGTCGCGATCGCCGCCGCTGTTCTGAGCGGCGGCGACCCCAGCGAACGCCCATCGAAAGCGGCAGAGTCGAAAGCGGCCAACCCCGAACAGGAGCAGACGACGGCGGCCGAAGCGGAACCCGAGGCTGAACCCGAAGAATCCCCGTCCGCAACGACGGCGTCGGCACCCACCGCCGAAGGCGCGGACCCGGCCCGTGGCGCATCCCTCAATGAAGAAGGCTTCGCCCTGATCCAGGCGGGCGAATACGAAGCTGCGGTCCCCGTGCTCGAAGAAGCGGTCACCGCCTTCCCCGCCGGCACCGAAGACCTCGAGTACGCCTACGCGCTCTTCAACCTCGGCAACGCCCTGCGGCTCAGCGGCCGGCCGGCGGAGGCGATCCCGGTGCTCGAACAGCGGCTGGAAATCCCCAACCAGCAAAGCGAGGTCCGCGAAGAGTTGGAAGCAGCGGTCGCCGAAGCCGGGTGAGCCTGCTCATCTGCCCTATAAATCAGTTCGAATCTATGCGAACATACGTTCGTGTTCGCAACGCCGAGAGACCGCCCCCTTGAACATGGTCCTCGCCTGCGACACGACGGAAGACGACGTGGTACCGAAAAAAGGCCGGCCACGCCGCTTTCACCGCTGGACCTGAGCCCACCTCTATGGACGCGGGGGCGGGAGGCAAATTCCCTTCCGTAAATGCCGCGACGAGAAGAACCCCAGATCGGCCTGAGCAAGGCAATCCGACAGCTCCGGATGGAGATCCACCTGAGTCAGGAAGCGCTGGGACACAGCGCCGACATCCATCCCACCTGGATCTCGCACATCGAGTCGGGCCGGGTCAACCCCACCTGGGGCAACGTGCGGCGAATCGCGGCGGGGCTGCGCGTCTCGATGCCGGTGCTGGCGGCGCTGGCCGAGGATCTCGAGGCCAAACACGCAGCCGCCGCCCAGTCCGAGAAATAGGCACCTGCCACTCGGGCGCGTCGCCGCCGCGGGTTGGGATAGGCTCGCGCCGTCTTGTCTCTCTCGATGAAGAAGCTGGTCCTCCCGCTCATCGTCCTTGCTGCCGTCGTTGCCGCCGGCTGCGGTAGCTCCGACGACACGACCGGATCGTCCTCGGCGACGGCTTCCTCCTGTGAGCCGGGCCAGCTGGCGACCGAGCAGGAGGGCGTGTTGACGATCGCCACCGACAAGCCCGCCTACCCGCCCTACTTCGAAGACGAAGACCCGACCAACGGGGAAGGGTTCGAGAGCGCCGTCGCCTACGCGATCGCCAAGCAGCTCGGCTACCCGAAGAACAAGGTGAACTGGACGGTCGAGTCGTTCAACTCCTCCTTCGCGCCCGGCCCCAAAGACTTCGACTTCGACGTCAACCAGATCTCGATCACCCCGGTGCGCGAAAAAGCAGTCGACTTCTCGGCGCCCTACTACACGGCCAACCAAGCCGTTGTGGCGCTGAAGAGCTCCGAAGCCGCGAATGCGACCTCGCTGGCTGACCTGCAGGACGCCGACCTCGGCGTCCAGATCGGCACCACCAGCCTCGAAGCGGCCGAAGAAGAAATCGAACCGAGCAGCCGGCCGGAAGTCTTCAACAACTCCAACGACGTCGTCCAGGCGCTGAAGAACGAACAGATCGACGCGGTCGTCGTCGACCTGCCGACGGCGCTCTACCTGACCGCGGTCCAGGTTCCCGAGGCGACCATCGTCGGCCAGTTCAGCGCCCCCGGCGGCGACCAGTGGGGGGCCCTGCTGGAAAAGGACTCGGAGCTGACCGGCTGCGTCTCGGAGGCGATCGAAGCGCTGGAAAGCTCAGGCGAGCTGGAAAAGATCACCCAGCGCTGGATGAGCCAAGCCGCCGAAGCTCCTGAATTGAGCTGATGCCGAACGACCGTCGCCTCGAACGGGAGGCGGCGAAGCGCCGTAAGCACCGCCGCGGCCAGGCGATCGCGGCGCTCTCCAGCGTCGTCATCCTCGGTGGTCTCGCGACCCTGATCCTGACCAGCCCCGGCTGGCCGGAAGTGCGCGAGACCTTCTTCAACTGGGAGGTCTTCAAGGACTCCTTCCCCGACGTGGCCAAGGCCTTCTGGCTCGACGTGAAGATCTTCATCGTTGCCGAGCTGGCGATCCTGGTCGTCGGCCTGATCGTCGCGCTGGTGCGGATCTCGCGCTCGCCGGCGACCTTTCCGCTGCGCGCGCTCTCGGTCATCTACGTCGACGTCTTCCGCGGCGTGCCGACGATCCTGCTGGTCTTCCTGATCGGCTTCGGGGTCCCGGCCCTGCGCCTCGATGGGCTGCCGACCGACCCGGTCGTGCTCGGCGCGATCGCCCTGATCCTCTCCTACAGCGCCTACGTCGCCGAGGTCTACCGCGCCGGGGTCAACTCGGTCCACCGCGGCCAGCGCGACGCCGCCCTCGCGGTCGGCCTGACCGAGACCCAGGCGATGCGCCACGTGGTCCTGCCCCAGGCGGTGCGGCGGGTCTCACCGCCGCTTCTCAACGACTTCGTCGCCCTGCAGAAGGACGTCGCCCTGATCTCGATCCTCGGCCCGCTGGAGGCCTTCCGCGAAGCCCAGATCATCGAGGCGCAGCTGTTCAACTTCACGCCGCTGGTCGCCGCGGCGCTGCTCTACCTGGCGGTGACGATCCCGACGGCGCGGATCGTCGACCGGCTCGGCGGGCCCGAGGGGGCGGTGCGGTGAGCGCCCCCGGCGGACCTGTCCTCGAGCTGCGGGAAATCACCAAGTCCTACGGCGAGCGCGAGGTCCTGCGCGGCATCGACCTGACCGTGCGCGAGCACGAAGCGGTGGCGCTGATCGGCGCCTCGGGGTCGGGCAAGTCGACCCTGCTCCGCTGCATCGACCTGCTGGAGGAGATCGACGACGGCGACGTCTTCCTCGACGGCGAGGTGATCACCGACCCGGCGGTTGACCCGGTCGCGGTCCGCCGCCGGCTCGGACTCGTCTTCCAGGCCTACAACCTCTTCCCGCACCTGACCGCGCTGGAGAACGTGATGCTGGGGGAGAGGCGCGCCCACGGCGCCTCCCGCGCCGAGGCCGATGCGCGCGGACGGGAGCTGCTGGCCCGCTTCGGACTCGCCGGCCGCGAGGACGACCGCCCCGACAACCTCTCCGGCGGCCAGCAGCAGCGGGTGGCGATCGCCCGCGCCTTCGCCGGCCGGCCGCGGGCTCTGCTGCTCGACGAGGTGACCAGTGCCCTCGATCCGGAGCTAGTCGGCGAGGTGCTGGCGGCGGTGCGCGACCTGAAGGCGGAGGGGATGACGATGCTGATCGCCACCCACGAGATGAGCTTCGCCCGCGAGGTCGCCGACCAGGTCGCTTTCCTGCACGAGGGGCGGATCGTCGAGCAGGGCTCTCCGGCGCAGGTCCTGGAAGCGCCGCAGCGGGACGAGACCCGCCGCTTCCTGCGTCGTTTCCAGGGAATTACTCAAAGTATTTGACGCGCGCTGAGGTTGCGGTTATGCTGCGCCCCGCTTGAGCATTCAGGGAATTCGCTCAATGCAGGGAAACATAGCTAGCACCTGTGCCTTAATCGGTTAAAGGGTCGGCGTTGTAAGCCGAAGATCCGGGTTCGAGCCCCGGCGGGTGCATTTCGAACAACCAATTCGAAGCAGAAAGTTCGGAATACAGCTATGGGCGAGAATATCTTCACCAGGTTCAACCAGGTCGCGGCAGGCGAGAGCGGCCAGGCACTGTGGGCGGCACGCGCTCCGTACCGGCCGGAGGCCGAGTTCGACCTGATGCTGATTCCGCGGTTGCCGAAGGGCACCGACTGGCGGGAGGACGCCGCCGCCCTGGCAGCGCTGGAGCGGATCGAGGCCGAGGACTGGGTGGACTCGGTATCGCGCGAGGGAAAGCAGCCCACCGTGAAGCTCACCGACGAGTGGATCGAAGCGCAAGGAGAGGCGATCCGCTCCGGCGCCGGCGGTGCCTCGGAGTTCGGCGACATGGCCGCCGGAAACCGCTACGCCGTCTACTTCTGGGGTGCCAACACGACCAAGGCGCTGCACATCGGCCACCTTCGCAACCTCGCGGTCGGCAATGCGATCGCCGGGGCGCTGAAGCAGGCCGGCGCCGGGGTCGACAACCGCAGCCTGATCTGCGACGTCGGCCGCAGCATGGGCGAGGCGATGGCCGGTGTCGCGACCCGCGCCGGCGAGGACGCCGGCCCCGACGCCGACGAGAAGAGCGACCACTTCGTCGGCTTCTGTTACGCCGACTACGTCACCGCCAGCCGCAACGGCGGCCAGGGGGACGACGGCGCCGAGGACTCGGTCGCGCGCGAGTCGACCAATTACAACGACAAAGCCGACGAGATGATGATGCGGGTCCTCGACGGCGACCAGAAGGCGCTGGAACTTTGGTCGCGGACTCGCTCCTGGGTGGTCTCCGGCCAGCGCAAGACGCTCGCCAGCCTCGGCATCACCTTCGACAAGGTGATCTACGAGTCCGACTACCTCCCCGAGGTCGCCGAGTACATGAATACAGGCCTCGCCGAGGGCACGCTGACCAAACGCTGGGGCGACGACATGGTCATGTACGAGACCGAACGCGAGGAGCTGGAAGAGATGCCGCTGGTCCGTTCCGACGGCCTGCCGACCCAGCACATGCGAGCGCTCGCCTACTGGGCCGCCGCCGACGAACTCGACGACGTGGTCTCGATGCAGGTCTGCGGCAACGAGTGGGTCGCCCACGTCACCTGCCGCCGCCAGCTGATCGACGCGATGGGGCTGCAGAACGGCAACGGCAATGGCAGCTCCCGCGGGGGCGGGCCGCCGACCTACGACATCTTCCACGGCATGGTCGCCCGCGAGAACGAATCGATCAGCTCCTCGAAGAAAGGGGCGCTGCTGATCGACGAGCTGGTCGAGTGGATCGAGGACGAGCTCAAGGCGGACCCCGAGTTCGCCGCCGAGATGGCGCGCCACCCGCACCCCGAGAGGGTGCCGGCCCAGGTCGCGCTCGGCTACTTCCTCCTGCAGCCGACGACCAAGCAGGTCAGGTTCGGCAAAGAGAAGCTCTTGGTGGAAGGGAAAGGGAGCCTCGGCTGGGACCTGGCGCGCGCCCAGGCCCACCACGCCTCGGCGGAGATCGCCGGCGAGCGGCCGGCCGAGGATCCGGACTACCGCTTCGCGGTCCTCCAGTCCGAGCACTACCGGGTGCACCTGCGCAGCGCCGTCGACGAGTTCGACGTCGCGCCGCTCTCCAAGTACCTCTCCCACTTCGCGCGCTGGTACCGGGAAGACGAGCGGGCACCGGAGGTCGAGGCGGTCGTGCAGCCGGTGCTCGAGAAGGGCCTACGGGGCTTGGGACTAGAGGGAGCCTGACGTGAAAACGCTTTTGGTCGACAACCACGATTCCTACACCTACAACGTCTTCCACCTGCTGGCCGCGGCCTCGGGTGAGGAGCCGATGGTGGTCAACAACGACGCGGTCAGCTGGCGCGTCTTGACAAGGATGGACTTCGACGCGATCGTGCTCTCGCCGGGTCCGGGTCATCCGTCCAAGTGGCACGACTTCGGCGTCTGCCGCGACATCCTCCGCCACAGCGAAGTTCCGGTCTTCGGGATCTGCCTCGGCCACCAGGGAATCGGCAACCTGCTGGACGGAACCGTGAACCGGGCGCCGATGGCGATGCACGGTCGCCTCAGCCGGGTCATGCACGAAGGGAAGGGCCTGTTCAAGGACGTGCCGCAGGGCTTCTCGGTGGTCCGCTACCACTCGCTGGCGATCACCAGCCCGCCCGGCCCCGAAGGCCACGTCGTCGCCTGGGCCGAGGACGGGGTCGTAATGGGAGTCGAGCACACCAAGCGGCCGATCTGGGGCGTCCAGTTCCACCCCGAGTCGATCTCGACCGAGTACGGGCTGAAGATCGCCGAGAACTTCTTCGACCTGGCGGCGAGCTACCAGCGGCCGCAGCGGCCGGCCGGCCGGGCGACGATCCCGCCGCGCGCCGTCAAGCCCGAGCGCCGCGCCGGTGCCGAGGCGAAGCAGGGCGAGTGGGAGCTGCGGATGCGGACGATCGAGGGCGAAGCCCCGACCGAGCACCTCTACGAACAGCTCTTCGCGGATTCGAATCCGTCGTTCTGGTTCGACAGCGCCGACGCGCCGACCTGGCTTGCGCAGTGCTCCTACATGGGGACCACCGCCGGCGCCGACCGCACCTTCGCCACCTACGACGTCGACAGCGGCGAGGTCGCGCTCAGCCGCGGCGGGGTCGAGACGATCGAGCAGAAATCGATCTTCGACTTCCTGCAGAAGGAGATGGAGCGGATCGCGATCGAGCCGCCCGAGGGGGTCGAGCGCGGCCTCGTCGGCGGCTACGTCGGCTACCTCGGCTACGAGCTGAAGGCCGACTGCGGCTCACCCAACGTCCACAGCTCCGACATGCCCGACGCGGCGATGATGCTGGCCAACCGGGTCGTCGCCGTCGACCACACCAAGAACCTCACCTACGTCTTCGCCCTCTGCCGCGGCGAGGACCCCGAGGCCGAGCTCTGGCTCGAGGCCACCGCGGAGATGATCACCGCGGCGATTGCCTCGCCGCCGGCGGAGCGGCCGCTGGCGCCGCCGAGCGACCCGGGCGCCCACGTCACCTTCCACTCCGGCCGCGGCCGCGAGCGCTACCTCGCCGACATCGCCAAATCGCAGACCGAACTGCTGGCCGGCGAGTCCTACGAGGTCTGCCTCACCGACCAGTTCTCGACCGATGCCAGCCCGGAGCCGTTCGACCTCTACCGGCAGCTGCGCCGCAGCAACCCCTCGCCGTTCTCGGCCTTCCTGCAGCTCGGCGACAACACGATCGTCAGCTCCTCGCCGGAGCGCTTCATCTCGGTCGACCGCCAGCGCCAGGTGATGGCGCGGCCGATCAAGGGCACCGTCTCCCGGGTCGAGGACCCGGACGCCGACCGCGCCGTCCGCGAAGAGCTGGAAGGCGACGAAAAGACCTACGCCGAGCACCTGATGATCGTCGACCTGCTGCGCAACGACCTCGGCGTCGTCTGCGACGTCGACAGCGTCGAAGTGCCGCACCTGATGGTGGTCGAGCCCTACGCGACCGTGCACCAGATGGTCTCGACGATCGTCGGCCACCTCGAGAAGGGGCGCAGCGCGGTCGACTGCGTCCGCGCCACCTTCCCCGGCGGCTCGATGACCGGCGCTCCGAAGGAGCGGACGATGGAGATCATCGACGACCTCGAGCAGGAGGCGCGCGGCGTCTACTCCGGCTCGATCGGCTACTTCGGCGCCGACGGCCACACCGACCTCAACATCGTCATCCGCACGATCGTGATGCGGCGGGGCGGGCGGACGACGATCGGCGCCGGCGGCGCGATCGTGATGCAGTCCGACCCGGTCGAGGAGTTCGACGAGATCCTGCTCAAGGCGCGGGCGCCGATGGCGGCGATCGCCCGCACCCTCACCGGCAGCGACGGCCCCGACGCCTGGAGCGTCGAGCTGGAGCCAGTCGCCAGGCAGGTGGAGGCGGCGTGAGCGAGCCGGTGGCGACCGAGAGCACGGTTCGCGAGGCGGGGGCCGACGACGTCGAGGCGGTGGCCACGGCGATCGAGGCCCTGCTGCTCGAGCTTGGCGGCCGCCGCCCCGAGCGTTCCGATCTTGAAGCTGAGGTCCGCGCCCATCTGGATGATCCGGATGGGGCCTCGGTGCTGATTGCGGAGGCCGACGGCAAAGTCGTCGGCCTGCTCAGCGCCAGTTGGCAGCGGGCAATCCACGTTCCCGGCGTGTACGCGACGATCCAAGATCTCTGGGTCGATGAGGCTTGGCGCAGTCGCGGCGTCGGGGCGGAGCTGGTCGAGGCGATCGCATCCCAGGCGCGAAGTCGCGGCGTGGGCCGACTCGAGGTCGGCCTTCCGCGCGAGACCTTCGCGGCGATCGCTTCGACCGAGTCCTTCTACCGCCGCAACGGTTTCGAGCACCTCGGGCCGCGCATGCGGAGGCTGCTCGATGACGACTGAGCTGTTGATGATCGAGCAGCGACAGGGCAGCGGCGACGCTGCCTTTTGGGTTCGCGAAGGCGAACGGCTGATCGAAGGCCAGGACAGCAATCGCCGCCTGGTCGAGCTGCGGGCGGGTCTGGTCCGCCACTCGCGGGTGCGCCCGGTCGCCGCCGACGCCGACGACGATGAGGTCGAGCGGACGCTGTCCGAGCTGCACGAGGCCGAGTACCTGCGGGTCCTGCACGAGGTCTCCTCGTCCGAGCCGGTGGTGATGCCCGACTTCGCCCCGCCGGGGCTGGAGCCCGACATCCCCGTCAACAAGGCGCTGGTCGCCGCCGCGCTGGAGGGGATCCGCACCTCGATCACCGCCGCCGAGCGGATCCTCGAAGGCGCCCGCTTCACCTACGCGGTCTGCCGGCCGCCGGGCCACCACGCCGGCCCCGCCTTCCACGCCGGCTACTGCTACCTCAACAACGCCGCCGCGGCGGTGCGGCGCCTCTCCGATGGAGGCATGAAACCGATTGGGATCATCGACCTCGACCTTCACTACCCGAACGGGACCTCGGCCCTGATCGAGCGAATGGGCCCGGTCGTCGCCCTGCACTCGCTGCACGCGGCGCCGGTGACCAACCTGCCGCCGGGGACGCCGCTGCCGCGTCTGGCTGGCGAACGCGCCGTCTCCTTCGACGAGAGCCCCGACGAAGGGACCTACCTGCGCGAGGTCGCCCACTCGATCCACGACCTTTCCGAGATCGCCCGGGTGCTGGTCGTCTCGCTCGGCTTCGACACCGTCGCCGGCGACCCGCACGGCGGCTGGAGCTTCCGGCCGGAGATCTTCGCCGAGATCGGCCGCCTGCTGGCCCGCTCGGGATTGCCGGTCTGCGTGATCCAGGAGGGCGGCTACGCGCTCGACGAGCTCGCCGCCTGCAGCCACGCCTTCGCCACCGGCCTGCTGGGGGGCGATGAGCGATGAGCGCCGCCGGGCTCGAGCCCTTCCGCCGCCGCCTCGACGAGATCGACGACCAGATCGCCAAGCTGCTCGGCGAGCGGCTCGACATCTGCCGTGAAGTCGCGGTCTACAAGAGCGAGCACGAGATCCCGATGATGCAGCCGGACCGGGTCAAGATCGTCCGCCAGCGCTACCTCGACCGCGGCGCCGAGGTCGGCCTGCCGGAGGACTTCAGCTCCGACCTCTTCGACCTGCTGATCGCCACCACCTGCCGGCTCGAGGACGAGCTGATGGAGGAAATCGCCGCCGGCAACGGCGGGAGGGACGCCGCGTGAGCGCGCTGCCACCCGGGCCGAGGATGCCGCGCGCCCTGCAGGCGTGGGGCTGGACCCAGCGCCCGCTGCCCTGGCTGGAGAAGTGCCAGCGCCACTACGGCGACACCTTCACCCTGCGGATCCGCCACTACGGCGACTGGGTGATCCTCGCCGACCCCGACGACGTGAAAAAGGTCTTCACCGCCGGCAGCGCGGTCGGCGTCGACACCGCCAATCCGCTGCTGGGGCCGCTGCTCGGCCCGCGCTCGGTGATGCTGCTGGAAGAACCAGAACACATGACCCGGCGCAAACTGATGCTGCCCTCCTTCCACGGCAAGGCGGTCCAGGCCGACTCGGAGATGATGGCCGAGATGGCGCGAGCCGAGGTCGCCCGCTGGCCGGTCGGGGAGCCGTTTGCGCTCTGGCCGCGGATGCAGGACATCACCCTCGACGTGGTCATGCGCGCGGTCTTCGGCCCGGCCTCGACGGCGCCGCGCCTGCAGCCGCTGCGCGACCGGCTGCGCGAGCTGACCACCTGGATGAACGAACCGGGCAACCTGGCGATGCTGGCCGCTTTCGGCCCCGGCTGGGTGACCCGCAGTCGCGGCTACCGCGAGGCGATGGGCGCGGTCGAGGACGCGGTGATGGATGAGGTCCGCCGCCGCAAGGCCGAGACGGGCGGCGAGATCGGGGTCGTCTCGATGCTGGTCCAGGCCCGCTACGAGGATGGCTCGCCGCTCTCCGACCAGGATCTGCGCGACGAACTCGTCACCCTGCTCTCCGACGGGCCGACCTCGAGCACCCTGGCCTGGACCTTCGAGCGGCTGCTGCGCAACCCCGACAAACTCGACAAGCTGCGCGACGACATCGTCGCCGGCGATGGCACCTACCTCGACGCCGTGGTCAAGGAGACGCTGCGGCTGCGGCCGCCGGTGCCGGTCGTCGTCCGCAACCTGCTGGAGCCGATGCGGCTCGGCGGCTACGACCTGCCGGCCGGGACCACCGTCGCCCCCTGTATCCACCTGATCCACCGCGACGAGCGCAACTACCCCGAAGCGCACCGCTTCCTGCCCGAGCGCTTCGTCGGCGTCCAGCCGGGGACCTACACCTGGATCCCGTTCGGTGGCGGCGTCCGCCGCTGCCTCGCCGCCAGCTACGCGGAAATGGAGATGAAGCGGGTGCTGCGGATCGTCCTCGAGACGACCGATCTGCGCACGGTCGAGACCGGTGGCGAGCGCGCCCGCAAAAGCGCGATCTCCTTCGCCCCCGACCAGAAGGGACTGGTGATCGCCGAACCGAGGGAAACCGAACCGGCGGGGCCGCCCGCCCTGGCGCCCGTCTGAGGAGGAGCGGTGAGCAATAGCGACATCCTCATCGTCGGTGCCGGCGCCAAGGCCGCCGCGATCGGCGCCAAGGTCCACACGATCAACAGCCTTGGGTTGGCCGAGATCTCGATGACGGTGATCGAGAAAACCGAGCCGGCCGCCTCCTGGAAGGGGCGCAACGGGATGACCTCCGGCGAGGAGCCGCTGGCGATCCCGCCGATCAAGGACGTCGGCTTCCCGTACCAGAGCTCACGCCAGTTCGGCGAGCTCGGCGACGAGATCGATGCCGCGCTGCTGCCCTTCACCTGGCAGCGCTACGCGATGGAGCGCCACGAATACGCGGCCTGGGTCAACTCCGGCTCGCCCTCGGTCCTGCACCAGGACTACGGCGAGTACCTCAGCTGGGTTCTGGAGCGGGCGAGCAACGGGGTGACGGTCTACGACGGCCGGGTGACCGAGGTGACCCTGGCCGAGGAGCACGACCGCTGGCAGGTCGAGGTCGCCGAGCGCGGCCGCCCCGAGGATCCCGAGCGGCACACCGGCCGCAACCTGATCCTCACCGGCCCCGGCGTCCACCGCCACTTCCCCCACGACCCCGAGGTCGAGTCGCGGGTCTTCCACTGCGACAGCCGCCGCGAGGAGTTCGCCCGGGTGCCGGAGGACGAGCCGGCGGAGATCGCGATCGTCGGGGGAGGGGAGAGCGCTCTCAGCGCCCTCGTCTTCCTCCGCGACCTGCGGCCGCAGGCCCGGCTGACGATCTACACGCCGACCCTGCCGCTCAGCCGCGGCGAGAGCTTCCTCGAGAACCGGGTCTTCGCCGACCCCGACAACGTCGGCTGGGAACACATCGACATCGAAACCCGGCGGGATTTCGTCAAGCACTGCGACCGCGGCGTCTTCGACCAGACCGTGCTCGCCCGGATCGCCGACGACGACCACCTCTCGTTCGTCACCGGCCGCGCGATCCACGTCTCCCTCGCCGACGACGGCGAGGCCGCCATACTCGAATTCGAGAGCCCCTCGGAGGGGCTCCAGTCCGAGCGCTACGACTTCGTCATCAACTGCACCGGCTTCGACCTCCTGCGCCAGCTGCGCGGCCTCTTCCCCGACGCGGTCCGCGACCAGGTCGAAGAACAGTGCGGTCCGCTCTGGGACCGCCCGCCGCAGACCGAGGTCCCGATCGGTCGCGGCCTCGAACTCGAAGGGGTGCGGCCGCGGCTGCACATCCCCGGCCTTGGCGGCCTCCGGCAGGGGCCCGGGTTCGCCAATCTCGGCAGCCTCGGCCTGCTCGCCAATCGCGTACTGCAACCACTGCTCGCAGAACTCGGCGTACCCGTTGCGTCAGATTCCGCGAAGATGCAGGATAAGTCTCTATTACTCGACTAGGGAGGACCAGAGGGATGTCAGGGATGAAGGCAAGTAAGGCCTGGGCTGCGCTGCTGTTGTTGGCGGCGCTGGCTGCGTTGGTGGCCGGATGTGGATCGTCGGATGACTCCTCCTCGTCGGGAGACGCCAACCTGACCGGGGACGCCTGGCCCAATATCGACCAGGCCAGCACCCGCGAGGCGAAAGGCGAAATCAACCGCAGCAACGCCGGCGACCTCGAAGTCGCCTGGACCCTGCCCTCGCAGGCGCAGAGCACTTACGGTGCCTACGCGGCGAGCCCGGTGATCGCCAACGGCGTCGTCTACATGCAGGATCTGGAATCCAGCGTCCAGGCGATCGACCTCGAAAGCGGCGACGTGCTCTGGAAGTTTGCCTCCGAATCGGCGACCCAGGGTCCGAACGGCGTCGTCGTCGCCGACGGCAAAGTCTTCGGCGCGACCGCGAGCGAAGTCTTCGCCCTCGACCAGAAGACCGGCAAGGAAGTCTGGTCGGAGCCGATTGCCGAAAGCCCGCTGGCGATCGACATGGCGCCTGGCTACTCCGACGGCCTGGTCTACGTCTCGACCGTCCCGGTCAACGTCAACTCCGAATACCAGGGCGGCGCGGTCGGCACCCTCTACGCCCTCGACGCAAAGACCGGCAAGCAGAAATGGACCTGGGACAGCGTCCCCAAGAGCCTCTGGGGCAACCCGAAAGTGAACGCCGGCGGCGGACTCTGGTACCCGCCCTCGTTCGACGAAAAGGGCTCGATGTACTTCGGCACCGGCAACCCCGTGCCCTACCCGGGCACGCCGAGCCAGCCGTTCGGTGCCAGCCGGCCGGGTCCGAACCTGTGGACCAACTCGCTGGTGAAAATGGACGCGAAAACGGGCAAGCTGGACTGGTACCACCAGTCGACGCCGCACGATCTCTACGACTGGGACTTCCAGAACTCGCCGATTCTGACCAAGGCCGGCGGTCGCGATGTCGCGATCGGCTCGGGCAAGAACGGGATCGTCACCGCGGTCGACGTGAAGACCGGCAAGCCGGTCTGGAGCACCGAGGTCGGCGAACACAACGGCCACACCGACGACGGCCTGCTGGCGATGAAAGGCCAGAGCTCGAAGATCAAGAAAGGCGAAATCCTGCCGGGCAACCTCGGTGGTGTGATCAGCCCGCCGGCGGCGAACTCGACGACGGTGTTCGTCCCGGTCGTCAACGGCGGCATCGAAGTCACGCCGCAGCAGACGCTGTCGCAGACCACCGAACTCTCGGGTGCGATGGTCGCTCTGGACATCAAGACCGGCAAGGTGAAATGGGAACAGACCTTCGCGGCCGCGGCGGCCTTCGGCTCGCCGGTGGTCGTCAACGACGTGGTCTTCTTCACCACCTTCGACGGCACCGTCCACGGCCTCGATGTCAACAGTGGCGGCGAAGTCTGGTCGGCGAGCTTGCCGGCCGGTTCGAACAGCGCCGTCGCCGCCAGCGGCGGCACCCTGGTGGTGCCGGCGGGCATCGCCACCGCCGAAGGCCAGAAACCGGAACTGGTCGCCTACAGCATCAAGTAGCACCGCTGGTTGCCAATCGGCCCGAGTCGGGTATGACTCGGGCCGATGGCAGCCAAGCGCAGCGCCGGCGTTCTCCTCTTCCGTCGCGAGGGCGGCGCGACCGAGTTCCTGCTGGTCCACCCGGGCGGTCCGTTCTGGGTAAAGAAAGACGCGGGCGCCTGGTCGATCCCCAAGGGGCAGATCGAGGAGGACGAGGAACCGCGCGCCTGCGCGATCCGCGAGTTGGAAGAGGAGCTGGGGCCGGCGCCGGACCTTGACCCCGAGGAGCTGATCGAGCTGGGGTCGATCCGCCAGCGGGCCGGCAAAAAGGTCGAAGCCTGGGCGGCGGAGGCCGAGTTCGACCCCGCCTCGCTCGACAGCAACACCTTCGAGATGGAGTGGCCGCCGCGCAGCGGCAAGCAGGTCGAGTTCCCCGAGGTCGATCGGGCCGGGTGGTTCGACCTCGAGGCGGCGCGGAAGAAGATCCTCCCGGCCCAGGCCGAGCTTTTGGATCGCCTCCTGGAGCGGTTAGAGTCGGGAGATGGAGAACGGAGCGTCCCCTAACGGCAGGACGCCAATTCCGGCGCGGCTGCTCGGCGTCGGGGTACGCGGCGCCCGCACGGTCACCAAAGCGACCGGGCTCGATCGCGCCGTTGAGGTCGCCGCCGAGGAGGCGATCGTCGCCGCGGTCGAGAGCAAAGCGGTCGAGCGGGCGATGGCCAGGGTGCTGGAAGGCCCGGTGGTTCAGGAGGCGGTCGACGGGGCGCTGGAGAGCGAGAGGGTCAAGCAGGCGCTGCTGGAGGCGATGGACTCGGAGCTGGTCGATGAGGTCTGGCGCCGCCTGCTGGCCAGCGAGGAGGCCCAGCAGCTGGTCGAACGGATAGCAGAGGCGCCCGAGGTGCGGGCGGCGATCAGCGCCCAGGGGATGGGCCTGGTCGAGGACATCGGCCGCACGATCGGCAACGTCGCCCGCCGCCTCGACGACCGCTTCGAGCGGATCGTCCGCCGCATCTTCTTCCGAGCGCCGCGGCCTTTGCCGACCAACCGCGCCGGCGCCGTCAGCCGCGGTCTGGCGATGCTGATCGACGGCGTCTTCGTCAACCTCGCCTTCACCGCTTTCGTCGCCCTCGTCACCCTCCTCGCCAACGCCTTCGGCGGCAACGGCGAAGGCGGCTCGACGATCGCGATCGCGGTCGGCTCGACTGCCTGGCTCTCCTTCGGCGCCGTCTTCCTGATCGGCTTCTGGTCGCTGGCGGGACAGACGCCGGGGATGCGCTTCGTCGGCATCCGCCTCGGCGAGCGGCTCTCGCTGCGGCGCAGCGTCAAACGGCTGTTCGGCCTCGGCCTCTCGGTCGTCACCTTCGGCATCGGCTTCCTCGGCATCCTCTTCCGCGAGGGACGCCAGGCCTGGGAAGACCGCTTCTCCGGCACCGTGGTCGTCTACGACGAGCGCCGGCCCGATCCGGCGCCGTGGTCCGGCCCGGGCTTAGATCGGCGCGCCGGAGCGGTTGGGCAGAACCCCCTGGACGATCAGGGTCAGGGTGCCGCTGGCGATCATCAGGGCGACGTTGATGGCGAGAACGACGAGGGCCCCGAGCGCGTGGTCGATCCCGCCGGCGCCCAGGGCCACGCCTAGGTAGGCCGAGGCGGGAATCGTCGTCACCGAGATCGCCACTCCGACCGCGGCGCTGGCGCGGGTCTCGAAGGAGAGCATGCCGGCGACCCCGGCCGCCAGGGCGACCAGCACGGTCGTGTAGTCGGTCTTGGCCAGGGTGCTGAGGCTGCTCTGCTCGACCTCGAAGCCGTCGGGGAGGAAGCCGAAGAAGCTGAGCAGGGCACTGAGCACCATCGCGGTGACGACGACCAGGCCGAGACCGAGCGTCAGGGTGACGAAGGCGCGGCGGGCGAGCTTGCGCTCGCCCCGGGCGAGGCCGACGCAGGTGGCGCAGATCGGCAGCAGGTCGGGGCTGACCGCCATCGCGCCGACGATCAGGATGCTGCTGCTGGTGATGACGCCGCAGGCGGCGATCACCGCGGCGACGTTGATCAGCGCCAGGTAGCGGGCCAGCGGCCGCGAGTTCGCTTTCGCCGCACCGACCACTTCGACCCAGGCGAAGCCGTCGATCCCGCCCTCGCCGTGGTGGTGATGGTGCTGCGGCGCGACCACCTCCATTTTCGTCAGCACGTAGTCGTCGACCGGGATCCCCAGCTCGGCGATACTCGCGACCAGCATGTCCGCCGCGGAGGGTTCGATGTCGGCGACGAAGACGTGGGACTCGGCCTGCGCCTCGTCGGGCTGCTGGACGACGCGGCGGACGCCGTCGTGGCCGCGCAGCAGGGCGCCGAACTCCTCGACGCGGTGCTCGGCGACGGAGGAGCGCAGCCTCAGCATCTAGGCGTCAGGAGACCAGCTTGAGGACTTTGAAGGCGCGGTCGCCTTTGGGGGTCTCGACGCTCACGGTGGCGCCGACCTTGGCGTCCATCAGCGCCCGGCCGATCGGCGACTCGGCCGAGAGCCGGCCTTCGGCCAGGTTGGCCTCGGTCGAGCCGACCAGGGTCCAGACGACGGTCTCGCCTTTGGACTCGTCGAGCACCTCTGCCGTGCGGCCGAAGGAGAAGAAGTCGCTGTCGAGCTCGGAGACCTCGACCACGACCGCGTTCCGCAATCTTTCCTGGAGGCGCTTGATCCGGGTCTCCATGTGGGCCTGGTCCTCTTTGGCGACGTGATACTCGGCGTTCTCCTTCAGGTCGCCCTCCTCGCGGGCAACCTTGATCCGCGCCGCCATCTCTTTCCGCGCCGGGCCTTCGAGCTCGGCGAGTTCGGCTTTCAGCTCTTCGATTCCGGCTTGGGTGATCGGCTCACCGGTCTGCTCCTGGGGGCTCATCCCAAGAGGGTTTCAGATCGGGCGGATCTTGTTCCTTGCGAGGTCAGTCGCCGCCGTTGGCGGTGAGGAAGGCTCCCGAGAAGGTCTTGACTTTGGCCCCGCCCGCCTTGCCGAGCGGCTCGAGGGCGAAGAGGTCCTCGATCGAGCGCAGCACCGAGTAGGGGTCGTAGGCGGCGCCGTCGGTGCCCCCGGGCGTCAGCAGCGGCGAGAGCAGGAGGCCGCCGACCTCGAGCGGGTCGGGCGGTGCAGTGGCCGGGTCGGTCGCCGCGCCGGGGTCGGCGGCACCGAAGCTGACGATCAGCAGGCCGTCCTTCTTGTAGGCCGGGGAGGCGAGGATTTCCGGCACCACTTTGGCGAGGAAGGCGTCGGCCGCGGCCGGCCCGTCCGGGGTCCCTTCCGGGCAGTTGCCGCGGAAGCCGGCGTTGCAGAGGCTGGGGGAGATGTAGGAGAAGTTGGCGGTCTTCTCGGTTTTCTTCAGATCGCCGGCGAGGGCGTCAAGGGGCACGTCGTTTTCGTCGCAGTCGCCGAGGTCGAGCAGCGAGTGGAAGAAGATGAACGGGTTGAGCAGTGGGGAGTAACCGCTCGGCGTCGGCGTCACCGCCGCTTCGGGTTCGGGCGCGACGCAACTTTCCGGTTTGGCTTCGGGGTTCTGCATTGCCTCGATGTAGCCGTGCCAGTGCAGGTGGGCCCCGACCAGCTGATCGGCGAGGGTCAGGGTTTCGACTTCCTGGACACATTCCTCGTATTTCGGGCAGCCGGCTTTGGTCGCCGCGCTCGGCGGCTGGCCGCTGACCGTGGCGATCCCGTTGGGCAGCGGCGCCGTGTCGAGCAGCGAGTAGTTGGTCAGCAGCACCCCCTGCGGCCGCAGGGTTGCCGAGAGATAGGGCATCTGCGAGGCGGTGCCGAAGGTGGCGTCGTAGCCGGGGCTGGCCAGCGAGACCAGGAACACGTGCTGAATCGGCCCCGGTTCGGCTTCCGGTTCGGTGGGCGGGGCGACCGGCGTTTCTTCTTCGGGTGCCGGAGCGGGTTCGGAGGCGATCGGGGCGGGAGCGGCCGCCGGCGCGGAGGATATGGGTCCCGGGCTCGCCGCCGGTTCCGGCGAGGAGGCCGGGGTGAACGATTCTTCGGGTTCGGCCGGGGCGGCGGCGAGGGCGCTTTCCTGCTCGGCCAGAGCCTGCAGGGCCGCCGCCTCCATCGGGCTCATCCCGCCAGCGCTGTTGGCGCCGACGGCGACGATCCCCGAGGTGGCTACCAGCGAGGAAGCGACCAGGACGGCGAATTTCTTTCCGGTCAGGGTCTCGGCCGCGGCAGCGGCCTTGAGAACGGCAGTGGAGAGGAAGCTCATGCCGTCGTCGCCTCCCGGCCGTGTTTCAGCTCCGTCTCGGCCGGGACCTCGACCGGGGTCAGCGAGTGGCCGCACTGGGGGCAGAAGCGGTCGGCCGGCCCGTAGGGCGAGCTGCACTTGGGGCAGAGGCCGGCGGCGTCGGAGCGCTCCAGCTCCAGCAGGCGCTCGACCGCGAGCAGGTCGGCGTCGACCCGCTGCAGCTCGGCCGCCTTACGGGTGAGGACGTCGAGGCGGACGTGGTCGCGGATCGCCATCTCGTAGAAGGCGCCGCCAAGGTCAGCCTGCATCACCGTGAACTTCTCCAGCAATCGGTCGCGCTGGGCTTGCAGCTCTTTGTTTTCGGGCGCCGGTGCCGCCGCCGCTTTTGCCGGTGATTGCTTCGTGGGAGAAGTCGCCGGGGACGGCTTGCGCCGCCACTCCGTCGCCCGTTCGAGCAGCTTCGCCCCGATCACGGTTCCACCCCCGAGGGCGCCGGGGCGCTGCCGCCGCCGTCGCCGCCGAC
This sequence comes from Solirubrobacterales bacterium, assembly GCA_035760445.1. Lineage (GTDB taxonomy): Bacteria > Actinomycetota > Thermoleophilia > Solirubrobacterales > 70-9 > VAYN01. Next base: position 9,400 of record DASTSW010000098.1, on the reverse strand, counting down.
GACGATCACGTCGGGCAGGTTCTGCTGGGCGGTGATGTAGTCCTCGCCGACCTGTTCCGGGTTTTCTTCGACGATCCGGGTGTCTTCTTCTTCCTTCTCCTTGGAGGCTTTGAAGTTGGTGACTTCGTGGACGTCACCGTTGGCGGTGGCGGTGACTTTGCCTTCGCCTTTCTTCGCGGCTTTGCCGCCTTTGGCTTTCGCTTTCGCTTTGGCGGCGCCGTTGGCGCCCGCGACCGGAGCGGCCGCGGTGGTGGCCGCCGTCGCTTGCCGTTCTTTCAGCGCCTGCAGCAAGGCGTCGCTGTTGTCCTCGCCGGAGCCGCCGCGGCCGACCATCACGCCGAGCGCGACCGCCAGCGGCAGCAGCGAAAAGAAACCGACCGCGGCGGCGCGGCTGCTGATCCCCTGCTTCGGCGCCGGGGGCGCCAGCGGCCGGCGCGCGCGTTTGCTCATCGCCGCGAAGTAGCGCGAGGCCGGGTTGCTGCCGTTGCCGCGCCGCGCCGCGCAGTTGACGCAATAGCGCTGCTGGGGGTCCATCGGTGCCCCGCACTCCTCGCATGGCTCGAAGGCCTGCGGCCGGCGCACCGGCTCCAACTCGCTCATCCCTTCTCCTTGTCGTGCTTACGCTCGTGTTGCTTCTTTTGCTGGCGCTTCTCGCGCGCCTCGAGGATCCGTTCGGATTCGGCCTGGTGGGCGGCGGCCTTCTCCTGGGTCGTCGAGCAGCCGCTGATGCTGCCGGCGGCGAAGACGCCGGCCAGCACCAATAGCGCCAAGTGCCTATCGCGCTTAACCGAAGGCACCGCTCACGTACTCCTGGGTGCGCTTCTCGCGGGGGGATCCGAACAGCGCCGTGGCGCTGTTGTACTCGACCAGGTCGCCCAGATACATGAAGGCGACGTGGTCGGCGATCCGGTACGCCTGCTGCAGGTTGTGGGTGACGATGACGACGGCGACGTCGTCGCGCAGCTTGACGATCAGGTCCTCGATCACCTGGGTCGATTTCGGGTCGAGCGCCGAGCAGGGCTCGTCGAGCAGCAGCACCTCGGGCTCGGCGGCCAGGGCGCGGGCGATGCAGAGCCGCTGTTGCTGGCCGCCGGAGAGCTTCAGGGCCGGGTGGTCGAGGTTGTCTTTGACCTCCTCGAGCAGGCCGGCGCGGTCGAGGGCGCTGAGCACCGCCGGTTCCAGCGTCTTCTTGCGCTGGCGCCGCGACCCCTGCTCGCGCAGCACGTAGGCGATGTTGTCGAAGACGCTCATTGGGAACGGGTTCGGCTGCTGGAAGACCATCGTCACCCGCCGCCGCAGCAGGGTCGGCTCGATCAGCTTGATGTCGACGTCGTCGAGCAGGATGCGGCCGGTGAGGCTGGCGTGGCTGGTCAGCTCGGTGAGCCGGTTCAGCGAGCGCAGCAGGGTCGTCTTGCCGCAGCCGGAGGGGCCGATCAGCGACAGCACCTCGCCCTGGCGGACCGGCAGCGAGACGCCTTTGACCGCCTCTTTATCGCCGTAGAAGACCGAGACCTGGTCGATCTCCATGCGGCGGATCGAGAACTGCGGCGCGCCGACCGAGCGCTTGGCGGCGATGAAGCCGCTCTGCTGCGGCGCGTCACCGTTGCTCGAAGTCTGCCCGGGGGGCGCGGCCTCGGTTGCCGGCGCCGGATCGTCCAGCTGCAGCCGGCGGATCGGCGGGGGAGAGGTCAGTGGCTCCACGTTCCTACCTTTCGGGCGCGGCGGTGGACGACATCGACGGCGCCATTCAGCGCCAGCACCATCAGCAGCAGGACGAAAGCCGCCGCGTAGGCTTTCTCTGGCTGGTTGAGGTTCCCGGTGGGAGAGGCCTCATAGACGAAGTTGGTCAGGGTCGTGCCTGCCCCGCGCAGATAGTCGAACGGGAAGGGGGCTTCTTCGACCGGGGCGAAGTTCTGGGTGGCGCCGAGGAGGACGATGATGATCGCCGTGTCGCCGATGATCCGGCCGAGGCCCAGCATCGCCCCGGTGGCGACCTGCGGGCGGCTGCTCGGCAGGAGGATGCGGCGCACCGTCGCCGCCTTGGTCTTGCCGACCGCGTAGGAGGCCTCGCGTACGTGGCGCGGGATCGCGTTCAGCCCCTCGCGGGTACTGGCGACGATCAGCGGCAGGGCGACCAGCGAGAGCATCGCCGAGGCGGCGAAGAAGGAGCGGCCGAACACGACCCCTTCGGAGGTGCGGCTGAGGAAGCCGAGCGCGGTGCTGGAGAAGATCACCGTGCCGAACAGGGCGAGGACGATCGAGGGGATGCCGGCGATCGCCTCGATCGTCGACTCGGTGATCCGCGCCAGCGCCGCCGGGCGGCCGTACTCGACCAGCCAGATCGCGATCGCGACGCCGGTCGGCAGGGCGATCGAGATCCCCATCACGGCGACGATCAGGGTGCCGATCAGGGCGTCGGCAAAGCCGCCGCTTTCGGACTGGGTGAAGCCGGCCGAGGCCGGCTCGGTCAGCATCGAGGGTTCGAGGTAGGAGATCCCCTTGACGAAGAGGTAGACGACGATCGCCACCGCGATCGCGCAGAAGAGCAGTCCCAGCGCCCAGCAGATCGCCAGGCCGATGCGGTCGCTCAGCGCCCAGGTTGCGCTCCCCTCGACCGCGCCCTTGGTGCCGCCTTGGGAGGGAGATGGCGGCTGGGGCGCGGCCGAGGGGGTCGCGGACTGTGGGGAGGAAGTCTTTTTCGGGGTCAGCAGCGGTTTCATCACGCGGTCCCGTATTTGCGCATCGAGCGGCGGGCGATGTAGCCGGTGAGGGAGAAGAGCGTGGCCGAGAAGAGCAGCACCGCGGCGATTGCGAACAGGGTCGCGTTGGCCGGCGGCGAGCTCAGCTGGTCGATGTTCTTGACGATCGTCGGCGCCAGCGGCCGCGAGGGCTCGTAGATGAAGATCAGGCCGTCAGCCGGGTTGGGGGCGAAGCCGACCGAGCCGGAGATCATCGCCAGCATCACCGCCTCGCCGATCGCCCGGGCGGTGGCCAGCACAGTGCCGGCGACGATCGCCGGCCGGGCGCTGCGAACGCCGATTTTCCAGGTCGTGCGCCAGCGGTTGACGCCGAGCGCCAGCGAGCCCTCGAGCCAGCCCGGTTTGACCGCCCGCAGGCCATCGCTGAAGATCGAGACCATCAGCGGCGCGATCATCGTCGTCAGGACGACGACCGCCGCCAGCAGGCTGTAGCCGGAGAGCGAGATGACGCCGGCGACCGAGGCCTTCTGGCCCTCGGTGACCAGGTGGTTGCCGATGAACGGCACCAGCACCAGGACCCCGAGCAGGCCGTAGATCACCGAGGGGACGCTGGCCAGGAAGCGGACGACCGGCTGGAGGATGTTGCTCATCCACTCCGGCGCGAACTCGACGATGAAGACGGCGACGAAGAGGGCCGAGAAGAGGGCGATGAGGACGGCGCCGCCGGTGATCAGGATCGTGCTCCAGATCAGCGGCCAGGCGTGGAAGGTGTAGATGTATTCGGTTCCGGCTTGGCCGGAGAGGAAGATCGCGTTGAGCTGGTCGTCGACGTTGCCGCCGGGGCCGAACCAAGCGAGGCCGTTGTGCGAGAACGAGGGCCAGGCTCGCACCAAGACGGTGATGATCATCGCCAGGAGCAGGCCGACGACGCCGCAGACCAGCGCGCCGAGCATCCGCTCGACGCGCTGGTCCGACCATTTCGGGCCGTACTCCGGCTGGTACTCCTCGCTCAACTTGCCTACCGCTTTTTCGGCTTCTTGTTGAACGCGGGGACGCCGCCGGCTTTGCTGATCACTTCACCGGCCAGCGGGCTGCGCCGCATCCAGTCGATGAACTTGAGCAGGGCCGGGGGGCTCTGGCTACCGTCGCCCGGGAGGACGATGAACAGGTAGCGGGAGAGCGGGTACTTGAGCGGCTCGACGCTGATCTTGCTCGGCGTGCAGGGGACGCCGTTGACCTTCAGCGGCTTGACCCCTTTCTGCCAGGCGAGACCGACGTAGCCGATCGCGTTGGGGTCCTGTTTGACCGCGTTCTGGACGAGGCCGTCGGCGGTCAGCGCGTTGACGTTGGACGCCGGCGGTTCGTTGTTGAGGACGGCCTGGAGGAAGAAGTTGTAGGTCCCTCCGTTGGTGTCGCGGCCGACCGGGTCGATCGTCGTGGTCAGGTTGGAACCGGGAATCTGGCTCCAGTTGGTCAGCAGCCCGCGGTAGATGTCGTGGGCCTGCTGGATGGTGATGTTGCTGACGGCGTTCTTTTTGTTGACGTCGAGGCAGAGCCCGTCCATGAACATCTTGATGTAGGTCGTCCCGGCGTCCGAGGGGAGGGGGGTACGGGCGTTGCCAGCGAACATGCTGGTCCCGTTCTGGACGTCTTTGACGCCTGCGTTGCCGCCGTTGGCGGTGTAGACGAACTTGACCTTCGGGTTGACCTGCTTGGTGTAGGTGGCGAACAGCGCCTGCAGCACGGGCTGCGCGGCCACCGAACCGGACCCGATCAGGGTTATGGCGTTCGCCGACGCCGGCGCGATCAGTGCCGCAAAAGCGACAACCGCGATGGCGAGGGTCTTGCTTCTCATACGAGGTGGAGTCCTTTCCTGCCGGGTTAAAGCGAGTTTGTTGACCAACTACGTCGCAAAACCCTAGCACCTTCTGTACCTTTCTGAGTCACTTAGTAAAGAAAGGCCGTCCGAGGGCACAAGAACAGCCGCAGGTTGGCCGCAGACATGGAGGATCAATTGCTGAAGAGAAGACTGTCCACCCCCCGAGCCGCGACCGCGGTCGTGCTTGCCGCTGTGGTCGCCGTCTCGGTCACGGTGGTGCCCTCGGTCGCTCAGTCGTTCCTGACGCCCCAAAAGGCGGCAAAGGTCTACGTGAGCAACCAGAAGGCGTCGAAGCTCTACCTGAAGAAGAAAGCCGCCTCGAACCTGTTCGTGGCGAAGGCGACGGCACCGAAGGCTCCGGTCGTCGGTCTGGCCGCCGGCAGCGCGGTGTTCAACGCCTCGGCGACGACCGCCGGCTACATCCCGACCGCGTTCACCTCGATCGCGACCAAGGCCGACATCAGCTCGGCGGTGATCACGTTCACTGGGCAGGGAACCTGCACCGCGACGAAACCGGGTCCCGACAAGGCTTGCCCGCTGCAGATCCTGGTCGACGGCCAGGCGACGGGGAAAGTCAACTTCCTGCCGTCGACGGCGGCGACGCCGACCCCGGTCCCGATCAACAACACGATCACGCAGAACGCCGTCCTGACCAAAGGCGGACACACGATCGCCGTCCAGTACGCGGGCGCGAAAGACGTCAACTTCACGCTCAAAGGCTGGAACCTGGCGATCCAGGCATACCCGCAGCCGGATGAACCGCTGACCACCGAGGACGCCACCTCGGGCGGCGGCTCCAAAGGCAGCGCGAAGTAGGCAACTGACGCGAAAGAGCCCGGACCCTCGAGAGAGTGGTCCGGGCTCAGGTTTCGTCGCTGGGACAGTCGGCGCATTCAGCGCATTCGCCGTCCATGACTCAGCGCTGGGGGCGGGGGAGGGAGTCCCCCAGGATCAGACGGGCTCGGTAGAAGAGCGCCTCGTCGGCCCCGTTCAAAGCCGACTCACGGTTGTCCGTCTGCGTGGTCCGGTTCTGCCCGGTCCCAGCCGGGTAATCGTCCCGCACCAGGCCAGTCAATCGACCGCGCGAGCGAAACGTGGTGGTGGGTACGCGTTTGGACACATCGTCTCCTTTTCGTATTTGTAGATCAACTAAGTCAAGAATAGCAGACACCTCGCACGGTGGACGTTTTTCCGGGGGGAGAGAGGAGGCGGTTCGGTCCTTGAGCCATCGATGCCTGCCGAAGCTCTTTACAAGGTTGCCTACGATGAGGTGGTGCGAGCCCTGTCCGAGCAGCAGGCCGCGATCGAGAGCGTTCGAGCTCGAGCAGGCTTGTTGCTCTCGGCCGCTGCGGTTACGACTTCCTTTCTAGGGGCGCAAGCACTGCAGAGCGACAAATCGAGTTCGTTCTCCTGGCTTGCATTGCTCTGTTTTGTAGCGGTGGCTGCCACCGCTCTCGCGATTCTGTGGCCTCGAAGTTGGGAGTTCGCGGTCAGTCCACGCAAAGTCTTGAATCGTTACGTCGACTCGACCGACACGGTGCGAAGCACGGATCTATACCGGGAGCTTTCGTTACACATGCACGGCAGCTTCTTGGTGAATCACCAGGGCCTCAAGGAGCTTTCGCTCCTCTTTCAGGTGGCCAGTGCCTTGCTGACGATCGAGGTGGTGCTTTGGATAGCTGCCATCGCGTCAAATCTCTAGTATTGGAACCTATGTCTCAGACAAATCCATCCAAAGATTCACTGGAGCCGAAATCGCCGAGCCTCATGCTGGTGCAGGAGGCACTGACCTTTCGCGAGGCGATATCGATCCTCACTCCGCGCTGGATCAAGCGCCTGCTTCGGCGTCGCTCGTCTTAAGCCGCGCGGCACGTCACAATGGGTGGCGAGATGGGGCGGGGCGTCACCCGGCAAGAAGACGCCCCACCCCGTCGCCCCTTCAAACGGCTGCAGATTTCTCCGCGTCGCCGCCGTCGTCGGACCCGAGGGGAGTCGAGGCCCCTTGGGAATCTGACGGCGACGCACCGTTGAAGCTCTTGGCTTGGACCGGGCGCAGGTAGGCGATCTGCCCCTCCCGCAGCTCCAGCCGCTGCAGTTCGGCCCGGGTCAGCTGCGCCCAGACCTCGGTCCCGTCGGAGAGCACGAGCTCGACCCGCACCTCGAAACCGAGGGTGACGATCCGCTGCACCATGCCCTCCTGGGTGCGGTCGTCGGCGTCGAGCACGACTTCCATGTCGTGCGGCCGGACGAAGTCGTCCCCGAGCCGGTTGACCTCGCCGACGAAGCTCATCACGAACTCGTTGGCCGGGTTCTCGTACAGCTCGTCGGCGGTGCCGGACTGCTCGACCCGCCCTTCGTTCATCACCACCAGCTGGCCGGCGACGTCCATCGCCTCCTCCTGGTCGTGGGTGACGAAGATCGTCGTCACGTGCATCTCCTCGTGGAGGCGCCGCAGCCAGGTCCGCAGGTCCTTACGCACCTTGGCGTCGAGCGCACCGAACGGCTCGTCGAGCAGCAGTACCTGCGGCTCCACCGCCAGCGCCCGGGCCAGCGCCATCCGCTGCCGCTGCCCGCCCGAGAGCTGAGAGGGGAAGCGGCCGGCGAGGCCGTCGAGCTGGACCAGCTGCAGCAGCTCGTGGACCCGTTTCGAGGTCTCGGGCTTCTTCCACTTGCGGATCTTCAGGCCGAAGGCGACGTTGTCGTACACCGTCATGTGCTTGAAGGCGGCGTAGTGCTGGAAGACGAACCCAACCCCGCGCTTCTGCGCCGGTTTGCGGGTCGCGTCCTCGCCGTTGATATTCACCTCGCCCGAGTCCAGATCCTCGAGGCCGGCGATCGCCCGCAACAGGGTCGACTTGCCGGAACCGCTGGGCCCAAGCAGGGCGGTCAGCGAACCGTCGGGGACATCGATTGATACGTCGTCGAGCGCCTGAAAGTCACCGAAGCGCTTGTTTGCTCCCTCGACTGAGATTCCCATCAGGCGTCCTCCTTTCGTTTGAGTAGGCTCATTGCGAAGAGGGTGATCAGCGCCAAAAGCGCCAGCACCAGGGAAGCGCCATAGGCGCCGGTTGAGTTGAAGTTGGCGTACTGCTTCTCGACGAACAGCGGCAGGGTCTGGGTCTGGCCGTTGATCGAGCCGGAGACGATCGTCACCGCGCCGAACTCGCCGAGCACCCGGGCCGTGGTCAGGACGACGCCGTAGGCGACACCCCAGCGGACCGAGGGCAGGGTGATTTTCCAGAAGGACTGCCAGCCGTTGGCCCCGAGGGTCGAGGCGGCCTGCTCCTGGTCGGTGCCGATCTCCTGCAGCACCGGCACCGTCTCTCGCACCACGAACGGCAGCGAGACGAAGATGCTGGCCAGCACCATCCCCGGCACCGAGAAGAGGATTTTGATCCCTTCTTCGCCGAGGAAGGCGAACCAGCCATCGGTCCCGTAGAGCAGGTAGAGCGAGAGGCCGATGACGACCGGGGAGACCGCGAACGGGAGGTTGATGATCGCGTCGATCAACGGGTTCAGCTTCGACTTGTGGCGAACCAGCAGCAGCGCGCAGCCGACGCCAAAGATCGTGTTCAGCGGCACCGCGATGACGACCATCAGGATGCTCAGTTTCAGCGCGTGCAGGCCGTCGGGCGAGGTGATCGCGTCGAGCGGCGGGCTGATCCCGTCTTCGAAGGTCTTGTAGAAGATCATCCCCAGCGGGATCAGCAGCAGCATCGTCAGGTAGCCGAGACCGAGGACCCGCAGGCCCCAGCGGCTGGAGGCGTTGGCGCTCATCGATCGTCACCTCCCGCGGCGTCTTTGCCCTCGACCGTGACGACGAAGTCGGTCGCGCCGCGATCGTGGCGGATCGCCCAGCGCTGGATCAGCGTGACGCTGGCGAGCAGCAGCAGCGAGGCGACGAGCAGAACCACCGAGACAGCGGCGGCACCGACCTCGTTGCCGGACTCGACCTGGTTGCGGATGAAGACCGAGGAGACGGTCGTATCCGGATTGCCACCGGCGAAGAGGAGGACCGAGCCGAACTCGCCGAGGGCGCGGGCGAAGGCCAGCGCGATTCCGGCGGCGAGGCCGGGGAGGAGGTTGGGGAAGATGATGCGGCGGAAGATCGTGAAGTTCCCCGCCCCCAGCGAGGCCGCCGCGGCCTCCATCTCGCGGTCCATCTCCAACAGCAGCGGCTGCACGGCACGGACGACGAAGGGCAGGGTGACGAAGCAGAGGGCGACGACGATCGCGGCACGGGTGAACGCCAGATCGATCCCGAGCGGACTGTCAGCGCCGTAGAGCGAGAGCAGGGTGAGGCTGGCGACGATCGTCGGCAGCGCGAAGGGCAGGTCGATCACCGCGTTGACGATGCTCTTGCCAGGGAACCGGTCGCGGACCAGGAGCCAGGCGAGGATCGTGCCGAAGAAGCCGTTGATGACGACGACGATCAGCGAGCAGATCACCGTCAGTTCGAGTGACTTCTTCGCCAGCGGCGAGGTCACCTGTTCCCAGAAGTGACCGATGCCGAGGGTGAAAGCTTCGCTGAAGACAGCCGCCAGCGGCAGCAGCACGATGATGCTCAGGTAGAGCATCACCATGCCGCCGCCGATGCCGGTTCCGAGACCGGGCAGGCGGAGGCCTGCCCGGTGCTCGGTAGGTGCGGGGAGGTTTGCCGGGTGTGCCTCCATCAGCCGCTCGTCGAGACTCCGAGTTCCTTCTCGATCTCAGCGACAGAGCCGCTTTCGTCGTCGAAGAACTCATCGTTGACTTTGCCCCAGCCACCGAACTGGTCGATCGTGAAGAGATCGGCCGGGGTCGGGAACTGCTTCTCGTCGAC
>DASTSW010000097.1:0-4574 GCA_035760445.1 Solirubrobacterales bacterium | reverse complement strand
CTCGCCGACCCCCGACGAGCGCCGCCAGAAACTGATCGACGACTACAAAGCCCACTTCGCCAACCCCTACTCGGCGGCGGAGCGCGGCTACATCGACGACGTCATCGAGCCCCGCCAGACCCGCCCGAAGCTGATCCGGGCCCTGCGCATGCTGCAGACCAAGCGGGTCGAGCAGCCGAAGCGCAAGCACGGCAACATCCCGCTTTAGGCGCGGGGTGGGGATGGGCCGGTGGGGGTCCCTGGGGGCACCTCCGCCGCGAGGTACGTAATTGGCTGACACCGCGGGCGTAGCAGCGCGGCTCCATGCTGAGTCCCCAGGGACCCCCACCGGCCCATCCCTCGATAGCCAGAGCGGGGTTCGAAAGGCGCAGGGAAGGAGGCGTGACAGTTCCTCAACAGCGCGTTCGTCCTTTGGTGGTCTATAGCCCTACAAAGGACGAACGCCGATCGGTTTACGGGACCGCGGTGGCCTCGGTCTCGACGCTGCCGCCTTTGACGCCTCCCGCTCCTCGGCCGGCGGCGGGGCCGCCCTCGTCGCCTCCTAGGCGGTGGGCTAGGTAGACGGGGATGATCGAGATCAGGATCACGATGACGGCTACGGCATTGACTATGGGGAGTTCGCGAGGGCGGAAGAGGTTGGAGAAGATCCAGATCGGCAGGGTCTGTTCGCCGGCGCCGATCGTGAAGTTGGTGACGATGATCTCGTCGAAGGAGAGGGCGAAGGCGAGCAGGCCGCCGGCGATCAGGGCGCTTTTCATCCCCGGGAAGGTGACGTAGCGGAAGGTCTGCCAGGTGTGGGCGCCGAGGTCGGCCGAGGCCTCCTCGAAGGAGCCGGAGAGGCGGCGCAGGCGGGCGACGGAGTTGTTGTAGACGACGACGATGCAGAAGGTGGCGTGGCCGACGATAACCGTGAAGAGACTGAGCGGCACGTCGAGGACCTGGGTGAAGGTGTTGCTGATCGCGACGCCGGTGACGATCCCCGGCAGGGCGATCGGCAGGATCACCAGGAAGGAGATCGTCTCCCGTCCAAAGAAGCGGTGCCGCGCCACCGCCAATGAGGCGAGGGTGCCGAGCACCAGGGCGATCGCGGTTGCCGCCACCCCCGCCTTCAGCGAGGTGAAGAACGCCTCCCGCGCCGCCTCGTTGCTGAACGCCTGGTCGAACCAGTGGGTGGTGTAGCTCGGCGGCGGCCACTCGAGGATCTTGCTCGAGTTGAAGGCGTAGATGAAGATGATGATCAGCGGGATGTAGATGAACGCCAGGCCGACCGCGACGGCGATCCGCAGTAGCAACCGCGAGCGCTTCGAGAGTCTCATCGCGACCCCCTAGACATGCTCGAACGCTCCCAGCCTTCGGGCAACCAACAGGTAGGCGATCATCACCACGATCGGGACCATCGCCAGGGCCGCGGCGAAGGGCTGGTTGTTGGCGACGTTGCTGAAGATCACGTTGCCGATGAACTGGTCATTGGAGACCAGGCGCGGGGTGATGTAGTCGCCGAGGGTCAGCGAGAAGGTGAAGATCGAGCCGGCGACGACGGCCGGGAAGCTGAGCGGCAGGATCACCCGGCGGAAGGTGGTGAAGGGCGAGGCGCCGAGGTCCTCGGAGGCGCTGATCAGCGAGTTCGGGATCCGCTCCAGCCCGGCGTAGATCGGCAGGATCATGTACGGCAGCCAGAGGTAGCTGAAGACCAGCCAGACCGCCGTGGTGCCGTAGCCCGGCCCGTGCAGGCCGATCGGTTCCAGCGCCCAGTTGATCGCCCCGTTGGCCGACAGCAGCGTCCGCCAGGCGTAGACCTTGACCAGGTAGCTCGACCAGAGCGGCAGCAGGATCGCGATCACCAGCAGCGCTTTGCCGCGCCGGCTGGCCAGCTTCGCCATGTAGAAGGCGATCGGGAAGGCGATGATCGCGTCGGTGATCGTCACCAGCAGCGCCGTCCGCACCGTGCGCCAGACGATGTCGCGGTAGACCGGTTCGTTGACCAGCGTTTCGAAGTTTTCGAGGGTGAAGTTCTTTTCGGTCAGCCCGCTGAGCGGGTCGACCGACCAGAAGGCAGCGACCAGCAGCAGGGCCAGCGAGCCCAGGTAGCCGACCACCAGCCAGCCGACCGGGCCGGCCAGCAGCGCCCCTATCTGCAGGCGCCGGCGGCCGTGGAAGAGGTCGGCCAGCCTGTGGCCGACCGACCTCCTCTCCGCGACCGCTTCAGATGCCATCGATCAGACCGTCGTCAGCCTTTGATCGACGTCCAGGCTTTCACCCAGTCGTTGTAGTCCATGCAGTCTTCCTCGCCGTTGCCGCAATCGGCAAGCGGGGTTTCCCAGTAGTAGACCCGCTCCCAGAACTGCGGTTCTTCGGCGTGGTATTCGGCACAGAAATTCTTGTTTTCGGTCTCTTTGCAGGCGAGTTCCTGCGCGGGCGCCTCACCGAACCATTCCGCCACTTCGGCGTTGACTTTCGGTTCGATGATCCAGTTCATCCACTCGTACATGCAGTTGGGATGTTTGGCGTCCTTGGCGATCATCCAGGTGTCAGACCAACCGGTCGCACCCTCTTTCGGCAGGAAGCCCTGGCTCGCCGGGCTGGCTTCGACCGGCACGCCTTCGCCTTTCAGGGCGAAGTACTGGTACTGCCAGGTGGTGCCGACGATGTTGTCGCCGTTGGCGAAGCCGGAGATCTGCTTCGCCGCTTCGCCCCAGTATTCGCCGACGTTGGGCTGCTGTTCTTTCATCAGGTCGACCGCGGCGTTGAACTGCTCTTCGTTCAGCTCGTAGGGGTTTTCGATCCCCAGGTCGGGTTCGTGGGTCTTCAGGTAGACGGCCGCTTCGGCGATCGACATCGGATCGTCGTACTGGCTGATCTTGCCCTTGTATTTGGCCGCGACCTTGGGGTCCATGGTCACGTTCCACGAGTCCGGCGCCGGCGTCACGTCGTTCGGGTTCCACATCAGCAGGTTGGCGCCGCGACCGTGCGGGATGCCGTAGTTGACCCCGTCGAAGGTGTTGTACGGCTGGTCCTTGAGGTCGGCGAAGACCGTTTTGTAGTTCGGGACCAGGTCGGTGTTGACCGGGGCGACGAGATCGGCTGCGACCAGCCGGGCGGTAGCGTTGCCGGAGGCGGAGACGCCGTCGTACTGCCCGGATTTCATCAGCTCGACCATTTCGTCCGAGGTGCCGGCTTCCTTGTTGTTCACCTTGCAGCCGGTTTTCTGTTCGAACGGTTTGCTCCAGCCCGGTTCGACGTAGCCGGCCCAGGAGACGAGCGAGACTTCGCCCTCTCCTTTGCCTACCTTCTGCAGTGCTTCATCGCTGCTGCCACCGCTGGTCGAGTCGTCCCCGCCACCACAGCCGGCGAGCGCGAGCATGAATACGACCAGGCCGGCGACGACGAGCCACGCCGTGCGGGCAGGATTGGCATCCCTCTTCCTCATGGTGCTACCTCCTCTTTAGTTGACTTCCCGCCGACGGCGGCCGCGTGCTCGGGTCGCCACCCGACTAGGACTTCGTTTCCCTGCACAGGCGACGCGCCCGAGGACGCGCTCTCCACGTTCTGTCTGACGAGCTGGAGCTTCTCCCCGGTGTCCAGCTGAACCGTGAAGCGGGTGACCATCCCGGCGTAGGCGACGTCGACGATGCGGCCGGTCTCGGTGTGGAGGCCGTCGGCCGCGGCGCCGGGCTCGAGCAACTCGATCTTCTCGGGGCGGATCGTCATCTGCTCACCGTCGCGCTCGATCAGGTTGGAGACGCCGACGAAGCCGGCGACGAACTCGTTGGCCGGGCGCTCGTAGAGCTCGAGCGGTGGGCTCACCTGCTCGATCCGGCCGTTGTTGAAGACGGCGATCCGGTCACTCATCGTCAGCGCCTCGTCCTGGTCGTGGGTGACGTAGACGAAGGTGATCCCGACCTCGCCCTGAATCGCCTTCAGCTCGGTCTGCATCTCCTCGCGCAGCTTCAGGTCGAGGGCGCCGAGAGGCTCGTCGAGGAGCAGCACCTTGGGCCGGTTGACGATCGCCCGGGCCAGGGCGACCCGCTGGCGCTGGCCGCCGGAGAGCTCTCCCGGCTTGCGGTCGGCGTAGCCGGGCAGGCGGACCATCTCCAGCGCCTCGTCGCGGCGCTTGGCCCGCTCGGCCTTGGCGACGCCGGCGACCTTCAGCCCGTAGGCGACGTTGTCGCCGACGCTCATGTGCGGGAACAGCGCGTAGTCCTGGAAGACGGTGTTGACCCTGCGGTCGTAGGGCGGGACGCCGCTGACGTCCTCGCCGGCCAGCTCGATCGTGCCGTCGGTCGGGTCCTCGAAGCCGGCGATCATCCGCAGCGTCGTCGTCTTCCCCGAGCCCGAAGGGCCGAGCATGGTGAAGAACTCCCCCTGCGCGATCTCCAGGTCGATCCCAGCCACCGCGGCCACCTCGCCGTAGTACTTGCTGAGGCCGGTAAGACGGATGTCGGGAACGGAGGCGTCTATACGTGTGACGTTATCCGCGGCGTCCCGGAATGCAAGGCCAATCTAGCCCGCGCGTCTTAGCCGCAGTGGAGTACGGGTGGGTTGGGTGGGGGAGGAAGCCGGTGGGAGGTGAAAGC
>DASTSW010000096.1:0-11887 GCA_035760445.1 Solirubrobacterales bacterium | reverse complement strand
GGGCCTCCCAGGCCGACGTCGAGGCGGCTTCCGGCACGCCTGTCCTCCTCGAGGATGACCCCGCCTTGGTTCCTCTCGAGACCCTGCCGGGCCGCAACCACTACGAGTTCCCGGCGGGTGAGCAACCGCCGTGGCAGTGGCGCGTGGCCGGCCGCTACCCCGGCTGGTCGAGCTAGGGGCTCGCCGCCTGGGCCGCCTTTTCGCCCTCCGCTTCCTCTTCCGCCTGCCTCATCAGGCCGCGCCAGTCGGTGGTCCTGAAGACCAGCAGCATCGCCGTGAAGCCCAGCACCACCGACCAGGCGGCCATCGCGATCTGCGTGCCGACCGAGAAGGAGAGGACGGCGGTCCGGGTCGGCCCGTGCAGGGTCGCCACCAGGAGCGCCTGCTGGGCGCCAGCGCCGCCCGGGGTGAAGGGGACGATGTTGGCGATCGCCTGGCAGCTCATCACCAGCATCACGTTGCCGATCGAGCCGTTGATCCCGAAGGCCTCGAGGAAGAACCAGAAGGCGGCGAAGCGGCAGACCCAGCCCACCCCCTGCCAGGCGAAGACCTCGCGCAGGTAGCGGCGCGGCTCGGTGAGGATGACGAGACCCTGGCGGACCCGCTCCCAGAAGCGGCGCACGCGGTGGGCGAGCAGGTAGATCGCGATCGCGATCGCCAGCAGGGTGACGCCGACGGCGATGAAGAAGTAGTTCGGATGTTCGGCCCAGAAGGCGATCTCGAAGGCGGGCAGGTCGGGGATCCGCGGCAGCGGCGGCAGCAGGCCCTGGCTGATCGCGTAGAAGAGGACGAGGATGCCGACCGAGGTGTCGAACACCGTCTGCACGAGGAAGGAGGAGGTCACCGCCGGATAGGAGGAGTGGGGGATTTGGCGTTTGACGAGGAAGACCTTGGTCGCGTCGCCCGCGTGGGCGGGAATGATCGCGTTGATCCCGGCCCCGGCCAGATAGGCGGCGGCCAGCGGCAGGAAGGGGATCCGCTCCTCCGGGTAGGCCGCCCGCAGCACGTTGCGCCAGGCCCAGGCGCGGGCCAGCTGCATCGCCAGCAGGCAGAGCAGCGCCAGCGCGAAGACCGACCAGTCGATTTCCGAGAGGTGGCGGAAGAATTCGGTCGAGGCGTCGAAGAAACGCCTGAAGCTGGCTTGGAGATCGGCGGTGGGCATCGCAGCTAGACTAGCCACGCTCGTGCCGGACACCGACACGCATACGTTGCCACCCACCGCCGCTCATGACCCCGCCGACGTCGCGATGTGCGACCGCGCCCGCGAGCGCTACGCCGCCGACCGCAAGAGCCGCCGCCGGCGCCGGCGCAAGGCCCACGCGCAGCTGCCGAACCTGATCATCATCGGCGGCCTCAAGTGCGGGACGACGAGCATCCACCACTACCTCGGCCTGCATCCGGAAATCCAGATGTCGAAGCCGAAGGAGCTCAACTTCTTCGTCGAGGAGCTGAACTGGGACCTCGGCATCGACTGGTACGCGAGCCGCTTCGACGACCGCTTCGAGGTCCGCGGCGAGTCCTCGCCCCACTACACCAACCTTCCCCGCTTCGAGGGCGCCGCCGAGCGGATCAAGCAGAGCTGCCCGGACGCGCGGCTGCTCTACATGGTCCGCGACCCGATCAAGCGGATGCTCTCCCACTGGGTCCACGCGACCGGCGCCGGCTACGAGACCGGCGACCTGGTCGAGGTCCTCTCGCGACCCGACACCTCCTACATGAACCGCTCCAAGTACTGGATGCAGCTGCAGCCCTACCTGGAGCGCTTCGACCGCGAGCAGATCGAGATCATCACCCAGGAGGAGCTGCAGACCGAACGCGACGAGACGATGCGGAAGGCGTTCGCCTTCGCCGGCGTCGACGACAGCTTCAGCTCGGAGCACTTCGACCGCGAGTGGGAGAAGTCGAGCGCCAAGGAGGGCGACAAATACCAGCTGATGGAGAAGCTGGTGAAACTGCCCGGGCTGCGCTCCTTCGACCGCAACTTCGACCGCCTGCCGGAGTCGATGCGCTGGATCGTCGAGAAGGTCGTCCACGACCCCGACAAGCCGCCAGCGCCCAAGCCGAAGCTGCCCGACGATCTCTTCGAGACGGTCCGCGGCCGCTTCACCGAGGACGTCGCCGAGCTGCAGAAGTTCGCCGGCCGCGAGTTCGCCGGCTGGCACGACTACTCCTGAGCGCCCACGGGTAGCCTGCCGCCGATGCGGCGGCTCCTCCCCGATCCCGGCCCGACCACGGTCTCCGAGCAGTTGGAGACCTACCGGCCTTTGGAGCAAGAGCGCGAGGGACGGCCGTTCGTCGCCGTCAACTTCGCCGCCACGCTCGACGGGCGGGCGACGATCGGGGGCGTCTCGGGCCCGATCGGCTCCGAGACCGACACCGCGATGCTGGCCGGGCTGCGCAAGCGCTTCGACGCGGTGATGATCGGCGCCGGGACGATGCGGGCCGAGCGCTACGCAAACCTCGGCAAGCGGCTGGTCGTGGTCGAGAGCCGCGGCGGCGAGTGGGCCGACCCCGCCGACCTGCTCGGCACCCTGCACGAGGAAGGCGTGCGGGCGGTGATGTGCGAGGGCGGGCCGACCCTGCACGGCTCGCTCCAGGAGGCCGGCCTGGTCGACGAGCTCTTCCTGACGATCGCGCCGAAGCTGAGCGGTGGCGACGCGGCGCCGCGGATCGTCGAGGGACCGCTCTCGGAGACGGTCGGGATGGAGCTGGTCTGGCTGCTCGAGGAGGGCGGCGAGCTCTTCGCCCGCTACCGCCGGTCCTGAGGCGCCCCATCGATTAGCGTTGTTCCTCCAAAGAGGACGAGGAGAGGAACCGATGGACTTCACCCCCAGCCCCGAGGTCGCCCAGCTGCGCGAGCGCGTGCTCGACTTCATGGACGGCGAGATCTACCCGCAGGAGCGCGAGCTGATGGAGGCGCTCGACGCGGAGGTCGGCCCGGGGGTTCCCTATCCCGCCAACCTCACCGCCGTCCGCGAGAAGGCGAAGAACGACGGTCTCTGGAACCTGTTCATGCCCGACGAGCGCTTCGGGCCGGGGCTGAAGAACTGGGAGTACGGCCTGCTCTGCGAGGAGATGGGCCGCAGCCCGATGGCGGCGCCGATGGCCTTCAACTGCTCGGCACCGGACACCGGCAACATGGAGATCCTCGCCGAGCACGGCACGTCAGAGCAGCGCGAGCGCTGGCTGGAGCCGCTGCTGGAGGGCCGGATCCGCTCCTGCTTCTCGATGACCGAGCCCGAGGTCTCCGGCTCCGACCCGACCCTGCTGCAGGCCAAGGCGACGCTCGACGGCGACGAGTGGGTGGTCGAGGGCCACAAGTGGTTCACCTCCGGCGCGGTCGGCGCCGACCTGGCGATCGCGATGGTCGTCACCGACCCCGATGCCCACCCCTACGCGCGCGCCTCGATGATCTGCGTCCCCACCGACACCCCCGGCTTCAACCTGGTGCGGCCGATCTCGGTGATGGGCCATGACGGCGGCCCCGGCCACTGCGAGATCCGCTACGAAGAGTGCCGGGTGCCGAAGGAGAACCTGCTCGGCGAGCGCGGCGCCGGCTTCGCCGTCGCCCAGGACCGCCTCGGCCCAGGTCGCATCCACCACTGCATGCGGGCGATCGGGACCGCCGAGCGGGCGCACGAGATGATGTGCCGCCGCGCCAACGAGCGCACCGCCTTCGGCGGGCCGCTGGGCGAGAAGCAGTTCGTCCAGGAGTCGATCGCCGCCTCACGGATGGAGATCGACCAGGCCCGCCTGCTGACCCTCTACGCCGCCTGGAAGATGGACACGGAGGGCAAGCGCGCCGCCCGCCAGGCGATCTCGGCGATCAAGATCGTCGCCGCCAACATGGTCATGGACGTGCTCGACCGAGCGATCCAGATCCACGGCTCGCTCGGGATGACCGACGACACGCCGCTGGCGATCATGTGGCGCTTCAGTCGCATGCTGCGCCTCGCCGACGGCCCCGACGAGGTCCACAAGATGGTCCTCGCCCGCCGCGAGCTGAACCGCTGGGCAAAGCGCGCCGAGGCCGAGGCTGAAGGCAGCCTCGAGCCCCGGCACGCAGCCCGGATGGTCTAGCTGATGATGGTCCCGGTGGACCAGTACCAGCAGGTGTTGCTGTCTTTCTCGGAAGCGAGGGCGATGAAAGCGGTGAACGACTGCCCGTTGGCGGCGGTGGCGCTGACGCCGATGTCGCTGGCGGAGTCGTAGTTGTACTCACCGGTGCTCCCGGCCCACTGGTATTCGTTCAGCTCACGCTCGTTTTCCGGGGTGCCCGGACCGAGGTTCTTGCTGCCGTCCTCCCAGCTGGTGAAGACCGTGCCCCCGGTGCTCGAAGAGATGAAGGCGAGCGGGCTGAGGTAGGCCGAATTGGACGGCGCGATGATGCACTTGACCGTGATCTTCACCGGTCCGTGTTCGAAGACGACCGCTTCCTGGCCGTTGGTCAGCGTCCCCTTGCCTGCTTTGACGACGTTCGTCGTGGCGGAGTTGGGAACGGTCCCCAGGGTGGCGGCGTTGATCTCGGTGCCCGTGATCGAGCCGTCCTTGATCTTGGCGCCGGTCACAGCGGCGTTCTTGATCTTGGCCGTGGCAACCGCGTTCTTCTTGATCTTCGCGGTGGTGACAGAGTTGGCCTTCAACTGCTTCTGGCCGACACTGTTCTTGCCGAGCTGGTTGGCGGCGAAGGCGGCGCCGCCGCCGAGGACGAGAAAGACCGCGATCGACGACATCACGTTTGCGTACGTGAGTCGTTTACGTAGCTGCTTCAACAGTTCTCCTTTGATTGGTTGTGCCCAAAAGGGCTCCGAGAGGCTGTCAAAGCTGTACGACGCCTAACCGGACACGGTCATCTGGCCGTAGACGGCGCAGACGTTCTCTTCGTCGAAGGACGGGGTGTCGTCCCAGCCGAGGACCCCGGTCACGGTCGGCCCGCCCGTCTGGGCGCCGGCGAAGTTGAGCTGACCGCGGTCGTTTTCGCCGCTGATCGCTTCCGAGTTCGGCTCCACCCCGCCTTCGCGGGCGAAGAACGCCCCTTCCGGGGAGCCGTTGCCCGAGGCCACGTAGTCGGTGTCGCCGGCCTGGGGATCGACGGTGATGGTGACGTTGCCGCTGGGGTCGCAGGTGGCGAGGAATTTGAAGGCGCCGAACGTCCCGAGGGTCACGGTGCTGTTCGCCGGGACCTTGGCGAAGGCCTTGCTGACGCTGCTGCCGCCGACCGTGTCGGCGTTGCCGGCGGTTTCGGCGCGCGCGGCGCTGGGGACGGTGCCGAGGGTGCCGAGGTTGATCTTGGCGCCGGTCACCGCGCGGTTCCTGATCTTCGCCGTGGTGACCGCGTTCTTCTTGATCTTCGCGGCGGTGACGGCGTTCTTCTTCAGCTGCTTGGAGCCGACGCTGTTCTTGCCGATCTGGCTGGCGGCGAACGCGGCACCACCGCCGAGGACGAGGAAGACTGCGAGGGACGACATCACGTTCGCGTAGGTGAGGTGCTTGTGTAGTCGTTTCAAGGGGACCTCCTAAAAGAAGGGCCGGCGATCGCCGGCCCTTCGAGACAGTCGATTTGGCGTTCTCCTATTTGACCATGATGTCGGGCTCGATGTTGAGCGAGGCGCTGCCCAGCAGGACCGCCGAGAGCATCGCTTCGGCGACGTAGGTGGACCCCGATTCCTCCCTGCATTCGAACGCGAAGGAGTGGGAACCGGCCGACAGCGGGCCGGTGATCCAGTTCATCGTGATGCTGCCGCCCTCGTCAATGCCGTGCGTTGAGGTGTTCTCACCGAAGCTGACATCCCGCGAGACGGGGGAGCCATTCACCGACAACCGGCAGTCACCGGAGTCCGGCGGAACGGAGTTGTCGTCGTTGTCCCATTCGGCGGAGGCGATCAGGAGCACGTGGCCGGCGGACGGCAGGTTGACCGATCCCGTCGATGCACACACCTCGAACGGTTCTTCGAGTTCGCCGCAGCCGCCGTTGCCGAAGGCGCCGAAGCTCGGACCGGGGGCGCCTTTGTCGCCTTTCGGTCCGGCCGGCAGCTGGCCAGCGGCGAAGTTCGATGCTTTCAGCGAGCCGGCTTTCACTTTGGCGCCGGTGACAGCGCCTTTTTTGATTTTCGCCGTGGTAACAGCGTTCTTCTTCAGCTGTTTGCTGCCGACGCTGTTCTTACCCAGCTGACCGGCCGCAATCGCGGCGCCGCCGCCGAGGACGAGGAACACTGCGATCGACGACATCACGTTCGCGTACGTGAGCCGCTTCTTGATCTGCTTCACGAGCTCTCCCTTGTGTTGACTGGGGTTTCCGCCCCAGCCTTTCAGGCGAGCCCGACGCCGTCTAGTCTGCCCGCTCGGCCCGCTCGGCCTCTTCGGCCAGGCGCTCGACCAGCTTGGCGAAGGCGTGGACGCCCTCGTCGACCTTGCCGTAGCCGCCGGCCACGTAGCGGGCGTATACGCCCTCGAGGATGATCGCCAGCTTCCAGTAGCCGAGGGCGACGTAGAAGCCGAGGTCGGAGAGGTCGCGGCCGCTGCGCTCGGCGTAGCGGGCGGCGATCTCCTGCTGGGTCGGGAAGCCGGGGGCGAGGTTGGCGGGCATGCCGAGGGCGACGACGTCGTCTCCCTGGCCGCGCTCGGGCCAGTAGGCCATCAGCAGGCCGACGTCGGCGAGCGGGTCGCCGAGGGTGCAGAGCTCCCAGTCGACCACCGCCGCCACCTCTCCGCTGGGGCTGAGGATCATGTTGTCGAGCCGGTAGTCGCCGTGGACGATCGTCGCCGGTCCCTGCTCGGGGATGCGGGCCGAGAGCGCCGCGTGGACGCGGTCGATCGGCTCCAGCTCGCGCGTCTTCGATTTCTCCCACTGCCCCTGCCAGCGGTGCAGCTGGCGGGCGACGTAGTCCTCCTTGCGGCCGAG
Organism: Solirubrobacterales bacterium; assembly: GCA_035760445.1. Taxonomy (GTDB): domain Bacteria; phylum Actinomycetota; class Thermoleophilia; order Solirubrobacterales; family 70-9; genus VAYN01. Next base: position 4,986 of record DASTSW010000096.1, on the reverse strand, counting down.
GTCGCCGAGCCCGGCGGCGTCGGGGTCGACCGCGTGGATCTGGACCAGGGTGTCGGCGACGCGCTCGCCGATCGCCCGCCGATCGCCCTCGTCGGGGAAGATCTCCGCCTCGGCCAGCCCGCGCAGGATCGGCCCCTCGACGAACTCCATCACGTAGAAGGGGGCGCCGTTGACGCTCTCGTCCTCGCAGAGCCCGACCACCGGCGCGACCGGCACCTCGGTCCTCCCCAGGGCGGAGACGACCTTGAACTCGCGGCCCATGTCGTGGGCCGAGCCGAGCCGCTTGCCGAGCGGCGGCCGCCGCAGCGCCCAGTGGCGCCCCGCCGCGTCGGTGACGCGGTAGGTGAGGTTCGAGTGGCCGCCGGCGATCCGCTCGAAGCGCAGCGGCAGCTCGACCCCGGGGACGTTGTCGCCGAACCAGGCTTCGAGCGACGCTTGGTCGATTCCGTCCGGAGCCGCGACGGTTCCGTCTTGCTCGGTAGCCTCGTCAGCCATCGGGGCTCAAGCATATTCACGATCCAATCGACGGCTGAGCCCGTCGCTCGCCAACCGGCTGCGGATCGGCTTCGCGATCGGCTTTGCCGTGCTCACCGCGATGGCGGTGATCGGCGTCGGCCGCTTCATCCAGCAGCGCCAGGACTTCGAGGACGCGATCGCCCGCTCCTACCAGGTGGAGATGGAAGCGCGGGTCGAAATCGCCCAGGGCACCGGCGGCAAAGCGGCGCGCCAAACGGTCCATCAGCAGATCGACCGGCGCGAGCAGCTGCAGGATGAAATCTCCGGCGACACCCGCGACACCGCCCTGCTCGTAGCTGCCGGATTGATCGCCGGCCTGACCGGGGCCCTGCTGCTCTTCAGCGGCCTGATCTCCTCGATGCGAAGACCGCTCGAGCAGCTGGTCGCCGCGGCGGGGCGCCTGGCCTCCGGCGACCGCAGCGCCCGGGTCGAGGTCGGCGGCCTCTCGGAGACGGCAACGCTCGGCGCCGCCTTCAACGAGATGGCCGAGGAGCTGGAGCAGGAGGAGAGCCGGCGCGAAGAGCTGGACCGGCTCAAAGACGAGTTCGTCCTCACCGCCTCGCACGAGCTGCGCAGCCCGCTGACCTCGGTCCAGGGCTTCGCCGAGCTGCTGATGCTGGACCGCGACTCGCTCAGCCCGCAGCAGGCCGAGACCGTCGAAATCATCCTCGACAACTGCCGCCACCTGGTGCGGCTGCTGAACAACCTGCTCGACCTGGCCCGCTCCGACGTCGGCCGCCTGGCGATCCAGCCGCAGCCGACCGAGGTCGCGCCGCTCATCGAGGACGTCGTGCGTACCATGCGCGCCCAGACCGAGGCGGGGCACCAGTCGCTGCGCGAAGACGTGCCGCCTGGCCTGCCCCTGATCAACGTCGAGCCCGACCGGATAAGACAAATACTTGTGAATTTGCTTACGAATGCGCATGAGTACTCACCCGAAGGTGCGTCCATCGCGATCGCGGTGCGGCCGCTCGCCGCCGAGGTGGAGATCAGCGTGAGCGACAACGGACAGGGCATCCCCGAGGACCAGATCGGCCGCATCTTCGACCGCTTCACCCGCGGCGACGCGGGCCTGACCCAGCGGGTCGGCGGCACCGGTCTCGGCCTGGCGATCTCGAAATCGCTGGCCGAGCTGCACGGCGGCAGCATCACGGCCGAGTCGACGGTCGGCGTCGGCTCCACCTTCCGGCTGCGGCTGCCGATCGCGCCGGCGCCGGCACTGGGCGACACCGGCAACGGTCAGGGCCGGACCGCGGCGGAGGCGAGCTGATGGCGACGATCCTCGTGGCCGATGACTCGGAGACGATCCTGCTGCTGATGCGGACCAGGTTGGAGATGGCCGGCCACTCGGTCGAGACCGCCGCCGACGGCCAAGAGGTGCTCGACCACATCGCCGCCGGGGTCGTCCCCGACATGCTGCTGCTCGACGCGATGATGCCGCGCAAGTCCGGGATCGACGCCCTGCGCGAGCTGCGCGGCGCCGGCTGGGAGGTTCCCGCCGTGATCGTCAGCGCCCACCAGAACGCCGGTGACGCCGACGCCCCGACCGACCTCGGGATCGAGGCCTTCGTCACCAAGCCGATCGATTTCGACCGGCTGCTGGAGACAATCTCCGAGCTGACCGCCGCCAGCCCCTCCTAGCGACGGCGCACTGAGAACCTGAAGAGCGCGGGAGTCGGGTCGGCGTTGCCGGCGCGGTCGATCGCGACGACGCGGAAAGCGTGGCGGCCGACTTTGACCCGGTAGGCGCGGGGTGAGGTGCAGGCGCGGTAAGGGCCGGCGTCGAGCTTGCAGCGGAAGCTGGCCGCCTCGTTCGCGGCGAAGCGGAAGCTGACGGTCCGCCACGTTCGCGCCGAGAAGACCGTCGCGCGGGGGTGGGAGCCGAGCTTGGTCCGCGGCGCGATGCGGTCGGGCGGCGGCGTGACCGGGGGCGGCGGCGGTGGCTCCGTTACCGGCGGCGACGGTTCGTCCAGCGGGGGCGGCGGCAGCTGGGTGCCGGTCTGGAAGCTGTTCGGCGCCGCTTCGGTGACGGTCTCGCAATTGACCGGCGTCGTGTCTCCGTATTCGGCGAAGTCGACCAGCGCGCGGTCACTGTCGGCGCCGCAGTCGATCAGCGGATCGGCGTCACCGGAGTTGGCGAGGATCGTGTCTTCGCCGGCGCCGGCCATGTACTGATCGGCGCCAAGGTGGCCGAGCAGCTGGTTCGGGCCGGCGTCGCCACGGAGGACGTCGGCCGCCGACGACGCCTCCAGATCCTCGATCGACGTCATCGAATCCAGCCCGCCGCTGCCGCAGTCCGGGGACCCGTCACTCCCCGGGTCGCCGGCGATTCCCGCTTCCAGGTCGGCTGAGACGCTGGCGTCCAGTCGCGCCCAGGAGGAGTTGTCGCGGCCGGCGCCGCCGGCGATCTCCTCGCCGTCGCAGACCGAGTCGGAGAGGAAGAGGTCGTTGCCGTCGCCACCGAGCAGCTGGTCGGCGCCGCCGTTGTGGGTGAGGGCGTCGTCGCCGCCGAGCGCGCTGAGCACGTCCGCGCCCGACCCGGGCCCGTCGATGAGGATGTCCTCCCCGTTCCGGCCGGTGAGCGAGTCGCCGCCTTCGCCGCCGATCGCGACCACGCTGGCAGTAGCCGGGAAGCCGCCGGCGGCAATCGTGTCGTCGCCGCCCATCCCGGCGAGCAGGACCGAGTCGAGCGGAGCGGCCAGCGGGCAGCTCGCTTCGGTCGCAGATTCGATCTCGCAACCGCCGTCACCGCTCGGGCTCTGGTCGAATTCGCCGGCGGTGAGCTCGAAGCCGACCGCGCCGGGCGCGTAGGTGGCGGTGACCTCGTCGTCGCCACTGCTGCCGACCAGGTAGAGCTGGGTGTAGGGAGTTGCGCCGGGCGGGGTCATCATCCCGACACTGACCAGACCGGTGTCGCGGGAAGCGGCCGTGCCGCCGTCGAGGTAATCGCCGTCGGCACCGCCGACCAGGGTGTCTCCGCCTCCCCCACCCTCGATCGCGTCGGCGCCGCCGCCGCCGTAGAAGCTCTGCGCCGCGGCCGTACCGACCAGATGGTCGGAGAACGGCGTCCCGACCACGGTCTCGAAGTTCCCCGCTTCGATTTCGTCGACGCCGCCGCCGAACGGGGCGACTCCGTTGTCGGCGTTCTGGCCGTCCTCGCCCATCTCCAGCTCCACCCCCCGCTCGCCGCCGGAGGGCGGGAAACCTGCGATCGGCACGCTGTCGCCGAATCCCGGCGTCACCCCGGTCGAGAAGCTGAGCGTGTCGGTGCCACCGCCGGTGTCGAAGATGCGGTCGATCGTCGCGTCGCCGCGCACGTAGTCGTCGCCTTCCTGGCCGTCGATCGAGTCGGCGCCGAAGCCACCGGCCAGCCGGTCGTTACCCGGCCCGCCCTGGACGAGGTCGTCGCCGATCCCGCCGAACAGCTGGTCGTCGCCTTCGCCGCCCTTCAGGGTGTCGTTGCCGCGCTCGCCGAAGACGAAGTCGTTGCCGGGACCGCCTTCGAAGGTCTGGCTGCCGACCCCGAGGAAGCAGCCGCTCGGGCAATCGCTGACAACTGCCGCGGCGACGATCGTGTCATCACCCCTGCCGCCCCGGACCAACCCGACTCCGGGAGGGGCGACGATCAGGTCGTCGCAGGGCGTGCCGTAGGTCGTGCCGGCGACCGTCTCGGGGCCTTCGGCACAGCGTGGAGCGGGCGACTCAGCCGCAGCCGAAGACGGCAGCAACAGCGCTGCCATCAGGCACAGGCAAACGAGACCGAGAAGAGACCGCACACATATCCCATACCCCCAGCCGCCACTTCGACTCGGTGGCTGGTGAGCCGAGACTCAGCTCTTGGCGATCTCGAGGCGGATCTCCTTGCCCTCGAGCTTGGTGCCGTCGAGGAACTCGACGGTGCGCTCGGCCACCTCGGGATCGACCTCGACGAAGGAGAAGCGGTGCAGGACCCGGACGTCGTGGATGGCCTCCTCGGGGAGAACCGCGCCCTCGCGCAACGCCCAGCGCAGGGCCTCCTCGTTGATGCCGCTGTTCTCGCCGCGGTTGACGAAGAGCTTGGTCGTTGCCGCCTTGTCGCCGTCGGTGCTCGCATCGCCGTTGGCCTCGGCGGCCGCCGGCTTGGGACGCTCGCGCCGCTCCCCCCGCTCGCGCTCGCGCCGCCGCGGCCGCGGCGCATGTTCGAGCCGCTCCTCGGGGGTCTCCCACTCGCCGATCGTGGTCTTCACGTCGCGCTCGATGCGGCCGATCTCGTCGCGCTGGTCGGGGGTGACGAAGGTGATCGCGCGGCCGGTGCGCCCGACTCGGCCGGTGCGCCCGATGCGGTGCACGTAGGTCTCCGAGGAGTTCGGCACGTCGTAGTTGATGACGTGGGTGACGTGCTCGACGTCGAGCCCGCGGGCGGCGATGTCGGTCGCCACCAGCAGCTTCACGCGGTGGTCCTTGAAGGAGATCATCACCCCGTCGCGGACG
>DASTSW010000095.1:0-2566 GCA_035760445.1 Solirubrobacterales bacterium | reverse complement strand
CACCTTCCTGGTCCGCTCCGGCGTCCTGCAGTCGATCCACGCCTTCGGCGACAGCACTGTCGGCCCCTACATCCTCGGCCTGATCGGGGTCGTGCTGGTCGGCTCGACGGCGCTGATCGTCAGCCGCCTCGACGACCTGCGCTCGGAGAAGCGGATCGACTCGCTGGCCTCTCGCGAGTCGGTCTTCCTGGTCAACAACCTGCTCCTGGTCGGGATGACCGCGGTGATCTTCTGGGGCACCTTCTTCCCGCTGATCTCCGAGCTCTTCACCGGCGAGAAGGCCTCGTTGGCCGCCCCCTGGTTCGACCGCTACACGACGCCGCTGGCGATCGGTCTCGTCCTCTTCACTGGGATCGGGCCGCTGCTGGCCTGGCGCCGGGTCAGTTGGGAGTCGGCGAAGCGGGTTTTCCGGGTGCCGCTTGCGGTCGCCGCGGTGGTGACTCTGGGGCTGGTGGTCTTCAGCGACGCTGCCGACAACATCTGGGCCCTGACGCTCTTCGCCTTCGCCGCCTTCGCCCTCACCGGCCTGGCGCAGGAGTTCTGGAGCGGCGCCTCGGCCCGCCGCCAGCTCAGCGGCGAGCCCGGCCCGCAGGCGCTGGTCGGGCTGGTCAGCCGCAACCGCCGCCGCTACGGCGGCTACATCGTCCACGTCGGCGTCATCGTCCTGCTGATCGGCATCGCCGCCTCCTCGAGCTTTCAGACCAACCGCGACGTCGAGCTGAAACCGGGGGAGAGCGTCGTGGTCGACGGCCGCACGATTACCTACGTCAAGCCGACTGTCTCGGTCGACCAGGAGAAGCTCGGTTTCGGCTCGCTGTTGCGGATCGAAGAAGACGGCGAGGTGATCGGCTTCCTGCGCCCCAGCCGCCAGTACTTCCGACCCACCGGCCAGGAAGCGGGGCTGATCTCCAGCTTCTTCGCCGGCGAGGCGACCAGCGAGGTCGGCCTGCGGGCCGGGCTCGGCGCCGACCTCTGGATCGCCGAGCAGCCCGACATCGCCGCGATCCAGCGCCGCGGGCGGGACGCCGACAAAGGCTTCAGAGCCTGCGTGCAGGGGGCGCCGGGGACGCCGGCCCAGTGCAAAGCGCTGGGGGCGCTGATGCGGGCCGCGGCCGCCAACCCGGCGCTGCAGCCGCAGGCGTTCGAGCAGATAACTCAGCTGCAGGGTCTCGCCGCTGAGCGGGTCGCCAAGAGCTACCTCGACGACGACGCGCCGGCGACCTTCCGGATCATCGTCGACCCGCTCGTGACCTGGATGTGGATCGGCGGGATCATCGCCCTCGCCGGAGCGCTGATCGCCCTCTGGCCGACGCGCGGACGCCGCCGCGGGGCGCTGGTGCGGACCGAAACCGACGCGCGCAAGGAAGCCAAGTACCGCGAGATCCGCGACGCCGAGCTGGACCACGCGGCGGGCAAGCTCAGCGACGAGGACTTCGCCGCGCTCGACGCCGAGCTGCGGCGCGAAGCGCTGGAGATCCTCGACCGCACCGACAGGAACAGAGAGAACGGGAACGGGAACGGATCCCAGCCCCGCGAGCCGGAGAAGGTCGAGCAGGGCTAGGGCGAGCTTGATCGCCTAGACTTTCCCGCGCATGTACACGTTCTTCAGCGTCATCCAGGTGATCTTCGCCGTCGTCTTGATCTTCCTCATCCTGCTGCACTCGGGGAAAGACGCGGGGCTCTCCGGCGCCTTCGGCGTTGGTGGCGCCGGTGGCAGCGGCATCGGCGGCGGCTCGATGGTCGAGAAAAACCTCGACCGCGCGACGGTCATAGTTGCCGTCCTCTTCACCCTGAACACGTTCCTGCTGCTCAAGATCTAACCGCTACGCTGGCTCGGCATGGCTGAGCAGGAGGGGCAGGTCGAGGAGTTCGAGCAACTGGCCAGTGAGGGCGAGCACGTTGCCCCCTACTTGGATGGCGATTCCTTCCACTGCATGCATTGCGGTGTTCTTGCCCAGCAGGTGTGGCAGACGATTCGAGCCGAAAGCTCTTCTCCCTTTGCTTCTTATTACCCCGGGTACTACTTGTGCACCTGTCGAAATTGCCACGGTAAGTCTCTGTGGAATGCGAACGAGGAGCGGTGTGTTGACCCGGTGATCGGCGGCGGCCCCCGCCCGCATATCGAGATGCCCGAGGACGTGAAGGGCGACTACGAAGAGGCGCGCCGGATAGTTGGTCAGTCTCCGCGGGGGGCCAGTGCGCTGCTTCGCTTGGCGGTCCAGAAGCTCTGCAAAGACCTCGGTGAGAAGGGCGAAAACATCAACGAGGACATCAAGAGCCTCGTTCAGAAGGGCCTTCCTGAGGAAGTACAGGAAGCGATGGATTCCCTGCGCGTGATCGGCAACAACGCTGTCCATCCCGGCGAGATGGATCTGACCGATGACACCGATACCGCTTCAGCCCTCTTCAATCTCCTCAACTTCGTCGTTGAGGAAATGATCGCCAAGCCGAAGCGGAGGCGCGGTGTCTTCGCGAATCTGCCCGCCGGCGTCCGCGAAGCGATCAAGAAGCGCGACGGCAAGTAGCTCGAGCGCTCCCGCAGAGGGGTGCGGTTCACAGCGGTGGG
>DASTSW010000094.1:0-15293 GCA_035760445.1 Solirubrobacterales bacterium | reverse complement strand
CACGTACCACCGAAACAAGTTGAGCGAGAGGGGTCACCGGACCCCTCCAACGCTCAAAGTGAAGAAGGCTTCCCCTCCAACCGATCCGCGATCCCTCTTACCTCGCTGAGCAACCCGTCGAGCATTTGCTCGGTGTCGGTGTGGATGCGGTATTCGGCTAGGCGGCGCTCGGCGGCTAGGTCGTCGAGGCGCTTCTCGAGCGTGGTGGTGCGGTCGTCTAGGCGCTTGATCGAGCGGTCGGTGCGCTTTTGGGACTTGCGGATGCGGGTTTTGACGTAGCGGCGGAGGTCCTCTTGGGCGGTATCGAGCTCGCGGCGGAGGTCTCGCTGCATCGTCTCCAGCTCGGAGCGGAGGTCATCGTTCAGGGGTGCGTCCTGTTCGTCGAGCATCTGCTCGACTCCTTTGCGGACTCGTTCTATCTCGGCGTGGAGCTCCGCGCGGGCTCGCTCGGCCGAGGCCGAGATCGACTCCTCCCCGCCCGTGGGGCGGCCAGGGTCATCCGAGAGGGGTGCAGCGGTCACCGGGCCGAATCGTAGGAGGGGGAGGGGCGGGAAAAGCGCAGAGCGAGCTACGCCTGCAGCAGGTACAGCCGGTGGCGACCGATCGTCAGCTCGTCGCCCGGCTCCAGCTCGGCGTAGTCGACCTTGCGGCCGTTGACCAACACTCCGTTGAGGCTGCGGTCGTCGAGGACCCGCGGTGGCCGTTCGCCATCGGTCGCCAGCATCGCGTGGCGGCGGGAGACGCTTGGGTCGTCGAGGCAGACGTCCGCCGTCTCGCAGCGGCCGATCCGGGTCCAGTCCTTGCTGAGCAGGAAGGTGATGACCTTGCCGTTCTCGCGCATCGCCAGGTGGAACCCGGGCTCGGCCAGCTGCTCCTGGGCCTCCTCCACCCAGGTGGGGAGCTCACGATTGGCGGGGAGGGCGAATTCGACGGTGGGGGAGCCGTGCTCCTGCAGTGAGGAGAAGATCGAGTCACGGCGGAAGCGGCTCGCCCCGCAGTAGGTGCAGTCGGGCAGCTCGTCGGTCTCGCGCAGCGAGAGCTGGGTGCCGCAGACGAGGCAGAAATAGGTGCCCTCGCCGGGCATCGAACCGGAGGCGAACGGCTCGCCGACTGGGTGGGTGTCGACGCTGTTGAAAATGGAAAACAACTCCTTCCCGCTAGTTCTTCCGATCCTACTCCCGGCTCGGGCCCCTGTCACTCAAATTCCCCAGGGTGGTCGCCCCGCCCGCCCGGCATCTAGAATCGGCGCCCCGATGGGACCGATCAGCACCGAAATCGAGATCGACCTTCCCCGCGAGCAGGTCTTCGCGGCGCTCACCGACCTCGCCCGCCGGTCCTCGTTCACCGATCACTTCCTCACCGGCTTTCACCTGCTGCGGATCGACCCGGTCGGCGTCGGTGCCGGGGCCAGGTTCCGCGCCCAGGGGCCGCTGCGCAGCCCCTGGATGGACACCACGATCGTCTCGCTCGAGGAGCCGTTCCGGATCGTCGAGGAAGGCGAGGGCGGCCGCAGCAACCGGATCCGCAACCACACCGTCTGGGAGCTGACCGAGTCGCCCGGCGGCCTGACCGCGGTCCGCATCAGCCACTGGACCGAGCCCGGCCCGATCGACCGCGGGCTGGAGCTGCTGAGCGCCGGCTCGGTCTGGCAGTCTCGCGGCTGGCGCGAGGCCCTGCGCCGCCTGCGCGACCAGCTGGAGTCCGAGCAGGCGCCGGCCGAGCGCGTCGCCGTCGCCGGGGGAAACCGCTTGGCGACGGGCATCCCTTAGTACGCGACGGGCATCCACCCCTCCTATATAGACTCCGCGCCGCCGATGTCCCAGCACCGCCGCCCACTGCTGACGCTGCTCGCCCTCGCGGCGCTGCTGCTGCTCGCGGTCGGGGTCTCCGCCTGTGGCTACGAGAGCCACTCGAAGGAGGTCGACGAGGGCCAGTCGGTCGAGCTCGGCGAGCTGAAGTACAACGTCACCTTCTCGCGCTACCTCAACCCGAACGACAACGAGGACGAGGCCTACCTGGTCGGCCAGCCGGAGGCGCCGAAAGGCGAGAGCTACTTCGGGATCTTCTTCGAAGTCCAGAACGAAAGCGACGAGCCGCAGTTCCTGCCCTCGACGCTGACGATCACCGACATCGACGAGAACGAGTTCGAGGTGCTGCCGAGCGAAAGCATCTACGCCCTCGAACTCGACGGCGAAGTCGAAAGTGAAGAACAGGTGCCGAGACTCGACACCACCGCCCAGCTCGGCGCTATCGAGGGGGCACTTGCCCTCTTCCTGCTGCCGGAATCCGCTTCGGAGAACCGGCCGCTCACCCTCCACATCCCAGGTGCGGATGGCGAAGAGGGCGCAGAAGTTACGCTCGACCTCTAGATCCGGCCTAGATTCCGGCCGAGAGGATTTCCGAGGCGATCGGCGCAGCGACTTCGCCGCCCGAGGCTTCCGCTTCGATCAGCATCACCCCGACCGCCAGGCGCGGCTTCTCCGCCGGGGCGAAGGCGCTGAACCAGGCGTCCTTGATCTGCACCGGGTTGTCTTTTTCCTCTTCGCCCGGCTTCGGCCCCAGCTCGGCGGTGCCGGTCTTGCCCGCCACCTGGGCCTCGGTGATCGCCCCGGCGGTGCCGGTCCCTTCGACCACGACGCCGATCATCAGGTCGGTCAACTCTTCGGCGGTCTTCGCCGACATCACCCTCACCGGGTCGGCTTTCGGCCGCAGCTGCTTGTTGAGGACGATCGAGGTCGGTTCGCGCACCCCGTCGTTGGCGACGGTCTGGGCCACGCTCGCCATCTCCAGCGGCGTAGCCAGCACTTCGCCCTGGCCGATCGCCGAGACGCCGAGGTCGACTTCTTCGCCGATCTCGGTCGGGATCGTCGATTCTTCGGGATCGACTTCTTCGACGATCCGCTGGTCGTACAGCGTCAGCGGTGAGTTGAAGCCGAAGGCTTCCGCGGTTTCGACCAGCTCGTCGTTGCCGACCGCCGGGCCGAGCGGGGCGAAGACCGCGTTGCACGACTCGGCGAAGGATTCGGCGAAGGTGCCGCCGCAGAACTCTCCGTTGGCGTTGTTGATGAAGCGGCCGCCGACGGTGACCCCGTCGGTGATTTCGAATTCGTCGTCGAGGCTGACCTCGCCCGCTTCCAGGGCGGCGGTGGTGGTGACGATCTTGAAGGTGGAGCCGGGCGGCTGCGGGGCGGAGAAGGCCTGCCCGGCGAGCGCCCGCACGTCGCCTTTGCGAGCGTCCAGCACCGCGACGCCGCCCGAGCGGCCGGCCAGCGCCGAGACCGCGGACTCCTGCAGGTCGGCGTCGATCGTCGTCTTCACCGGCGCCCCCGCCTTCGGCTTGGTCTTCGCCAGGGTCCGGACCGAGCTGCCGTCGGCGGCGACCGCCACCAGCGAGCCGCCGGGCTTGCCGGCGAGCCGGTCGTTGAAGGCGCGCTCCAGGCCGCTGATCCCGACCGGGGTTTCCGGCGGGAAGCCGTGGCGAGCGAGCCGGGCCAGTTCTTCTTCGTCGGCTTCGCCGATTTCGCCGGTGACGTCGATTGCCGCGGTGCCGATCGGGTGTTCCCGTTCCTGCGCGGGCCCTTCGGCCAGCACGGTGCCGTCGCGGGCGAGGATCGGCGCCCGTTCGGCGAGTTCGACGTCGGCGGCGAGCTCCTCGCCGGTTTTCAGCCCGGGGAAAGCGAGGCTCGGGTCCCATTCGATCCCGCCGTCGGCGTAGGGCAGTTGGACCTCGCCTTCGATCGTGCCGAAGGCGACCGTCCCGATCGTCATCTCGACCGGCACGTCCTTGGCCCCGTTGCTCTCGGTCGCGTCGCCGGCCGAGCCGGCGTCGATCGTCCGCGCCGTCGCCGTCTGTTCGGCTTCGCGGTAGGCGGCTTCGAATTCTTTGCGGTCGACCTTCGCCTTCGCGGCTTCGGTCAGCTCCCCGTACATGCCTTTGAAGTTGCGCGCTTCCCAGGCTTCGACGAAGCGATTGGCGGCATCCTCTTCGGGCGAACCCCCCGAGCCGGCGGTGACGCCGAAGATGAAGGCGAGCAGGGCGAGGGCCGCCAGCGGGGCGGCGCGGGTGAGCAGGCGGCGGCGGCGCTCCGCCTCGGAGGGAAAAGAACTCACCGGCGAAAGGTAGTGGAGGCAAAGGAGGGAAACTCGGCGTGCTTCTATTCCGGGGGTGACCGTGTTGGACTGGGCGATCCTCGCCTTCACCATCGCTCTCGCCCTCTGGGGCTATCGCCAGGGCCTGATCGTGGGTGCGCTCACCCTGGTCGGGTTCGGGATCGGCGCCTTCGCCGGCAGCCGGATCGCGCCGCTGCTGCTGACCAAGGGCTCGCATTCTCCCTACGCGCCGCTGTTCGGCGCCCTCGGGGCGCTGCTGGTCGGGGCCCTGATGGCGGTGACGGTGGAGAGCTTCGCCCTCGGCCTGCGGGAAAAACTGGTCCGCCGGCCGTTCCTCCAGGCTGCCGACGGGGCCGGCGGCGCGGCGCTGATCGCCTTTGTCGCCCTCGGCCTCGCCTGGATCTTCGGCGCCGTCCTGCTCCACGCGCCCGCGACCGCGCGGCTGCGCGCCGACCTCCAGCAGTCGGTGATCCTGCGCAGCCTCAACGATGTGCTGCCGCCCTCGGGGCCGCTGCTGAACGCGCTCGACCGGGTCGACCCCTCGCCGACCGTGTTCGGCCCCGCCGCCCCGGTGGCGCCGCCCGACGCGAAGATCGCCCAGGACCCCGAGGTGCTGGGCGCCGGCGACTCGGTGGTGCGGGTGCTCAGCACCGCCTGCGGGCTCGGGATCGAGGGTTCGGGCTGGGCGGTCGAGCCGGGGATCGTCGTCACCAACGCCCATGTGGTCGCCGGCTCCGACGACACCACCGTCACCACCCAGGACGGGATCGAGCTCGACGCGACGCCGATCTATTACCAGCCGCGCCGCGACCTGGCGCTGCTGCAGGTGGGGGCAGCGCTGCCGGCCCTGCCGATCAGCTCGAGCCGCAAGCAGGGGGAGGACGCCGCCGTCCTCGGCTATCCCGAAAACGGGCCCTACGCGCTGGCGCCGGCGCGGATCGGCGAGACGCGGGCGACGGTCAGCGAGGACTCCTACGGCAACGGGCCGGTCGAACGGACCATCGTCGCCCTCAGCGGCGACGTGCGCAGCGGCAACTCCGGCGGGCCGCTGGTCGACCCGCGGGGCAACGCCGTCGGCACCGTCTTCGCCGCGACCACCGCGGGAACCCGCGGTGGCTTCGCCATCCCCGCCGAGCAGGTGCGGGAGGCCCTGAAGCAGAGCGACCCAGCGGGAGTCGATACTGGCCCCTGCACGGCCTGAAGCCAAAAAAGCCCGTCACTTACGTTCTGTAAGCTCGCGAGATGGAGCCGGGTAGCTCTACTCAGGTCAAGGAGGAAGCTGGAGGCGCGGTCTGCCCGCACTTCCACTGCGCGATCGAGCTGATCGGCAAGCGCTGGACGGGGGCGATCGTCGTTGCTCTCACCGAGCGGCCGATGCGCTACCGCGAGCTTGGCAAGGCGGTTCCGGGGCTCTCCGACCGGCTGCTCTCGCAGCGGTTGCGGGAGCTGGAGGAAGAAGGGCTGGTCGAACGGCAGGTCGAAGCCGGCACCCCGGTGCGCGTCACCTACTCGCTGACCGTGCTCGGGCAGGAACTCGACCCGGTCCTCAGCGAGCTGAAGTCCTGGGCCAGACGGTGGAAGAAAGCCTGAACCAGGAGGCGAGCCCCCAGCAGGCGAGCGCCGGCCCGCAGCTGCCGGGGCCGTTCGCGGTCGGCCGCTACGCGCGCAAACTCCAGGAGGAGATGCGCAAGCGGGCGCGGGTGCAGTTGATCGGCGAGGTCACCGGGGTCGGGCGCAGCAAGGTGCAGGCCTACTTCGAGCTGCGCGATGGCGAGGGCGCGGTGCCCTGCGCGATCTGGCTCAATGATCTGGAGAAGGCGGGGCTGAGCGACGGGGCGCTGCGCGACGGCGCCGAAGTCGTGATCAGCGGCGGGCCGGACTACTACCCCGGTGGCGGCCAGGCTTCGCCGAGCTTCTCCTTCCGGGCCACGCACGTGCGCCTGGCCGGCGAAGGCGATTTGATCGCCCGGCTGGAGGCGCTGCGCAAACAACTGCGCGCCGAGGGCCTGTTCGAGCTGCAGAAGCAGCTGGCGCGGCCGCTGCTGCCGAAGACGATCGGGGTCGTCACGGCCGAGCGCGGCGCGGCGCGGCGTGACCTCCTCGCCAGCCTCGAGCGGCGCGGCTGGGGCGGCTCGGTGGTCTGGGCCTTCGCCCCGGTCCAGGACCGCCACGCGGCGCCGACGATCGGGCGGGCGCTGCAGGACCTGGCGGCGCGGCCCGAGGTGGAGGCGATCGTCGTTACCCGCGGCGGTGGCAGCCTCGCCGACCTCTGGGCCTTCTGCGACGAGACGCTCTGCCGCACGGTGGCGATGCTGCGGGTGCCGGTCGTCAGCGCCGTCGGCCACGAGCGCGACAGCACCCTGATCGACGACGTCGCCGCGGTCGCCTGCTCGACCCCGACCCACGCGGCCGAAGCGGCGGTGCCGCTCGACTGTCTGGCGGCCCGGGGCAGCCTGGAGCGCTGCGCGGTGGCGCTGCGGCGGGCGGGGGAGGGGGCTGTCGAGGCCCGCTCCCGCCACCTCGGCGCCCTGGCCCGCGGGCCGGCGCGGGCGCTGCAGCGGCAGCGGGACGCCCTCAACCAGAAGATCCGCGAGATTCGTGCCGCCTCCGAACGCGGCCTCGCCGACCGGACCTCGTTCCAGCGGCGGATCGGGACGGTGGTGCTGGAGCGGGCACGGCGGCGGGCGCTCGGCGCTGACATGGAGCAGCAGCGCGAGGCGCTGAAGCGCGCAGCGGTGGCGCTCCGGGCGCACGAACCCGAGCGCACCCTGGAGCGCGGCTACGCCCTGGTCGAGGGCGAGGGCGGCGAGCCGCTGACCAGCGCCGCCGAGGCCGGCGCCGCGGAGCGCATTAGCCTTCGCTTCAGCGATGGACGCATCCGAGCCAAACCAGAGCGCGACGACGAAGCCTGACTCCTACGAGGCCGCGGTCGAGCGGCTGGAGGAGATCATCGACCGGCTCGACTCCGGCCAGGCCGGCCTGCGCGAGACGCTCGACCTCTGCAAAGAGGGCAAGGAGCTGGTCAACTACTGCGCGGCCGAGCTGGACGAGGTCGGCGAGGGACTGAAGGAGCTAAACCTCGACGACCTCGCCGCCAAGCTCGACAGCTCCGGGGCCGGAGCAGAGTCCTCGTAGCGCCGGGCAGCCGCGGCAGAGGGACCAGTCGCGTTCCTCGGGGGCGGCGACGGGGAACTCGGGCTCGGTGATCTGGGCGATGGTGCCCTCCAGCTCGGTCCGGGCGGCGGCCATTTGCTCGGCGGTGAGGAGGGAGGTCGCGGGCTCCTCGGGACGCTCGAGGAAGACGTAGGCGACCTCGACCTCGGGGGCGCCGAGTGCCTCGGCAACGGCGAGGGCGTAGATCGAGCGCTGGACCCCGTAGTGGGCAGCGCGGTCGGCCGGATCGGCCTCGCCGAGGCGATCGGTCTTGTAATCGATCACCAGCGGCGGGGCACCCTCGCGCTCGACCAGCAGGTCGATCGAGCCCCGCAGCACCGTGCCGCCAATCCCCAGCAGCAAAGGCACCTCAGCCCGCACCCGCGTCGCTTCAGCAGAGATCTGATCCCGAAGCGGAGAGCCAATCCACTCCCGAACTGGCTGAAGCAGCTCCTCCGCTAGTCGTGGGTGCCGGGAGCCCCTCTCAGGACACTCAACATCGAGCCATTGGCGAGATGTGTCCGGAGAGGGGCTCCCGGCACCCACCCCAGCAGCAACCGCGTGCCGCAACGCGAGCTCCTCCGACGGATCAGCCCATTCATTCGCCTCGCTCCACTCCAGCAGCGCATGCACCGCCGCGCCCCGCGCCGTCCGTTCTTCGCGCGCGGAGGGCTCACCTTCGTTCCCCGGCCGCGCCTCGCTCGGGGCCAGTCCCAGCACTCGCTCCATGTAGAAGCGGTAGGCGCATTCCCCGTAGGCGGAGATCGCGGTGTAGGAGAGAGGGCGGCTGGGGACGATCGGCGGCCGGCGCTCGACCAGCGGCGGCGGCCCCTCGCCGAGCCCGCGCTCGGCCGCGCTCTCGCGGCGCAGCTCGCGTAGCTCGGCGGCGCGCTCGGGCGAGGGTAGGTTGACCCGCGCGGCGATCTCCGCGGCCTCGAACTCGGCTTCCAGCCCCGGTCGTGGCTCTGGCGGCGCCACCGGCACCGTCGCGTCCTCGTCGCGCGGCATCCCCAGCGCTTCGACCAGCCGCTCGACCACCGCCTTGCCCTTCGTCTCGCGGCCCTCTTTCGGGTTGACGACGCCGCTGAGGATCAGGTGCTCGCGGGCGCGGGTGGCGGCGACATGGAAGAGGCGCAGCTCCTCTTCGGCTTCGCGCTCCTGAGACTCTTCGCTGAGGGTGTCGTAGTCGTAGAGGTCGATCTTCGGGCTGCCGAGCCGCAGCAGGCGCAGGCCGACCCGCGGCTGCTCCTCACGCCCGATCGCCAGCAGCGGCGCCCGGTTGCCGTTCAGCAGCCGGCGGGCGAGGTCGGGGACGGCGACGACGCCGAACTCCAGTCCCTTTGCGTTGTGGACGGTCATGATCCGGACCCCGTCGTGGCCCTCGGCGGCGGTCGCGGCCTGGGCCTCGGCTTCTCCCTCGGCCCGGGCGGCGAGGAAGTCGAGCAGGCCGCGCAGGTCGCGTCCCTCGCGTTGCTCGTACTCGGTCGCCAGCCGGGCCATCTTGCGGACGTTGGCGAAGCGGGCCTCTCCGGCCGGCCGCGAGAGCACCGCCAGGTCGTAGCCGGTCTCGGTCACCACCGCCTCGACCAGCGCCGGCAGCGAGAGCCGCGGCGCCCGCTCGCGCAGCGAAGCGATCGTGGCGACGAAGCGGGCCAGCAGCTCGCGCTCGGCGTCGGGGATCCCCTCCAGCCGCTCCGGCTCCTTCAGCTCGGAGTCGCCGGCACCGGCGGCGCGCTCGACCGCCGGCCAGACGTGGCGCCGCTTGCCGGCCGCCCGGCGCAGCAGCCAGAGCGTGTCCGGGGCGACAGCGCAGGCGGGGGAGGCGAGGGCGCCGAACAGGGCGTGGTCGTCGAGCGGGTTGGCGACGACCGCCAGCAGCGCGCAGACGTCGGCGACTTGCTGCTGGGACCAGTAGCCGCGGCCGCCGACCACGTAGGGGCGCAGGCCGGCGCGTTCGAGCGAGTCCTCGTAGGCGTCGAGGTGGGTGAAGGCGCGCAGCAGGACGACCATCTCGCCGCGCGGCACGCCGGCATCGGCCAGCTCGCGCAGGCGCTCGGCGACGAATCGCGCCTCGGCCAGGCAGTTGAGCGGGGTCGAGCCGTCGATCGCCGGTTCCAGCTCGATCCCCTCGGCGTCCCAGCCGTCGCGGGCGGTCAGCAGCAGCTCGACCGCGGGCTCGGTCACTGGTCTCGAACCAGCGACCGCTCGCGTGTCCCTTCCCACCCGCAGCGGGGTGTAGGTGTCGCCGAGCAGCGTCTCGCCGAACAGGTTCACCGCGCCGACCAGCTCCGGCCGCGAGCGGAAGTTGCCGCTCAGCCGCATCAGCTCGGCGTCGGCGCGGCGGTCGATCTCCTCGCGCTGGCGGCGGAAGACCTCGAGGTCGGCGTGGCGGAAGCCGTAGATCGACTGCAGCTCGTCGCCGACCACGACCAGCTCGGATTTGGGGCCGCGCAGGGCCTCGATCAGCCGCAGCTGCAGGCGGTTGGTGTCCTGGAACTCGTCGACCAGGATCTGGCGGAAGCGCGAGCGGTAGTGCTCGCCGATCTCGGCCCGCTCGAGCAGGCGCGCGGCGAGGATCTGCAGGTCCTCGAAGTCGATCCCCGCCCGCCGTTCCTTCGCCGCCTCGAAGCGGGTCGAGAACAGCTCCAGCAGCTCCGCCAGGTGGCCGTAGACGACGCCGCCCTCGCCCGCCGCGGCGAGCTGCGCGACCGCGGCGTCGATCGCCTCCTTGTAGGGGGCGAGGGCTTTGGCCTTGCTTTTCGTCGTTAGCGGCAGCAGCTCGTCGAGGCTGGGCGCCTCGGGGGCGCTGAGCAGCGCCAGCGCCCGCTCCAGCAGCTCGCGGTCGGCCTCGCCACGTTTCCCGTTCTTCTCCCGCAGCTCCTCGAGGCACTCCTCGGCGGCCGCGGCTGCGCGGGCGAGCGCCGCCTCGGGGTCCGGCTGCGGCGGCTCGGGCAGCTTCGGGTTCGCGACGCCGCGACTGCGGAGCTCGTCGTGGACGGCGGCGATCATCGCCCGCAGCCCTTCCAGGTCGTAGGCGGCGACGGTCTCCACCCGGGTGGGGTCGTCGTCAGCGAGGAACTCGACCACGGCGTCGTCGAAAGCCTCGCGGGCCGCCCGCCCCGCCTCGGGCGCGTCGAGGACGCGGAAGTTGGGGTCGACCCCGGCGGCGACCGGGTGGGCGGCGAGAACGCGGTTGCAGAAGCCGTGGATCGTCGTGATCCAGGCGCCGCCGATTCCGGCCAGGGCCGCCGCCGCGCGCTCGGAGCCGCGCTCGGCCCGCCGCGCCAGCTCGGTGCGGATCCGCTGCCGTAGCTCGGCCGCGGCCTTGTCGGTGAAGGTGAAGGCGAGGATCGAGTCGGGGGAGAGGCCGGAGTCGCAGACCAGGCGGCAGTAGCGGTCGACCATCACCCCGGTCTTGCCGGTCCCGGCCCCGGCCTCGAGCAGCACGTCGCGGCCGCGGACGGCGATCGCCGCGGCCTGCTCGGGGGTCGGTTCGCGTCGTGGTGCCACCGTCGCCTCCTCGGTGCTCACCGTTCCTCGTTCTCCTCGTCCTGCTCCCAGCGCGGCGCCCGATCGCGGCGGCAGATCGGCGCGAAGGTGCAGTAGGAGGGGCAGACATCGTGGCCGCGCAGGCCTTGGCGCGGCCCTGGATCGCGGCGGACGTCGCCGCTGCGGATCCGGGTGACGATCTCGCCGGCACGGCGGCGCGAGTCCTCCAGGACCTCCTCCAGCGCCTCGGGCTCGACCACGTCTTTGGGATAGAGCCCGTAGTCGGCCAGCTCGCCAGCCGCGGCGGCGGAGACGACCCCCCGCGGGCGCCGGGATGAGGTCCCGCGCAACGGGTGGTAGAGGGCGCCGGCCGGCTCAGCGCCCCAGTGCTCGGCGACCGCCAGCAGGTAGAGAGGCAGCTGCAGCTTGGCCCGCTCCTCGAACTTGTCCAGCGGGGTGACCTGGGAGGCGAGCTTGTAGTCGATGACCACGGCGCGGCCGTCGCCGGAGCGGTCGACGCGGTCGATGGCGCCGTGCAGGCCCCAGCCGCCGAGGTCGAGCATCGGCCGCTCGGCGTCGGGGTGCTCGCCGAAGCGCGCCTCCAGCAGCCAGGGCTCGAAGCCGCCCGGGTCGCGTTCGGCCTCCTCGGCGAGGAAGCGCTCCAGCAGCCGTTCGACCCGGCGCACCATCGCCCGCTCGGCCGGGTGGTCGCCGAGTTCGCGCTCGGCGACGATCTCCGCCAGCAGTTGGCGGCTCCGCTCGGTCCAGGTGGCGAGCGTGTCCGGGCGGGGGAGGGGGTCGCCGCCGGGCCGCTCGCTGAAGACGCGGTCGAGCGCCTCGTGCATCAGCCCGCCCTGGATCAGCGGGTCGGGGACCGGGTCGAGCAGCTGCGGGTCGAGCTCGTGGCCGGCGAACCAGCGATAGGAGCAGAGGTCGAACTCCTCCAGGGTGGTGCCGCCGTAGGCGGCCACCGCCGCCAGCGAGTCGAGCGCCGCGGGGTTGGTCAGCGGCCCGGGCGCGCGCGAGGCCGACTCGGCGACCCGGGCGTCGGCGACCCGGGCGGCGATCTCCGCCGCCAGCTCCGCTTCGACCCCGACCTGGGACAGCAGGTCCGGCGCGTCGGCACCCGGCCCATGTGCGGCGAGCGCCCGCGCCAGCTCGTCTCCGGATGGTGCCTCGGCCAGCGGCGGGACCACCTGGGCCAGATCGCGGACGACGGTGATCTCCTCCTCGACCGGGTCCGGCTCGACGCCGTCGGGAGCGGGGGCCAATAGCGCCCGCACGTCGTCGAGCAACGGCGAGCGAGCGGTCGCCGCACCGTCCTCGTCGCTGTCGCGGTAGGAGAGGACGAGGCTCTGGCGCGGCAGGGCGAGGCAGGCGTGGAACAGGTAGCGCTCCTCGGCCTCGGTGTCGCGCCGCGGGTCGAGGCCCAGCGTCCCCCGCTGCGCCTCGGAGAGGAAGGGGTCGGCGCCGCGGTCGCGGCGCGGGAACTCGCCGTCCTGCAGTGAGCCGACGACGACGTGGTCGAAGCGCGCGGCGCGCAGGCGGTAGGGGCTGGCGATCCGGACCCGGCCTTCGACCGGCCCCGACCAGACGCGGAAGTCGAGCTCCTCGACGACCCGGGCCAGTTCCTGTGGCCGCGGGGCGAGGTTCCCCAGCTCGGCCAGCTCGGCAAGAGCCCCGGAGATCGCCGCCGCGGCGCGCAGCTCGATCCCGTCGCCCGGTTGCAGCCCCGGCCCGTCCTCGGGGCCGCGCAGCGGCCTCGCGGCCATCGTGGTCGCCAGCGCCGCGACCTCCGCGGCCAGCTCGGCCGGCGAGCGCTCGGCGGCGGCGCGCAGGCGCAGCAGGTCCCGCGGCGGGTCGCCCTCCTCGCCCTGCCAGAGCAGCAGCGCCGTCTCGGCGTCGCGTACCCGGCGCTGGCGCAGCCTGCGCTCGAACCAGTCGACCCGGCGGTGGGAGAAGCCCGAGGCGCCGCGCAGGTAGCGGAGGAAGTCGGCGGCGCGGCCGTCGCCGAACTCGGTGTCCAGCAGCGCGATCAGGGAGCCGCCGACGCCGGTCCGCGCCACCGGCAGCTCGGCCTCCAGCGCGGTCGCGATCCCGTTCGCCTCCAGCGCCGCCTGGATCTCGACCCCACGGCGGGAGGGGTCGCGGAGGGCGATCGCGATCTCGGCCGGGTCGGCGCCGCCGTGGACGAGGCGGGAGACGCGGGCGGCGATCGCCTCGGCCTCCGCCCGGGTCCCGGCCGAGCGCAGCAGAGTGAGGCTGCCGTCCGGTTCGGCCCGTTTCGGCCGCCCGGCGCCGAAGGAGATCGTGAGGTGGAAGAGGAGCGGGCTGACGGTGTTCCCCGGGTCGGCCTCCGCCGTCGCTTCGCTCGCCACGCCGACCCGCTCGCGCAGCCGGCCTAGGAGCCTGCCCCGGGCCTCCAGCGCCCCGTTTCCCTCCTCGTAGGGGAGAGCGACCGTCACCGCGGTCCGCTCGCTCAGGGCCGCGACCAGCTCCAGCTGGTTCTCGGTCAGGTCGTCGAAGCCGTAGAGGAGGACCGGCCGCTCGCCCCAGAAGGATCCGTCGCGGCGCAGTTGGGCGATCGCCTCGCGGGCGATGCCGTGGGCGTCGGTCCGGCCGGTGCGCCGCCGCACGTCCTCGTAGCCGCCGTAGAGGGTGGCGAGGTCGCTGAGGTAGGCGGAGCCTTCCAGCGTCGCGGCGCTTGCCTCGACCTCCTCGGGCTCGACCCCGGCCGCCTGCAGCTCATCGATCAGCCGCTCCAGGGCGCCGGCAAAGCGCGGCCGGGCGGCCGAGCGGCGCAGCGGCCCGAGGCGGTCGCGGCGCGCCTCGATCGCCACCGCGATCGCCCGCAGCCGCTGCGCGGCCGAGAGCTCGGCCCCCGGCGGCGTCCCGGCGGCGGTGGCGACGGTCCGGAACAGCGCCCCGAAGGTCATCGCCGCGCCGCCGAGCTGCGCGCCAGACAGCGCGCCTTCGGCGCACAGCTCGCGCTCGAAGTCGAAGACGTCGTCCCGGTTGGGGACGACCAGAACCGGGTCCCGGTCGAGAACGCTTCTGAACTCGCGCAGCACCTCGCCGCGCTTGCCCGAATTGGGCGGTCCGCAGATCAGTTCCAGGGGCACGCGCCCGAGCCTACGGACGGCTCCGGCGCCGCCAGTCGGGCGCCTGGCACGACCCCGCAAACTGGGGGATTAGCGGGCATCTTTTAGCGTCCCCAGGCGCGTCTACCTTTTCCGCAGCCGATGTCCCTCTGCTTCGTAGACCCCGCCGACGCAATCCGCGCCATCTCCGACTCGATCGGTCGCGAGGCCCGTCGTCAGCTGCTCGGCGAGGCGGTCCGCGCCTGGGTCGACGAGATCCCCGAGTCCGAACTCGAGGTCCACTACGCGAAGGCGATCTCCGAGCTCGACGAGCACGACCTCTCGATGCTCGCCGCCTGGCACGGCTCCCTCGAGGTCGGCCAGCCAGTTCCCAACCGCGACTTCCTCATGGCCGCCTTCGGCTCCCTCGGCGAGAACCGCCGCGAGGCCCTGAAGCTGGCCGCCGGCTTCCGCGGCGAGGAGGCCGTCGACTCCGGAGTCACCGAGGAGGACGCTCTCGAGCTGGTCCTAAGCCTCCTCGGCCCACCCCGCCTGATGGAGCTAGCCACCGAGGCGCTAGAGCTCTACGTGTGGGATAGAGCCGGCAGCGACAACTAGCGGAATCGCCAGATTGGCGGTTAGGATAGGCCCAGCCTTGCAACCGACAGGGGCTTCTCTGACAAAGAGAGAACCGCTGATGACCAGGCAAGGTGATAGCGACGCTAAGCATGCTTGGCCCTAAACAAGGGCTACGAAATGCGCCACAACGCACATCAAGCAAGCTCAGTCCATGAGGGTCGCAGGCACAGGGCTCGGCCTGTCACGAGTGTGCCAAGGAAAAAAGGACAGGATCGCGGTTCGTCTTCAAGACGCATTGCGCTCGATCCGACAGGGGTGAGAGCCGGTGCGCGCGGAGACGAAATGCGAAGACAGGTACGTGAACGCGAGAGGCCCGAACCGTCGGTCGTCTGGCAGACGCTGGCGATCACCTTCGCGGGCTTCGCCTTCGCGGCAGGGCTCTCTGCTTTGACGGTCCCGAGCGACGGAGCTATTCGTCCTGCCGAGCTTTGGATAGTTGCGGCCGGACTGCTGCTGGCCGCAGCGTTGTCATTTGCCGCTCATCTCGACGTGAATCGGGGCCGTAAGAGCAAATGGGTCGAAGTCGAAGAGTTGCCATCCGGCCAACAGAAAGACCCGCCAGCGCGGGTCTAGTTGCGAGGTGGGTAATCAGCCCACAAACGCCTGATAAGCCCCTCGATCGTATCGGCGCATGACGCGCATCCGACATTGACCCCGCTCTGGTGTGGTCGATGTCGGATGCGCGTCATGTCGCGGTCCTCTGTTTAGGGCGCTTCCGGCGGGGCTACTCTCGTCTTAGTGGACGTTCCCCCGCAAGCGATAGTCATCTTCGGCGCGACCGGCGATCTGGCGCGGCGAAAGTTGCTGCCGGGGTTGCTGCGG
>DASTSW010000093.1:0-30949 GCA_035760445.1 Solirubrobacterales bacterium | reverse complement strand
GATGGCGGTCTCCGAGGAGGACCTGGCCGAGGACTACATCATCCCCAGCGTCTTCAACCGCGAAGTTGCGCCGAAGGTCGCCGAAGCGGTGGTCGACGAGGCCAAACGCGAGGGCATCGCCCGGATCGACGAGGAGACCGGGACCTTCGCCACGGTGGAGGCGAACTAGCCAGTGCGAGTTCTCGTCACCGGCGCCAGCGGCACGATCGGCCAGGCACTGTGTGACGCGCTGTTCGCTCGTGGCGACGAGGTCGTCGGGCTGACGCGCGAGCCCGGACGGGCGCGCCAAGACAATCCGCGGGTCACCTGGCACAAGTGGGACCCGACCCTGGAACGGCCCGACCCGGCCGCGTTCGAGGGCGTCGAAGGCGTCATCCACCTGCTCGGCGAGCGGATCGACCAGAAATGGACCGACGAGGCCAAGCAGCGAATCATGGAGAGCCGCCGCACCGGCACCCACAACCTGGTCGGGACCCTGGAGTCCCTGGCGACTGCGCCGAAGGTCATGGTCAGCCAGTCGGCGGTTGGCTACTACGGCGACCGCGGCACCGAGGAGGTCGACGAGAGCGACGGGCCAGGATCGAGCTTCGACTCCGAGGTCGTCCAGGCCTGGGAGGCCGCCGCCCGCGAGCTCGACGGCAAGGGCATCCGCCTGGTCATCACCCGCACCGGCCAGGTGCTGAGCACCGCGGGCGGGATGCTGAAGGAGATGCTTCCCCCCTTCAAGCTGGGGGTCGGCGGGCCGCTGGCCGGCGGCGAGCAGTACCTCTCCTGGATCCACATCGAGGATGAGGTCGGGATCCTGCTCTGGGCGCTCGACAACGACGGGGTCAGCGGCGTCGTCAACGCCAGCTCCCCCCACCCGGCGACCAACAAGGACTTCTCCAAGGCGCTGGGCAGAACCCTCAACCGCCCGGCGATCATGCCCGTCCCCGGCCTGGTCCTCGACCTCAAATTCGGCAAAGAGTTCGGCGGGATCCTGCGCGGCGGCCAAAGAGTGATTCCGAAGCGCACCCAGGAACTGGGTTACCAGTTCAGCTACCCGAACCTAGAGGAAGCTCTGCGGGACCTCCTATAGCGCTGGCAGGGAGGGCGAGCCCTCCCACCACCAACCTAGTCCCGCGCGAGCACGTCGGCGGGACCCTCGATCCAGATCCGCACGTTGTCGCCCGGGTGCCAAGCCGGGAAGCCGAGCCGGCGCGCTTTGACGACACTGCCGGAGGGCAGCTCCAGCTCGACCAGCTGATCGTGGCCGAAGAAGCTGCGCGAGAGGACGGTTGCCTTCTGGCTGCGGCGGTCGGGCGGCTCGATCGTCCCGATCGCCAATGACTCCGGCCGGACCAGGACGTCGACCTCGCCGCGCAGCCCCTCGCGGTTCGGCAGGTTGCCGAGCTCGCACTCGATCGTGCCGTTGCTGGCCTTCCCCGGCAGCACCTCGATCTCGCCGAGGAAGCTGGCGACCCAGCGGGTGGTCGGCCGCGAGTAGACGTCCTCGGGGGTCCCGACCTGCTCGACCCGGCCCTCGTTGACGACCGCGACCACGTCGGCGACGCTCAGCGCCTCCTCCTGATCGTGGGTGACGAAGACCGAGGTCAGCTTCTGGGCGGCGAGGATCTCGCGCACCTCTTCGCGCACCCGCGCCCGCAGGCCGGCGTCGAGGTTGGAGAAGGGCTCGTCGAGGAGCAGCGCTCGCGGCTCGGCGACCAGCGCCCGCGCCAGCGCCACCCGCTGCTGCTGGCCGCCGGAGAGCTGGTGGGGGTTGCGCTTGCCGAGCCCGCCGAGGCCGACCGTCTCCAGCGCCGACTCGACCTTTTCGCCGTCGGGACGGCGGCCGAGCGCGTAGCCGACGTTGGCGGCGACGTCCATGTGCGGGAAGAGCGCGTAGTCCTGGAAGACCATCCCGATCCGGCGGCGCTCGGCCGGCACGGTGCGGCCCGCGCCCGCCACCTCCTCGCCGCCGATCTCGATCGAGCCGGCGTCGAGGCGCTCGAGCCCGGCGATCAGCCGCAGCGTCGTCGTCTTGCCGCAGCCGCTGGGGCCGAGCAGAGCGCAGGTCGAACCCTCGGGAACGTCGAGGTCGAGGTCGTCGACGGCGACGACATCACCGAACGATTTGCGCAGGCCGCGGAGTCGCAGCCCGATGTCTTGGGTGGGCTCTTCGAAGTCCATAAAGAGGGGAATCCATAAGATTAGGGCAACCTAACCGGCCTCCTCTGTGATTCACCCCACTTCACAAGCCAAGCGGCTGCTCGCCGCCCTGCTCGTCCTCGCCGGCTTGCTGCTGGCCGGGTGCGGGTTCAGCACCGAAGACAGCGGCGGCGGCTCGAACGAGCCGGAAACCGAAGGCATCACCCTCTACTCGGGCCGGATCCCGGCGGCGATCGGTCCCGCCGTCGATATGTACGAGGCCGCGGCCGACCGCGACGTCCAGGTCCGCTTCGCCGAAACCGCCGACCTCGCCGCGACCCTGGTCGAGGAGGGCGATGCCTCCCCGGCCGACGTCTTCTTCGCCCAGGAGCCGGGGGCGATCGCCGCGGTCGCCGAAGCCGGGCTGCTGACCAAGCTGCCGCAGAACATCCTCGACCTGGTGCCGGCGCGCTACCGCGACCCCGAAGGCCGCTGGGTCGGCGTCACCGGCCGCGCCCGCGTCATCGCCTACAACAAGGAAGTCGTCAAGCAGTCGGAACTGCCGCCCTCGCCGTTCGGGCTGACCGACCCGAAGTGGAAGGACCGGGTCGGCTGGAGTCCCGCCTCCTCCTCGATGCAGGAGTACGTCACCGCGCTGCGGGCCAAATTTGGCGACGACCGGACCAAGCAGTGGCTGGAAGAAATGGTCGACAACGGCGCGGTCTCCTTCCCCGACAACGTGACGATCCGCGACGCGATCGCCAAAGGCGAAATCGACGTCGGCCTGATCAACCACTACTACGTCGCCCAGGCGATCTCCGAAGAAGGGCCGGACTATCCCGTCGCCGTCTACTTCCCGCCCGGCGGCCTCGGCTCGCTGATGCTGCTGACCAGCGTCGGGGTGCTGGAATCGAGCGACCGCAAGCCCGAAGCCTTCGCCTTCGTCCGCTCGCTGCTCTCGCCCAAGTCGCAGGCCTTCTTCACCTCGAGCTCGAAGGAGTACCCGCTCGCCAAGGGGGTCGAACCGGACCCCTCGCTGAGCGTGCCGATCGACAAGATCCCCGTCTCCGACTCCAGCCTGGTCGACCTCAAGGAGCTGCAGGGGACGATCGAACTGATGAAAGAAGCGGGGGCGCTCTAGTGGGCGGGGCGCTCGGGGGAGCCTGATGGCGGCGGCGCGGCGGGCGCCGGTCTGGCTGCTCGGGGCGGGGCTGCTGATCGCTGCTGCCGCCGTCCTTCCCGCCACCTACCTGGTCGTCGTCATCGCCGGCGACCTCTCGGCGGCGCTGGAAACCGCCTTCTCCGCGCGCGCCTTCGAAACCCTGCTGCGGACCGCGGCGCTTACCGCGGCGGTGGTCGCCGCCTCGATCGCGATCGCGGTGCCGATCGGCTGGCTGACGGTCCGCACCGACCTCCCGGGCCGTCGCCTCTGGGCCGTGCTCTGCACCCTGCCGCTGGTGATTCCCAGCTACGTCGGCGCCTACCTGCTGGTCGCGGCGCTGGGGCCGAACGGGATGCTGCAGGAAGCGCTCGGGGTCGACCGCCTGCCCTCGATCTACGGCTTCTTCGGCGCCTGGCTGGTGCTGACCCTGTTCACCTTCCCGCTGCTGCTGATCCCGCTGCGGGCGACGCTGCGGCGGATCGACCCGCAGCTGGAGGACGCGGCGCGGGCAATGGGCCGCAGCCCCCTGGAGGTCTTCCGCACCGTCGTCCTGCCGCAGCTGCGGCCGGTGATCGCCGCCGGCTCGCTGCTCGTCGCCCTGTTCGTGATCAGCGACTTCGGCGCCGTCTCGATCCTCCGCTTCCACTCCTTCACCAGCGAAATCTACGTCGCCTACCAATCGAGCTTCGATCGGGTCGCCGCCGCCGCGCTGGGCGCCGTCCTCGTTGTCGCGATGCTGGCCCTGCTGCTCGTCAGCTCGCGGGTGCGCGGTTCGAAAGCGGTGCACCGGCTCGGGCCGGGGACGCTGCGCCCGACCCAGCCCTACCGGCTCGGCCGCTGGCGCTGGCCGGCGATCGCCTTCTGCTCGCTGATCGTCCTGGTCGCCTTCGTGCTGCCGGTCGGGGTGCTGATCTACTGGGCGAGCAAGGGGATCTCCACCGGCAGCACCTCCTGGAACACGATCGCGGCGCTAGGCGGTAACTCGCTGCTGATTGCCGCCTGGGCGGCGGCGATCGGGGCGATCGCGGCGCTGGTCGTCGCGGCGCTGGCGGTGCGGTACCCCTCACGGGTGGCGCGGCTGGTCGAGCGCCTCTCCCACGCCGGCTACGCCCTGCCCGGGATCCTCGTTGCCCTCGGCCTCGTCTTCTTCGCGACCCGGGCGGTGCCGGCGCTCTACCAGACGATCGCGCTGCTGGTCTTCGCGATGACGATCCACTACCTGCCGCTGGCGATCGGCCCGATCGCCAGCTCGCTGGTCCAGCTCTCGCCGCGGATCGAAGAGGCGGCGCGCGGGATGGGCCGCGGCCCGGCCGAGGTCTTCCGCACGATCACGATTCCGCTCGCCCGCGGCGGGATGATGGCCGGCGCCGCACTGGTATTCCTCAGCGCGATGAAGGAGCTGACCGTGACCCTGATCCTCTCGCCGATCGGGTTCAAAACGCTGGCCACCGACATCTGGACCCAGACCACCTTCGGCTTCTATGAGGCGAGCGCGATCCCGGCCCTGGTCCTGCTGGCGGTGGCCGCAGTGCCGGTCTACCTGTTGAGCGAGCAGGGCGCGGCGCCGCCGTGATCGGGTGAGAGCCCTTCCCGGGCCGCGGCTGGCGGTGGCCGTGGCGCTGCCGCTCGCCGCCGTCTCCCTCGCTCTGCCCTTCTTCCCGGTCTACGACCCCTGGGCCTGGCTTATCTGGGGGCGCGAGCTGCTGCAGGGGAGCTTCGAGACCGCCGCGGGGCCGTCGTGGAAGCCGCTGCCGGTGCTGATCGACGCGCCGCTCTCGCTGCTCGGCGGGGCGGCGCCGAAGGCCTGGCTGCTGATCGCGCGGACGGGTTGGATCTGCGCGCCGCTGCTGGCCGGGCTGCTGGCGGCGCGGCTGAGCGGCGCGGGGACCGGGCGCTGGCGCTGGGTCGCGGCGGCGGTCGCGGCCTGCTCGGTGGCACTTACCTGGGACTCCTTCACGCCGCCGCTGCGCCAGTTCACCGGCGGGCTCTCCGAGCCGCTACTGGTGGCGCTGGCCCTGGGCGCGATCTGGGCGGAGCTCGACGGGCGGCGCGGGTGGGTGCTCGGACTGGGGACGGCGGCGGCGCTGCTGCGGCCCGAGGTCTGGCCCTTCCTCGCGGTCTGGGCCTTGTTCGCGACCCGCGAGCGACCGCGCCTGCGCGCCACCGCGATCGCCATCGCGGTCCTCGTCCCACTGGCCTGGTTCGTCCCCGATATCGTCGGCGCCGGCAACCCGCTGGAGGGCGGCGAAACCGCGCGCGCCGGCGGGATCGAGCCGCTAGACGGGCTCGAGGTGCTGGGCCGGGCGCTGATCGCGCCGCTGGCCGCCGCCTGGATCGGCGTCGCACTGCTCCTCTGGCGCGAACGCGACGGCCTCGACCGGTCGCTATCGATCCTCCTAGCCGGCGCCGGAGCCTGGATCGCCCTGGTGGCCCTGATGGCAATAACCGGCTTCGCCGGCCTCCCCCGCTTCCTCGCTCCCGCCACGGCCGTGGTGGCGGTAGCCGGCGCGGTCGGCATCGCCCGCGCCGGTTCGGCCGGAATTAGTCGAGCGCTGGTCGCCGCCACCCTGGTCCTGGCAATCGCCGGCTTTGGCTGGCGCGTAGCCGAGCTACCGGGAGACCTCGAGGTGGTCGAACGGCAGACCAGCTCGATCGAGCACCTCTTCGATCTCGTCGAGGAGACCGGCGACGCGCAGCTGCTCGCCTGTCAGGATCGGGTCCGGATGACTCACGTTCGCGAGCAGACCGCCCTCGCCTGGAAGCTCGACGAACCGATCTCCTCGGTCCTGATTCGCTACCGCCCCCGCTCCGGCGTCGCGGTCTCGACCAAACCCGTCGCCAACGGCGACGTCATCGCCCACGCCGGCCGCTGGCGCGCGACCCGGCTGCCCTGCCCCGCGGCTACTCGCTGACCTCGGCCAACGGCCGCGCCATCGCCGGCGTCTCCGGCGCCGCCCGGTAGGGCTGCTCCAAAGCTTCCTCGCGCTCGTGGTAGACGCTGTCGGCGTTGACCGCCCAGACGTCGTGGCCGGCACCGTCGCAGAGGTTCTCGACCGCGCGCATCGCGGTCAGCATCGAGTGGTCCGAGTTGTTGTATCTGTGGAGGCCGTTGCGACCGATCTGCTGCAGGTTGGAGAAACCCTCCAGCCAGCCGCGGATCCGCTCTACCCGGCCGGCGTACTCAGCGTCGTAGATCGGATAGGCCTTCGGCACCCGGATCACGTGGCCGCCGGCGACGCGGTCGGCTTCGACCAGCCCCAGCGCCGCCACCTCGCTGCGGCCCAGCTCGACCAGCTCCTCGTCGGAGGCGCACCAGAGCTCGTCGCCTTCGAAGCAGAAGTACTCGAGCCCGAGGCAGGAACGGCGCGGGTCCGGGGTCATCCACGGGCTCCAGGCGCGGAAGTTCTGGATCCGGCCGACCCTGGCCGCCGGATCGTGGACGTAGACCCAATTGTCGGGGAAGGGCGGCTCACCGTCGACCTGCAGGGCGACGGTGAGGAAGTCGCGGTAGCGGAGGCCGGCGGCGGCGACCGTCACCTCGCGCGGCGGCGCCGGTTCGGCGACCCCCGCGGTGGTCCGCAGCGGGATCGAGGAGATCACCGCCGCGGCCTCGACCCGCTCGCCGCCGGCGCGGACCGCGGTCACCCGGCCGTCCTCGTGTTCGAGCCCTTCGACCGACGCGCCGAGGCGGATCTCACCGCCGCCACGCTCGACCCGCCGCGCCATCTCCTCCCACATCTGACCCGGGCCCAGGCGGGGGTAGCGGAACTCCTCGATCAGGCTCTTCGGCGTTTCGCCGCGCCCCGGCAGCGCCGCCCGCAGCGCCGACCAGATCGAGAGGTCGTTGATCCTCTGCGCCGCCCACTCAGCCCGCAGCTCGTCGGTTCCCACCCCCCAGACCTTTTCCGTGTAGGTCTTGAAGAAGAGCTCGAAGAGGCGGCTGCCGAAGCGGGCACTGACCCAGTCCTCGTAGCTCTCCCCGGCCGGCGCCGGCCGCAGCCGCGCCCGCGCGTAGGAGCCGAGGCTGCGGACCAGCTCGACCGGCCCGACCTTGGCGAAGACGTCGGCTGGCCGCAACGGGTAATCGATGAAACGCCCGCGCCAGAAGATCCGCGAGAGCCGCGGCCGGACCAGCAGCTCCTCGCCCAGCAATTCCTCCCACAGCACCGCGACCTCGTCGCTCTTGGTGAAGAATCGGTGGCCGCCGAGGTCGAAGCGGTAGCCGTCGCGGGTCTCGGTCCGGGCCAGGCCGCCGACGCTCTCCCCGGCCTCGAAAACGACGACCGGGAGGCCCCGCTGGACCAGCCGGTAGGCGGCGGTCAAGCCGGCGGGACCTGCTCCGAGCACGGCGACGGGCGCAGCCTCGGATCTCTGGTCGGGAGCCGACATCAGGGCGGGAGATGGTATTAGGTATCCCTAATGCCGGCCTTCTCCCCGGACCCGCGCCCGGCGCGCGGCTCCGCTCCCACCCTCGGCGTCGTCATCCCGGCGACCGACAGCCCTCCAACCCTGCAGCGCTGCCTGGCGGCGCTGGGAGCCGGCACCCGCAAGCCCGACTCGGTGGCGGTGCTGGCTGAGCCGGCTGGTGCCGGGCCCGCCGCGGCGCGCAACCTTGGCGCCGCCGACTGCGAGGCCGACGTCCTCGTCTTCGTCGACTCCGACGTCGAGGTCCACCCGGAGGCGCTGGCGCTGATCGAGCGGCGCTTCGCCGCCGAGCCCGAGCTGGGGGCGCTGTTCGGCGCCTACGACGACGACCCCGCCCACCCGGCGCTGACCTCCCGCTACCGCAACCTGCTGCACCACCACGTCCACACCGAGGGCGCGGGCGAGGCGGAGACCTTCTGGGCCGGTCTCGGGGCGGTGCGGCGCGAGCGGTTCGAGGCCGTCGGCGGTTTCGACGCGGAGCTCTTCCCCCAACCAAGCGTCGAGGACATCGAGCTGGGGATGCGGCTGCGACGAGACGGGGCGCGGATCGTCCTCGACCCCGAGGTCCGTGGCCGCCACCTCAAGGCCTGGACCCCGCTGAGCGTGGTCCGCACCGACTTCGGCCGCCGCGGGGTTCCCTGGGCGCGGTTGCTTCTGCGCGAAGGAAACGGCAGCACCACCCTCAACCTCGGCTGGCGCCGCCGCGCCAGCGCCGCCGCCAGCGCCGCGCTGCTCGGGTCGCTGCTGGCCCGCCGGCCGCGGCTGGCGGCCGCGGCGCTGGCGGCCAACCTCGTTCTCGACCGCGACCTCTACGCGCTCCTCGCTCGGCGCGGCGGCGCCAGGCTGCTTGTCGCCGGGATCGGCCTGCACCAGCTGCACCAGCTCGCGGCGGCGGCCTCGGTCCCAGCCGCGGTCGTGCTCGAGGCGACGGAGAGACACCAATGATCAGACTGGGGATCGCCGGCTGCGGCCGGATCGCCGAGCGCGGTTACGTGCCGGCGGCCCTGGCGGCCGAGGGCGTGACGATCGCCGCCCTCGCCGACCCGAGCCAGGAGCGGCTCGACACCTGCCTACGACTTTGGAGCGAAGGGGGCGGCGAGGCGCGGGGATTCCCGGACCTCGGCGATCTATTGGCAACGCAGCCGATCGACCTGTTGGTCGTGGCGGCCCCACTCGGTCTCCACGTCCCGCTGTCCGAACAGGCAGCCGCGGCCGGCGTCCCCGCGCTGGTCGAGAAGCCCCCCGCCCCCGACCTTGCCGGAGCCGTGCGGCTGGCCGCGCTGAACCCGGAGCCGGTCCTCGCCTTCAACCGCCGCTTCCTCCAGGGGACCGAGCTGCGCGGCTCGATCCCGGCCGAGGGCTGGATCGAGCTCGACCTTGAGCTGCGCTTCCGGCAGGACGCCTGGGGCGCGCACGAGGTGCGCGACGAGGCGCTGCTCGATGCCGGCATCCACCTGATCGACCTCGCCTGTTATTTGAGCGGGGCGGCGCCGATCGCCGTGCGTCAAGCCGAGATCGCCCCGCGGCGCGCCTCCTTCGAGCTGGAGCTGGGGCGCGGCCGCGCCCGGATCGAGTGCGCCACCGACCGCAGCCACCGCGAGGCCATCAGCGTCCGCGACCGCTCCGGCAGGGTGCTGGCGCGCTCGGCCTGGGGCGGCCTGCGGAGTCGCCTCTCTGGGCTGATCGGCAAACCCAACCCACTGGTCCTCTCGATTCAGCGGCAGCTGGAAGCCCTTGCATGCAGCGATGGCTCGATCGCCACCGCGCGGGACGGAGCGGCCGCCATAGCGATCGTCGAGGCCGCTCGGCGCTCGGCCGAGCTGGACGGCGCCGAAGTCACCGTCGCCCCGATCGCGGAGGTCTCGGCGTGATCGCGGTGATCCAGTTCGACTCCGCCAGCGCCCGCCTCTTGAAGCGTTTGGAGGGAGAGGGACGACTGCCCAACCTGACGGAACTGCGGCAGCGCGGCAGCCGAATCGAGCTGGAGACCCCGGCCGAACACTTCCCTGCCAGCGCCTACCAGGACCTCTACCGCGGGGTCGAGGTCGGCGACCACGGACTCTTCTACCCCTTCCAGTGGGGCGCCAGCGACCAGCGGATCCGGCTGGCGGCAAGCTTCGACGCGCCGCCGCCGATCTGGGACCGACTCGGCGAACACGGCCGCAGCACCCTGGCGATCGATCCCTACGAGTGCCACCGCCCGCACAAGGCCGAGGGCGAGCTGGTCTGTGGTTGGGGGATGCGCGAGCGGGTCGTGCTCGAGCGCTGGGCGGTCCCCGACGGTGGCGACCGCGGAGCACGCCGGCGGCACGGCCGCCCGCCCGACGTGACCGAGGTCTTCGGCGCCCAGACCCCGCGCGAGCTTCGCCGCCTGCGCGAGCGTTTCCTCGCGGCCCCCGCCCGGGTCGCCGACCTGGCAATCGAGCGACTGCGGCAGCGCCACTTCGACCTCGCCTGGATCGTCTTCGCCGCCCCCCACCTCG
This sequence comes from Solirubrobacterales bacterium, assembly GCA_035760445.1. Taxonomy (GTDB): domain Bacteria; phylum Actinomycetota; class Thermoleophilia; order Solirubrobacterales; family 70-9; genus VAYN01. The sequence goes on along the minus strand of DASTSW010000093.1, from coordinate 20,752 downwards.
CCGGCCACCGGCTCTGGGAAGTCCCGCCCTACATCGATGGCGACGCGATCGGCGCCGACGAGCGCCGGCGCCTCGACGAGGCCCTGGCCGACGTCTACCAGGAGGTGGACGCCCAGCTCGGCCGCGTCCTCGAAGCCCTGCCCGATGATTGCGACGTGATCGTCTGCTCGGTCCTGGGGATGGACCAGAACACCAGCCGAGCGGATCTTCTGCCGGGAATGCTCTCCGCCGTCCTGGCAGGCGAGAGCCAACCGCGTGGTACTGAGGATTCCGACTCCGGCGCGATCTGGCGGCTGCGCGGGGCGTTCTCGGGCCGACTGCGCTCGTCGATTGCCGCGGCGATGCCGGACCGCCTGGCGCTGGAGCTGACCGCGCGGCTGGAGCTGCGCGGGGTCGACTGGTCGACCACCCGCGCCTTCGCCCACCCCGCCGACAACCAGGGCTACGTCTGCTTCAACCGCAGCGGCCGCGAGCGCGACGGGATCGTCGGCGAGGACGAGGCGGCGGAGCTGGCGGAGCAGATCCGCGAGGGCCTGCTCGACTTCCGCGACCCCGACGGCGAACCGACCGTCATCGCCGTCGACGAGGTAGCGGACCGCTGGCAGGGCAGGGCCGCCGACCGCCTGCCGGACCTGGTGGTCCGCTGGCGCCCCACCTCCTCGGTCGCCCTCAGCGCCGTCCACTCCCCCCGCTTCGGCAGCGTCCAGCGCCAGGGCTACGGCAGCGGCCGCACCGGCAACCACACCGACGGCGACGCCTGGGCGATCCTCGCCCCCCGCACCGGCCGCCCCCGCGAGCCGAGTCGAACCGCCCGCGTCACCGACATCCCCGCCACCGTGGCAGCCCTCAACGGCGTCCCCCTCGAGGGCCTCAGCGGCGAACCGCTGATCGAGCGCTAAATCGCCGAGACCGTCTCAGCCCGCGCTATACGCGGGTTCTCACGGTCTCGCGCAGGACTCCGAGCAGCGTTGCGAATTGAGCGGCGCAGACGAGAAGGCCAACCGCCAACCCCGCGACGAACCCGGCGCGTATGAGGCCGAGGTAGAACCCAAGGGAGCCGCGGCTGCGGCTGGGGTCGGCACTCCGGTACCGGGCGGCACCTTGGCCGTAGCGGTACTGCTGGCCGAGGAAGGCACGCGCGCCCACGCCGCTCTGATGAACGACCGACGCAGCAGGGACGTATCGCACCGCCACTCCCTCGCGCATCGCCCGCTGGCCCCAGTCCCGGTCCTCGCCCGCCGCCGCCGGGAACGACTCGTCGAACGGGAGTTGTTCGAACAGCGAACGCCTAGCGGCCAGGTTGGCGGTAACAACGAATCCCGGCGAGGCGGTCCCGGGTGCCTTGGCCCTTACTTGCAAGTAGTTGACGATCGCCTCCCAAGCCTTATCCGCCGCGGTGGCTTCGTCTCCCATCGAGACGGGACCGGTGGTCACCTCAACCCCTCCGGCGAGGATCGGGGCGCTCAGCGCATCGACCCAGCCGGCTGACGGGGCGCAGTCGTCGTCGGTGAAGCAGATGACCTCTCCCTGCGCTCGCCGCACGCCCTCGTTGCGGGCCCAGGCCGGGCCGCGCCCCTCGCGGTCCTCGACGACTACGACCTCGACCGGCAGCGTCTGCCGCTCCAGGGCCGCCAAGCAGCGCCGCAATAGCTCGGGCCGCTCGTGCGTCGGCACGACGACCGAGACCCGCGGGCGCTCCTCCCCCATCAGCCTTCGACCGCGTCGAAGACCGCCTGGCGGGGATCGTTCGAGTCGCTCTCCTCGATCGCAGCGGCGACCTTGGCGACCGCGGTCTTGCCCGAGACCCCGCTCAGCTCGGCGATCCCGGCCGCTTCGACGATCGGCAGCGACTGCCGCCTCGCCGCCGGCTCGGGCTCGGCCAGGTAGGCGACCGCGGTCGAGTCCTCGGTCGCCTGCCGGGCGTTGGCACCGACCTGAGCCAGCGTCCAGCGTCCCTCCGGTCCCGCCGCGTCGAGGCAGACGACCCGCAGCTCGAACCCGCCCGGCCGGCCGGCCCGCTCCGCCTCCTGACGCGCTTCGCCGCAGATCTGCCGCCCAACGTCCGCTTCATCCCCACTCAGCGGCGCGCTGACGTAGACGTTCAGCCGCGCCCCCTCCTCCGCCCCGCCTTCACCGCAGCCGGCCGCCACGAGGGCAAGCAGGACGACCAAAAACGAGACCCCGGGGGTCCACCTAGCCAAAGAAGACCTCGGCCTCTTCGTAGAGCGAGCGCGGCACGGTCTTCAGCTCGGCGGTGGCTTCTTCGAGCGAGACGAGCTCGATCTCGATCCCCCGCAGCGCCGCCATCGTGCCCCATCTCCCAGCGTTAGCCGCGTCGATCGCGTGCAGCCCGAACCGCGTCGCCAGCACCCGGTCGAAAGCGGTCGGCGTGCCGCCGCGCTGGACGTGACCGAGGACGGTCGCCCGCGTCTCTTTGCCGGTGCGCCGCTCGATCTCGCCCTCGAGCCAGTGCCCGATCCCACCGAGACGAACGTGCCCGAAGGCATCGACCTTCTCCTCATCCGGCTCCGGCATGCCGCCGACCGGTTCGGCTCCCTCGGCGACGACGATGATCGGGGCGAACCGGCTGGCGAACCGGCGCCCGACCAGCTCGCAGACCTTCTCCACGTCGAAAGGCTGCTCGGGGATGAGGATCGCGTTGGCACCGCCGGCGAGCCCGGCGTGAAAGGCGATCCAGCCCGCGTGGCGACCCATCACCTCGACGATCAGGACGCGGTGATGGCTGTCGGCGGTGGTGTGGAGGCGGTCGATCGCCTCCATCGCGATGTTGACCGCGGTGTCGAAGCCGAAGGTGTAGTCGGTGGCGCCGAGGTCGTTATCGATCGTCTTCGGCACGCCGACGATCGGGATCCCGACCTCCGTGTGCAGGCGCGAGGCCGCCCCCAGGGTGTCCTCGCCGCCGATCGCGATCAGGCCATCGACCCCGGCGGACTCGAGGTTCGCCGCCACCCGCGCAGGGCCGTCGTCATCGGCAAACGGGTTCGTCCGGGATGAACCGAGGATCGTCCCGCCGCGGGGCAGGACCCCCCGCACCTCCGGCACCCCGAGCGGACGGCTGTCGTTCTCCAAGGGGCCGCGCCAACCGTCCCGGTAACCGACGAACTCATGCCCGTAGACGCCGACGCCCTTGCGGACGATCGCCCGGATGACCGCATTGAGGCCGGGGCAGTCGCCGCCGCCGGTGAGGACTCCGATTCGCATCGTCCAAGGTCTACCCGAATTTCACCCCGAGCGGAACGCCAGCAGGTAGGTTCGAAGGAACCGGACGAGGAGGAGAAGATGAACGACGCCCCCGATCTTGCAGCCGTGACGCAAATACAGCAGGGCATCTGGTCCAAAGGCGACTTCGCGATGGTCGCCAGCCTCGTCTTCAATGCCAGCGAGAGCCTCGCCGAGGACCTCGCGATCGTTCCCGACGAGCGGGTGCTCGACGTCGCCTGCGGCAGCGGCAACGGCGCGATCTCGGCGGCGCGGCGCAGCTGGGGCGGGACGGTCGGCGCCGACTACGTCCCGGCGCTTCTGGAGCGTGGCCGCGAACGGGCCGCGGCGGAGCGGCTCGACGTCGAATTCGTCGAGGCCGACGCCCAGGACCTGCCCTTCGGCGAGGCCAGCTTCGACGTGACGATGTCGATCTTCGGCGCGATGTTCGCCCCCGACCAGGCGAAGACGGCCGCCGAGCTGCTGCGGGTAACCCGGCCGGGCGGACGCATCGGGATGGCCAATTGGACGTCCGACGGCGCCGTCGGTCAGATGTTCCAGACGATCAGCAAGCACGCGCCGCCCCCGCCCGGGGTCGAATCGCCACTGCGCTGGGGCAACGAGGAGAACGTCCGCGAGCTGTTCGGCGACGGCGTTTCGGAGATCCGCTTCGAGCGGCGCCTCTCGCGCCAGCCTTTCCGCTCCGCCGACCACTACATCGAGTTCTTCCGCACCTACTTCGGCCCGACCCAAACCGCCTACGAACGGGTCGGCCCCGAAGGTGAGGAGGCACTGACGAATGACCTGCGCGCCTTCCTCGAAGGGGCGAACACCGCAGGGAACCGCGCGATGGTCCTCGAGGCCGAGTATCTACAGATAATCGCGACCCGCGCTTAGCGCAGGTCGGGGCTCTCTTTGGCCGACTGCAGGACCTTGATCACGGCTCCGATCAGGAGCACACCGAAGAAGATCATGCCGGCGACGCCGCCACCCTGGCCGAAGGCCGCATAGCCGATCACGGTGAGGGCGAGCGCGAGGAAGAGGCTGACGACGATTGCCATATCGCGCGGAATCCTATCCAGCGAGGGCGACGCGCGTCTCGCTGAGGAAGGACCCGACCGCGTCGGCGGCGCCCTGGGGCGAACCCCCCTCGCCGGCGGCGCGGACCAAGCGGCTGCCGATGATCGCCCCGTCGGCGATCTCCCCCACCTGCGCCGCCTGCTCAGGCGTGCCGATCCCGAAGCCGACCGCGACCGGGGTCTTGGCATCGGCCTTGGTCGCCGCGACCAGCTCGGTCACCGCGGGTGGGATCTCGGCCCGCTCGCCGGTGGTGCCGACGGTGGAGACGACGTAGACGAAACCCTGGGCCGCCTCGCAGATCCGCTTGCGGCGCTTGGCCGGCGTGGTCGGCGCCAGCAGCGGCACCAGCGCCAGCCCCTCGGCGGCCATCGCCTCGCGCACCTCGGCGGCCTCGTCCAGCGGCAGATCGGGGACGATCGCCCCCGCCGCCCCGGCGGCGCGGATCAGCTTGGCGAACTCAGCGGCGCCGCCGTGGGCGAGGACCATGTTGGCGTAGGCCATGAAGATCACCGGCACCCGGTCGGCCACCGAGCGGCAGACCTCGAGCGCGGTGGCGAGCGTCGCCCCCGCCTCCAGCGCCACCGTCGCCGCCGCGTGGATCGTCGGCCCGTCGGCCAGCGGGTCGGAGAACGGCACCCCGAGCTCGATCAGGTCGGCCCCCGAATCGGCGTAGGCGGCGGCGACCGCCAGGCCGGTCTCGCGATCGGGATAGCCGGCCATCATGTACGGCATCAGGGCCGCCCGCCCTTCGTCGGCGGCCGCCTTGAAGGCCGCTGCGATCCGCTCCTCGCCGCTCACGGGAGGATCTCTCCGGGCGGTTTCAGCCGGGCCGTCGCCTCGGCCATGTCCTTGTCACCGCGCCCCGAGAGACACAGCACGTCGAAGCCGTCGGCGCCCGGGTTCTCCATCAGCCAGGCGATCGCGTGGCTGCTCTCCAGCGCCGGGATGATCCCCTCCAGCCGCGAGAGCTCGGAGAACGCCGCCAGCGCCTGCTCGTCGGTCACCGCCACGTACTCGGCGCGGCCGCTGTCGCGCAGTTGGGCGTGCTCAGGGCCGACACCGGGGTAGTCGAGCCCGGCCGAGATCGAGTGCGCCTCGAGGATCTGGCCCTCCTCGTCGGCGATCACCGAGGAGAGCGAGCCGTGCAGGACGCCCTTGACGCCGCCCTGCAGCGAGGCGCCGTGGCGCTGCGTGTCGAGCCCCTCACCCGCCGCCTCGACCCCGACCAGGGCCACCTCGGCGTCGTCGACGAAGGGCGTGAAGATGCCGATCGCGTTGGAGCCGCCGCCGACGCAGGCGATCACCCGCGCCGGCAGGCCGCCCTCGGCCGCCAGCGCCTGCTCGCGCGCCTCCTCGCCGATCACCCGTTGCAGGTCGCGGACCAGGGCCGGGTAGGGCGCCGGCCCGACCGCCGAGCCGATCACGTAGTGGGTGGTGGCGACGTTGGCGACCCAGTCGCGGATCGCGGCGCTGACCGCCTCCTTCAGGGTCCGTGCCCCGGCCTCGACCGGCGCCACCTCGGCCCCCAGCAGCTTCATCCGCTCGACGTTGGGCGCCTGGCGACGGATGTCCTCGGTCCCCATGTAGACGACGCATTCGAGTCCCAGCAGGGCACAGGCGGTGGCGGTCGCCACCCCGTGCTGGCCGGCACCGGTCTCGGCGATCACCCGCGGCTTGCCCATCCGAGCCGCCAGCAGCGATTGACCGATCGCGTTGTTGATCTTGTGGGAGCCGGTGTGGGCGAGGTCCTCGCGCTTCAGGTAGACCCGCGAGCCAACCCGCTCGGATAGACGTTCGGCCGGATACAGCGGCGTCGGTCGGCCGATGAAGTCGCGTCGCAGCTGTTCCAGCCGGCCCATGAACTCGGCGTCCTCGCGCGCCTCCGCCCAGGCGGCGGTCAGCTCGTCCAACGCCGGAATCAGGGTCTCCGGTACGTAGCGGCCCCCGTAGGGCCCAAACCTCTGCTCGATCGCGCTCATGCCGCTTTGGCGCTGACTGAGTTCGCAGCCTCGAAGAAGGCCGTCATCGCCTGGTGGTCCTTGCGTCCCGGCTCCAGCTCGACCCCGCTTGCGACGTCGACCGCGTAGGGCCGGGTGACCTCGATCGCCGCGGCGACGTTGTCGGGGCGCAGGCCGCCGGCGAGGATCGCCGGCACCTCGGAGCGGTGGTCGCGCAGCAGCTCCCAGTCGAAGCTCTCGCCGGTCCCGCCCCATAGCCCTTTGCCGCGGCGGTCGAAGAGGTGGAAGTCGGTGCGGAACGCCTCGGCCCCGTGAACGTCGGCGGCGCTGGCGACGTGGATCGCCTTCGCCACCTTCAGGCCGGTGCGTCGCTGCACCTCAGCACAGAAGGACGCCCCCTCGGCGCCGTTCAGCTGCACCATCGTCAGCCCCTCGTCCTCGACCGCCCGGTCCACCTCCTCGAGCGTCGGGTTGACGAAGACGCCGACGACCTCGCACTTTCGCCGGAAAGCAGCGGCGATTTCTCCGGCCACGCCGGGGTCGACGTTGCGCGGGCTGCCATGAAAGTGGATCAGCCCGATCGCCCAAGCGCCGAGGCGCACAGCCTCGGCCGCATCGTCCGGATTGGTGATTCCGCAGAACTTGACTCGCACAAAAGCCAGCGTACGCGAAGAAGGGGCTGGGCCAAGGAGAGGAGCCCAGCCCCCTATCGCTATTCGGAACCCTTGGGCTGCGTTCCGAGGGTGACTTCGGCGGTCTTTTCCTGATCGCCGCGGAGGATGGTCAGCTTCAGCTCGTCGCCGGGCTTCGATTCCTGGATCAGTTCGATCAGTTCATCCATGCCCTTCACCTTCTCGCCGTTGACTTCGGTGATGATGTCGCCGCCGAGCCGGACTTCTTCGCCGTCGATCGTCGCCGAGGTGTTGCCGGCCTCGAGACCGGCCTTGTCGGCCGGGCCGCCCTTGACCACGGTCTGGACGATCACGCCTTCCTTCACCGGCAGGTTCAAAGCCTTGGCCAGTTCCGGCGTCACGCTGCCGCCGGAGATGCCGATGAAGGCGTGTTCGACTTCGCCGGTCTCCTTCAGCTGTTCGAGGTTGTCGCGGACCGTGTCGATCGGGATCGCGAAGCCGATGCCGACGTTGCCGTTGCCACCGCCGCCGGTGGCGATCTGGGCGTTGATCCCGATCACCGCCCCTTCGGAGTTGATCAGCGGGCCGCCGGAGTTGCCGGGGTTGATCGCCGCGTCGGTCTGGATCACGTGCGAGATCGAGAAGCCGTTGGGCGCCTGGATGTCGCGCTGCAGGGCGGAGACGATGCCGCTGGTGACGGTGCGGTCGAGCCCGAAGGGATTGCCGATCGCGACCACCGGGTCGCCGACTTCGAGGTCGGCGGAGCTGCCCAGCCGCAGCGGGTGGAATTCCTTCGCCGGGGCGTCGACCTTGAGCAGGGCGATGTCGGTACCGGGGTCGGTGCCGACCACCTCGGCGTCGTAGGAGGTTTCCGAGTCGCCGAGTTTGACCCTCACCTCGCTGGCGCCTTCGATCACGTGGTTGTTGGTGATGACGTGGCCTTCGCTGTCGATCACGAAGCCCGAGCCGGTGGCCTCGCCGCCGCCTTCGGATTCCGGTTCGCCGAACGGGTTGAAGCTTTCGGTTTCCTGCGGTTCGATCTCCGATTCGATGAAGGCGACGCCGTCGCCGTCGGCCTTGTAGATCTGGTTGACGAGGTTGGTGTTGCCGTCTTCGCCCTTGGCGTCGACCGGCGCGGTAAGCGGCGCCGCCACGGTGGTGGTCGTGCCGCCGTCGGACTCGACCACGCCTGCGGCGATCGCGATCAGGCCGACGACGGCGACGACGGCGCCGCCAAGGAGAGCGGCGAAGAACGGGCTGCGAAGTCTTGAGTTGGGTGAGTTGGGCTCTGGCATGAACAGCAGGATCGCGCAGGGCCGTGACCGATCCCTAAACGCTCTTCAAATTTTTTCTAAATTCGCCAACGAGAGCGAACGGCTCAGACGAGGTGTTCGCGGGTGCCTTCGTCGTATCCGGTCAGCTCCCGCACCTTCGCCTCGGGGTCCGGGTCCGACATCAGGGCGCCGCCGATCAGCGCCGCGTCGACCCCGACCCGGTCGAGCTCGGTCAGCTCGTCACGGGAGGAGATGCCGCTCTCGGCGACCACGGTCTTGCCGGCGGGAACGTCGGGCATCAGCTCGTAGGTGGTGGCGACGTCGACACTCATGTCGTCGAGGTTGCGGTTGTTGATCCCTATCACCTCGGCGCCGGCCTCGAGAGCGCGGTCGAGCTCGTCCTCGTTGTGGACCTCGACCAGAACGTCGAGGTCGATCCCCCGCGCCTCCTGGTGCAGCGAGCGCAGTTCCTCGTCGCCCAGCGCGGCGACGATCAGCAGCACCGCGTCGGCGCCGTTCACCGCCGCCTCGTAGAGCTGGTAGGGGTCGACGATGAAGTCCTTGCGGATGATTGGCAGCTCACAGGCGGCGCGGGCGGCGCGCAGGTCGGCGAGCGAACCGCCGAAGTGCGGCTCGTCGGTGAGAACCGAGAGGGCGGCTGCTCCGCCGCGCTCGTAAGCGGTGACCTGGGAGGCGACATCGAGCCCCTCGGGGGCGAGCGCGCCGGCGCTCGGCGAGCGGCGCTTGAACTCGGCGATCACCGAGAGGCCGGGCCGGGCCAGGGCCTCATTGAAGGGGCGGTCCTCCCCCCTGGCCGCGAGGCGCGCTTCGAGGTCGGTTTGCGGCAGGTCGCGGCGCCGGGATTCAACTCCCTCCCGGGCCCCTGCGATGAGCTGATCCATCATTCCCACTTGAGCTATCAGAGCCTAGATGGTCGGCGGGGTCGAGGCCTGGTTTCAGGCCGCCGGGGCGACGGTTGCCGCGACCAGGCGCTCCAGCACGTTCGCTGCCGCGCCGGAGTCGATCGCCTCGGCGGCTTTGGCGACCCCCGCCTCGAGATCGGCGGCGAGACCGCCAACGTAGAGCGCCGCGGCGGCGTTGAGCAGGACCAGGTCGCGGTGCGGGCCGGGCTCGCCGCCGAGGACACGACGGGCGACCTCGGCGTTCTCCTCCGGGGTGCCGCCGGCAACCCGCTCCAGCTCGACCGGGGCCAGCCCGAACTGCCCCGGCCGGGCGAACCACTCCGAGGTGCGGCCGTCGGCGACCTCGATCACCCGCGTCGGCGAGGAGAGCGAGAGCCCGTCGAGGCCGTCCTCGGCGGAGACGACCAGCGCCCGCTCGCTGCCGAGCCCGATCAGCGCCTCGGCGATGGTCTCCTGGTAGTGGCGGTCGGCGACGCCGAGCAGCTGCCGCTTGGCGCCGGCCGGGTTGGTCAGCGGCCCGAGGAAGTTGAAGATCGTCCGCACCCCGAGCGCTTTGCGGGCCGGGACGACGTGCGCCATCGCCGCGTGGTGCTTGGGGGCGAACATGAAGCCGAAGCCGACCTCGTCGATGCAGCGGCCGACCTGGGCAGGGTCGATCTCGATGTTGACTCCTAGCGCCTCGAGCAGGTCGGCGGAGCCGCACTTGCTGGTGTTGGAGCGGTTGCCGTGCTTGGCGATCGCGCAGCCGGCCCCGGCCGCCACCAGCGCCGCCGTGGTCGAGATGTTGAAGGTCGAGGGGCCGCCGCCGGTGCCACAGGTGTCGACCAGGTCCTGGCGCTGGGTCGGGACCGGCGAGGCCAGCGAGCGCATCGTCCGCGCCAGGCCGACCAGCTCGGGCACCGTCTCCCCCTTGGCCCGCAATGCGATCAGGAAGGCGCCGGTCTGAACCGGATCGGCGCGCCCCTCCATGATCTCGCTGAGCACCGCCGCGGCGTGATCGGCGGTCAGGTGATCACCGGCGCAGACCGCGTCGATCGCGCGGCTGACGACGTCGTTAGGCACCGTTCTGCCCCTTGCCGATGAAGTTGGCCAGCAGGTGCTTGCCCTGCGGAGTGAGGACGGACTCGGGGTGGAACTGGACTCCCTCGACCGGCAACTCGCGGTGGCGGGCACCCATCACCACCTCGCCGAGGCTGGCGCTGAGTTCCAGCTCCGACGGCAGGTCGGGGTCGGCGATCAGGGAGTGGTAGCGGCCGGCGACCATCGGGCTGGGCAACCCGGCGTAAATGCTTTTCCCGTCGTGCTCGACTTCGGCGTCCTTGCCGTGAATCGGCTCGCCCTGCACGACCTTGCCACCGAAGGCCTCGACCATCGCCTGGTGACCGAGGCAGACGCCGAGCACCGGCGTCCCGGCTTCGCCGAAGGCCTTGATCGCCTCGCCGGAGATCCCCGCCTCGGCCGGGGTACACGGGCCTGGCGAAACGACCAGCCGGTCGGGCTTGCGCTCGAGCAGCTCGGCGACCGTCGCCTTGTCGTTGCGCACGACTTCGACCTCCGCCCCGAGCTCGCCCAGGTACTGGACGAGGTTGTAGGTGAAGGAGTCGTAGTTGTCGATCACGAGCACGCGCATAGGAGACCTAAGCCCAGTCCGGCTGTTCGCAGGCGACCTCGACGGCGCGGAACACCGCCCGGGCCTTGTTCACCGACTCGTTGTACTCGTAGGCGGGCTGGGCATCGGCGACGGTGCCACCGCCTGCCTGCACGTGCAACTGGCCGTCCTTGACGACGACGGTTCGGATGTGGATCGCGGTGTCGAGGTCGCCGTCCCAGGAGAGGTAGCCGACCGCGCCGCCGTAGCCGCAGCGCTTGACCGGCTCCAGCTCGTCGATGATCTGCATCGCCCGCACCTTGGGGGCACCCGAGAGCGTGCCCACCGGCAGACAGGAGCGCATCACGTCCATCGCGCTGACCCCCTCTTTGAGCCTGCCGGAGACCTGACTGACGATGTGGAGGACGTGCGAGTAGGTCTCGACCACCATCAACTCGTCCACCTTGACGCTGCCGTACTCGCTGACCCGGCCGAGGTCGTTGCGGCCGAGGTCGACCAGCATCACGTGCTCGGCCCGCTCCTTGGGGTCGTTGATCAGCCGCTCGGCGAGGCGGCGGTCGTCCTCCTCGCTGTCGCCGCGCGGCGAAGTGCCGGCGATCGGCCGGCTCGAGACGTGGCGTCCCTCGACCTTGACCAGGGGCTCGGGTGAGGCGCCGGCGATTTGGAAATCGCCGAACTCGAGGAAGTACATGTAGGGCGATGGGTTGACTGCGCGCAGACCGCGATAGACCGAGAAGGCCTCGACCGGGGCGGGCGCTGAGAAGCGCTGCGAGGGGACCACCTGAAAGGCGTCGCCGGCATGGACGTACTCGATGATCCGGGCGACCATCGCTTCGAACTCCTCGCGGCTCAGGTTCGACTCGAACCGCGGCGCTTCGACTACCGACGGCCGCTCCGGAACCGGGACCGCTCCGCGCAGGCGCTCGCGCATCTCGGCGATTGTCGCCGCGGCGCGTTCGTAGGCAGCGTCGACCCCGTCCTCCTCGACGAAGGCGCAGGCGAGGATCGTCAGCTCGTGGCGCAGGTGGTCGAAGACCAGCATCGCGTCGGTCACCATCAGCGCCATGTCCGGCAACCCCAGGGTGTCGGGGTTCGGCTCGCCCAGCGGCTCGACGGTCCGCACCAGGTCGTAGGCGAAGAAGCCGACGGCGCCGCCGGCAAAGGGCGGCAGGCCCTCGACCGGGGCCGGCCGGTACTCGCCCAGCCGGGCGGCGACCGCCGCGTAGGGGTCGGGGGCCTCGTCGCGGCGGCTCGGCTCGGCACCGGGCGCCTCGCGCCCGTCCCACTCGGAGAGCACGCCGTCGCTCCAGCGCAGCAGCGCCCGCGGCTTCAGGCCGACGAACGAGTAGCGCCCGACCTGGCCCTGCTCGGCGGACTCGAGCAGGAAGCACGGCGCCCCCTCCGGCTCGCCGGCGCGCAGCTTGAGGAAGGCCGAGACCGGCGTCTCGCAGTCGTCGACGAAACGCGCCCGGACCGGGACCACGTTGCCCTCGCGGGCCAGCTCGCGGGCCTCCTCGAGGCTCGGCTCCAGCCGGATGTCGGAGTCAGCCGCTACGTGCATTCAGCACTTCCATCACCTTCGCCTGCGAGACCCCGCGCGAGGCCAGCAGCACGCTGAGGTGGTAGAGGACGTCGGCGGCCTCTTCGGCAACTCGCTCGTCGGTCTCTTCGCGGGCGGCGCGGACGACCTCCTCGGCCTCCTCCTCGACCTTCTCGCCGATCAGGGCGCGATCGTCGAGCAGCTTCACCGTGTAGCTGCCGTCGGGCCGCTGCAGGGCACGGTGGCGGATCGTCCGCTCCAGCGAGGACAGCGCTTCGTAGGTGACCGGGTTCGGCTCACCCGGGGCCGGCGGCGCGTCCTTGCGCGGCGAGGCCGAGCCCAGCACCTCGCGGTAGAAGCAGCTGCGCTCCCCCGTGTGGCAGGCCGGGCCGGCGGGGTCGACCAGGGCCACCAGCGCGTCGCCGTCGCAGTCGTAGCGCAGCTGACGCAGGTGCATGATGTTCCCCGAGGTTTCGCCTTTTTTCCACAGTTCGTCGCGCGAGCGGCTGTAGAAGTGCAGGTCGCCGGTCTCGAGCGTCATTTCCAGGGAGGGCGAGCTCATGTAGGCGAGCATCAGCACCTCGCCGGTGGCGAAATCCTGGACCACGCACGGCACCAGCCCCTGTTGGTCGAATTCTATTTCGGCGAACATCCGAGCAATCGTAAACGCCGGGCCGCTACTCGATGCCGAGGCGGTCGAGCAGATCCTCGTCGCGGCGCCAGTGACGGCGCACCCGGACGGTCAGGTCGAGGTGGACTTGGGCGTCCAGCTCGCCCTCCAGCGAGCGTCGCGCGGCGGCCCCGATCTCGCCGATCTTGGTCCCGCCCTTGCCGATCAGGATTCCCTTCTGGGACTCGGTCTCGGCCCAGATCTCTGCCCGCACGACAACGAGATCGTCCTGGCGCGGCTCGGCCTCCAACACGGAGACCTCGACCGAGTGGGGGATCTCCTGCCGGGTCCGGTTCAGCACCTGCTCGCGGATCAGCTCGGCCAGCAGCAACTCGCTCGACTGGTCGCTGCTGTCCTCGGGCGGGTAGAGGTACGGTCCCTCGGGCAGCAGCTCGCCGAGGCGCTCGAGCAGGGGGGGCAGCCCCTCGCCGCTGCGGGCGCTGATCGGGAAGACCTCGTCGACGCCCTCCAGCCCCGCCGCCTCGGCCAGCACCGGCACCAGCTCGTTGGGCCCGAGCCGGTCGGCCTTGTTGACGGCGCAGATCACCGGCAGCTTGGCGCCAGCACCGAGCAGGGCCCTGACGATGAAGCGGTCGCCCGGCCCCACCCCCTCCTCGCCGTTGATCACGAAGAGGACGACGTCGGAGTCGGCCAGCTCGCGCTCGACCCGGCCCTGCATCCGCTCGGTAAGCACGTCGCGCGGCCGTTGCACCCCCGGCAGGTCGACGAGGATCAGCTGGCGCTCGGCCTCGAGGTCGGTGGCGACGCCGCGGATCGCCCGCCGCGTCGTTTGCGGCCGGTTGGAAACGATCGCGACGTGGGAGCCAACCAGGGCGTTGACCAGGGTCGACTTGCCGACGTTGGGACGGCCGGCGAGGCCGACAAAGCCGGAGCGGCTCATCGCAGCCCCGCCAGGACGCGGCCCTGCAGCGCCAGCATCTCGCCGTCGTCGGTCTCGTGGTCGTAGCCGCAGAGGTGGAGGGTGCCGTGGACCGCGGCCTCGGTCACGTCGGAGCAGTGCTCGGGGCAGATCGCGACGTCGCCGAGCTCGCGCGGGCCGGCCACCGGCCCCAGCTCGTCGATCGGGAAGGCGAGGACGTCGGTCGGCGCGTCCTTTCCCCGGTGCTCGCGGTTCAGTCTCTGGATCCGCTCGGCGTCGACGAGCTCGACCGCGAGGTGGCCGTCAGCAACACCGGCAGCCTCCAGCGCAGCGGCGACGGGGTCGCGCAGATCGAGGGGAACGTCGGCGAGGTCGATGCTCACGAACGCGGCGTCGGCCCGTGTTCGGCGCGGGCGTCGCGCTCGCGGGCGCCGTGCTCGTCGTAGGCGGCGACGATCCGCTGCACCAGCTTGTGGCGGACCACGTCCTCGCCACCGAAGCGGATGAAGGAGATGTCCTGGACGTCGTTGAGGATGTCGCTGACGGCGATCAGGCCCGAGCGCTGATCGGTCGGCAGATCGATCTGGGTGACGTCGCCGGTCACCACCATGCGCGAGTTGAACCCAAGCCGGGTGAGGAACATCTTCATCTGCTCGGGGCTGGTGTTCTGGGCCTCGTCGAGAATCACGAAGGAGTCGTTGAGGGTGCGGCCGCGCATGAAGGCGAGCGGGGCGACCTCGATCACGTTGCGCTCGAAATAGCCGTTGACGCGGTCCGGGTCGAGCATGTCGAAGAGGGCGTCGAACAGCGGCCGCAGGTAGGGGTCGACCTTGGCCTGGATGTCGCCGGGCAGGAAGCCGAGCCGCTCGCCGGCCTCTACCGCGGGACGGGTGAGGATGATCCGCTGCACCTTGCGTTCGGTCAGCGCCGCGGCGGCCATCGCCACCGCGAGGAAGGTCTTGCCGGTGCCAGCGGGGCCGATCCCGAAGGTGATCGTGTGGCGGCGGATCGAGTCGACGTAGCGTTTCTGATTCAGCGTTTTCGGCGCCACTTTGGTGTTGCGATGGCGCCAGACGACGTCGTCGAGGATCTCGGCCGGGCTCTCGTCGGCGTCGAGGGCGCCGGTGACCGCTTCGATCGTGCCGGGAGCGACGTCGTGCCCCTGCTCGATCAGCTCGACCATCTCGTCGACCACGGTCGCCGCCGCGGCGACGTCGTCGGGATCGCCCTCCAGGGTCAGCACGTTGCCGCGCAGGTGCAGGTCAGCCTCCAGCCGCCCGCGCAGGGCGCGGAGGACCGTGTCCTCGGAGCCGGCCAGCTCGGCGGCGACGGTGTTGTCGAGGGTCAGCTGCCGGCGGGCCACAGAACTCAGGCACCCAACTTCTGTCGCACCGCGGCGCTCACCCGCTTGCCGTCAGCCTGGCCGCCGACCTTCGGCATCAGCGCCGACATCACCTGCCCCATCTGCTTCTGCTCGCTGGCGCCGGTCTCGGCGATCGCGGCGTCGACCAGCTCGCCCAGCTCCTCGTCGGAGAGTTGCTGCGGCAGATAGCCCTCGATCAGCTCGGCCTCGAAGCGCTCGGAAGCGGCCTGCTCGGCGCGACCGGCCTGCTCGTAGGCCTCGGCCGCTTCGACCCGTTTCTTCCGCTCCCGCTGCAGCACGGCGACCTCGTCGCCCTTGCCGAACTTGGCGTCCTGCTGCAGCACGTCGACGATCAGGCGCAGGGCGGAGGCGCGCTCGCGATCGCGCGCTTTCATCGCCGTCTTGACGTCGTCCTGGACCTGTTCGAGAACCGGCATGCCCTTAAGGGTAATCGGCGTCGTCAGGGGTGACGGCGAGACCCTTGGAGACCAGGTCGCGAACATCGAGGCTGACGAGCTGCCAGCCGCTCTGGCGAGAAGCGGCGACGTAGGCCGCGTCGTAGGCGGTAAGACCGTGCTTACCCGCCACCTCGATCGCGGAAGCGACCAGGGTTGGGTCAACACGGACGATGCGTTCGCCACATCGGGTCTCGACTAACTCGGAGAGCCAGCGAGCCCGCTGTGGCTGCCCCATCTTCACCCCGACGGCGTTCGCCACCTCGAACAGGGTCAGATCCAGAGCGGCAACCGAAGCTCGCGACTCGATCAGGAGCTCACGGGTGGGCAGGTGCTCGCTGCCGCCAGGTTCGCCCAGCTGCGCCCAGACGCTGGCATCGACAAGGAGGGTCAACGTGAATCCCGGTCTTCGCGGATCAGTCGGGTGACGTCGAAGCGGGGTTCGTCGGCGGTGAAGGTGGCTTCGATCTCCTGCATCAACCGCTTCGCCTCGTCGCGGCGGTGCTGCTCCTGATCGGCCAGCTCCTGCTCGGCGAGGCGCTGCAGCAAGCCGCTGCGGGTCTCGCCCGCGGCCTTCGCCCGGGCGTCGAGGCGCTCCAGCAGAGCGTCGGGTATGGAAATCATCACCTTGGCCACGGGGTGAGTATATACGGTATTGCCGGCGGTCAAAACGGGCATGACCGGGATCGTGAAGGGTGTCGGCGCACGCGTGGCGCGCTGTTCGAGCCAACTGCGTGCCAGCTCCGAGCCGGAACTCAGATATCGACCTGCTCGACCTCGCCGAGCGGCATCTGCAGGAAGCGGGTGCCGATCGCGTGGAAGCTCTCGCAGTCGCCGGTGCAGAGGAAGTCGTATGCCCCCTCTCCGCGGGGCTCGCGAGCCAGGCCGGAGCCCTCCAGCGTCCGCTGGACCGCGGCGGCGACCGCGTGACCGCCGCTGACGAGGCGGACGTCGCGGCCGAGGATCCGCTGCAGCATCGGCGCCACCAGCGGGTAGTGGGTGCAGCCGAGGATCAGGGTGTCGACTTCGGCCTCGATCAGCGGCCGACAGTAGGAGCGAGCCATGGTCATCGTGCCCTCGTCGAAGAGCGAGCCGTTCTGAATGAAGGGGGCGAGATCCGGGGCGGCGACCTCGATCACGTCGAGGCCGCGGCCGGCGTCTTCCAGCGCCCGCCGGTAGGCGCCGCTCTCGACCGTGTTCGGGGTCGCCAGCACTCCCACCCGGGCATTGACGGTGATCGCCGAGGCGATCTCCGCCTGCGGCTCGACCACCGGCACCACTTCCACCCCGCGCGCGGCGGCCACCTCGCGGGTCACCTCCACGCCAATCGAGGTCGCGGTGTTGCAGGCGATCACCAGCAGCTTGGCGCCGCGGTCGAGCAGCAGCCCGGCGATCCGCCGGATCCGCTCGCGCAGCTCGTCCGGGTCCTTGTCCCCGTAGGGGAACATCGCCGTGTCGCCGAGGTAGAGGAAGTCCTCCTGTGGCAGCGAGACCAGGCACTCGTGGAGCACCGTGAGGCCGCCGACGCCCGAGTCGAACATCGCGACCGGAAGGTCGCTCACATGAACGGCTTGTACGACATGAAGAAGATCGTTACGACGACGATGAGGCCGGCGAGCGCGCCGACTTTGCTCAGCCGCTGGGAGACCTCTTCGAACTCGGGACTGAACTCCTCGCCCGCTTTCAGGTCCCGCTCCGCGAGCCCCAGGGCCTTGGCGGTCTGTGGCTGGAAGAAGGCGTGCTGGAGACCGAAGAGGATGATGATCGCGAGGAAGCCGACGGTGATGAACGCGTCGCCCCCGCCCCAGGCGTCGTCGCTGGCAATCAGCAGGTAGATACCGGCCAGCAGCAGAACGATCATCCCCGGATTGACCAGGTAGCGATCACAGCGCTGGATCCCGGTGAGAATCGCCGGTACGGCGCGCGGGTACTGCGGCGCGACCGAGAAGAAGACCCCGTAGCCGAAGGTCGGGCCGAAAGCGAGCACAACCGCAAGGATGTGCAGGAAGAGCGCGATCTTGTAATCGGCGCTGACGATCGAGGCGAGTGGCATCGCCGGAAACCCTATCTCTCAATCACGACGGAGCAAGAGCGCGGCCCAGTCCCCGTCCTGACGGCGCTCAGTCTCGTCAAGGCCGACGGCCGCGAAGGCGCCCGAGACCTCGTCCTGCTCGGTCGGCAGGAGGCCGGAGCAGACCAGGACTGCCGGCGGCGCCTCCATCTGCCCGGCCACAGCTTTGAGGATCGGGGCAGTCATGTTGGCGACCACGGCCGGGGCCAGGTCGGGAAGCCGTTCGCGCAGGTTCATGCGCTCCAGGCCGACGGAGACGTCGTTGGCCTCAGCGTTCGCTGCCGCCGCCTCGAGCGCCGCCGGCTCGTGGTCGTAGCCGCGGATCGGCGACCAGCCCAGCTTCGCCGCCGCGATCGCCAGTACCCCCGATCCCGTCCCCAGGTCGACCAGCTCGCCCCCGGCCTCGCCGCTCGTCGCCAGCTCGCAGAGGAACCCGAGGCAGAGCCGGGTGGTCGGGTGGGCACCGGTGCCGAACGCCTGGCCGGGGTCGACGACGACGTCGATCGCGCCATCGCGGGGCAGCTCCCAGGACGGTCGCAGCCAGAGCCGATCGGCGACCAAGAGTGGTTTATGGAAGTCGCGCCAGCGGTCGGCCCAGTCGTCGGGGATCTCGGTGGCGTTGACCTCGACCCGGCCGCCGCCGATCACCGCGTCGAGATCGCCCAGCTCGGGCAGCTCCCCCTCGCCGCCGTAGATCGCGTACTCGACGTAGCCCGGCCCCCGCTCCTCCTCGACGCCGTTCGGCGCCAGCACCGTCAGCTCGGCCAGGACCAGCTCGGCCTGCTCGGGAGCACAGCGGACCGCGAGGCGAATCAAGGGCGGTCTCTCAACCGAAGGCCCGCCGCACCCGGCTGAACAGGCCATCGCCGTGCTGCGGCG
This sequence comes from Solirubrobacterales bacterium, assembly GCA_035760445.1. Classification (GTDB taxonomy): domain Bacteria; phylum Actinomycetota; class Thermoleophilia; order Solirubrobacterales; family 70-9; genus VAYN01. The sequence continues at coordinate 2,199 of DASTSW010000093.1, read as the reverse complement.
CCAGGTTCTCCTCCTCGAGGGTCTCGTCGAGGCGCTCGGCGATCCCCCGCTGATCCTCGCTGAGGTTGGTCGGGACGAAGACCTCGAGGATCACCCGCTGGTTGCCGCGCCGGCGGCTGTTCAGCCGCGGCAGGCCAATGCCCCGCAGGACCTTTTCGGTCCCCGGCTGGGTCCCCGGCTCGACCTCGATCTCCTCCTCGCCCTCCAGCGTTGGCACCGTGACGGTCGTCCCCAGCATCGCCAGGGTGGCGGGAACCGAGACGACGCTGATCAGGTCGCTGCCGTCGCGCTCGAAGCGCTCGTCCTCGCTGACCCGCACCTCGACATAGAGGTCGCCGGCGGGCGCCCCGGCTTCGCCGGCGTGGCCGGCGCCGGAGATTCGCATCCGCTGCCCGTCTTCGATCCCCGCCGGCACGTCGATCGCGCTGGTGCGGCTCTGCCGGGTGCGGCCGCTGCCGCCGCAGGTGTCGCACGGGGTCTCGGGGATTTTGCCGGCGCCGCCGCAGACCTCGCAGGGGGCGCTGCGGACCATCTGGCCAAACGGGGTGCGGGTCACCTGCCGCAGCTCGCCGGCACCGCCGCAGCGCTCGCAGGTCCTGATCGGCGTTCCCGGCTCGGCCCCGTTGCCGTGGCAGTGCTCGCAGCTGCCGACCGCGTCGTAGGTGACCTCGCGGCGGGCGCCGGTGGCGACGTCGGCCAGCTCGATCTCGACTTCGACCAGGATGTCGCCGCCCGCGGCCGCCTGGCGACCGCCAAAGCCAAAGCCGCCCCCGCCGAAGAACGCCTGGAAGATGTCGTCGATCGAGCCGAAGCCGGCTCCCGGCTCGAAGCCGCCCGAGCGCAGCCCTTCGTGCCCGTAGGCGTCGTAGGTGCGCCGCCGCTCGGGGTCGGAGAGGACCTCGTAGGCCGCGGCGGCCTCCTTGAATTTCTCCTCGGCCTCGGGATCGTGGTCGTTGACGTCGGGGTGCAGCTCCCGCGCCAGGCGGCGGAAGGCTTTCTTGACCTCGGTCTCGCTCGCCTCCCGGGAGACCCCGAGAACCTCGTAGTAGTCGCGCGGCATCGGTTAGTCGGAGTAGACGGTCTCGAAGTAGTGGGAGAGCTCGCGGGCGGCGTGGCGGACCGCGGTGATCGCCAGCGCGTAGTCCATCCGCAGCGGTCCGACGACGCCGACAGTGCCGAGGTTGCGGTGCCCGAGGCCGTAGTTGGCGCCGACCACGCTGACCGAGCGCAGCGCCGGCTGTGGGTTCTCGCCACCGATCCAGAAGAAGACCGAGCGCTCCTCCAGCGAGGAGCGCAGCATCCGCAGCACGTCGGCGCGCCGCTCCAGCGCCGTCATCAGCTCGTCGGCGCGCGGCAGGTCTGGTCGGTGGGCAGCGGAGAGCAGGCGCGAGGTGCCCTCCATGTAGAGATCGCCTTCCTCGGCGACCAGCTCGGTGAAGGTGGAGCCGAGAGTGGCGATGAATTCGGCCTCGACGCCGCCGAGGCCGGGGTCGGAGAGGCGGGTGGCGATCATCCGCGCTCCCACCCCAAGCCCCGAGAGCGACTCGTTCAGGTAGCTGGAGGCCCACTCGATCAGGCCTGGGTCGAGCGGGCGGTCGAACTCGAAGACGCGGCGGGTGACGTCGCCGGTCGAGGCGATCGCGATCACCACCACCTTGTTCGGCTGCAGGGGCAGGACCTCGACCCGGTGGATCGTCGCCGCCAGGCTCGGCTGCGGCGCGCTCGCCATCGCCACCAGGTCGGTCACCTGGGCGAGGGCGGTGGTCGTCTCCCGCATCGCCTCGTCGACCTCGCGGCGCAAGCGCGAGAGCTCCAGCTCGACTCCGGGGGTGGCCGGGACGCGACCGGAGGCGACCATCCCATCGACGTAGAGGCGATAGCCGGCGTCGGTCGGGACCCGGCCGGCGGAGGTGTGGGGATGGGTCAGATAGCCGGCCGCCTCCAGCGCCGCCAGCTCAGCCCGCACCGTCGAAGGCCCCCACTCCACCTCTGGCCGCTCGGCGACGTCCTTCGAGGGCACCGGCCGTCCCGACCCTTGATGGGCTTCGACGACGAGGCGAAGAATCAGCTCCTGCCGCTCCGAAAGCATCTCTACATCTTAGGAATCAGCAAGGAGCAACCAGGAGGGGTCCGGGTGACCCCCTCCAGACCCTCAACATCGAGCCATAGCGAGATGTGTCTGGAGGGGGTCACCCGGAC
>DASTSW010000092.1:0-29116 GCA_035760445.1 Solirubrobacterales bacterium | reverse complement strand
GTCGCCTGGCCGGCCGGCCAGGCGACCTCTGAAGCCCTATTCGACGCAGACCTTGAAGCCGTACGCCCTGGCCAATTCGTCTGGCTCCTCCAGAGGGTTGCTCTTAAAGATGAGCTTGGGGTTGTTTCGGATTTCACCTGCAGCGCCTTTCAGCGAGGCAATGATCTCCTCGATCTGCTTCTCGTCTCCCTTGGGAGTGCCGAGAGCGGACAGTTCATCGGCCTGCTGTTCCAAGGACGGGACGACTACCTCGGTGACGAGCTTCTCCAGTTGCTCCTCACTGGCGCTCCCAAACGTGACGTCATTCTCCTCACCGAATTCATTGGCCTGCTGTTCGCGCCGCTTAAAGACTTCTTTGCAGATCGCGTCGCCTTGCTTGATGAATTCCGCCTTGGTCAGCCTCACGATTGCATCAGCGGTGTCTTCACCGCCACCGCATCCCGCCACCAACACCGCACCCACAAGCAAAAGCGCCGTCAGCACCGCTGCGTTGATCCGCCGTTTCAACTTCTCTCTCCCTTTGAATAGTTTGACTATTAGGGAGAGCATTAAGCGTTCACATTTGAAAAGTCAACGATTCGCAAATTTGCGAACGCGAATCGGTAGCCGCACTGAGTGCGGCTACCGATGCTTGCTCATCCTTCGCCGCAGACTTTGAAGCCGTAGTCCTGAGCCAGTTCGTTTGGCTTGTCGAAGACTTTTTCTTCGAACACGAGTTTGGGTTCGTCTTCGATTTCGTCCGTCGCGCTTTCCAGCGAGGCAATGATCTCTTCGACCTGATCCTCGTCGCCCTCCGGAGCACCCAGCGCAGAGATCTCATCGGCCTGCTGCCTCAAGGTCGACACGAGCACCTCCGCAACGGCTTCTTCCAACTGCTCGGTGCTCGCTTTTTCGAGCGTGAAGCCGTTCTCCTCGGCAAATTCTTCGGCTTCCTTTTCGCTCTGGTCGCCGGACTCCTTGCAGATCGCATCGCCCTGCTTGATGAACTCCGCCTTGGTCAGGGTCACGGTCTCATCGGTGGTCTCGTCGCCACCACCGCACCCGGCAACTAGGGCGGCCAGAGCGGCCGCCGCGACAGCCGCAATCAAAAGCTTGCTCACGTTTCTCCTTCGCTAGTTGGACGACGCGAGAACGCTAGCCGTCGGCGAGGACGCGCAGCTCAACTCAGGGCTGACCGCAGAGCCAGGGGCCGTAGGTGCTGGTGGTTTCGTAACTCGCGTCCCAGAAACCGCTGGGTGGCTCCTTCTTGGCGAAGGGTCGCGGTTCGGCGAGGCCCGCCGGTTCCTTTTCGCTCTTCTCGAGACCTTCTTCGAAGGCGGCGATCATCCCCTTGATCTCCTTCCCGTCGCCTTCCGGCACGGGCAGGGACTTGAAGTAGTCGATTTTGTCTTCGACGTATTCGAGGACGATCTCGTTCAGGATTTCCTGTTCCCAGGGCTCGCCGCCGCCGAACAGCAGCAAGTGCTTGTCGGCGTACGCTTCCATGTCTCGTTCCTCAGCCCGGCTTTCCTTGTCGCAGAAGGCTTCGGTGAGCTCGACGAACTGCTTTTTCGTCAGCGTTTTCTCTTCGGCTTCGGAACTTCCACCGCAGCCCGCGAGCAGCAGCGGGACTCCGGTGGTGAGTAGCGCGAGTACTAAGAGTATCCTGCGCATTGCGCGAGCAGTATATGCCCGCGCATTTGGCTAGAACAAGGCTCAGATCCGCTGGATCAAGGTGCCGGTACCAAGACCGCCGCCGCAGCACATCGTCACCAGTCCCATCTCCTTGTCGGAGCGCTCCATCTCGTGCAGCAGGGTGGTGATCAGCCGGGCGCCGGTCGAGCCGAGCGGGTGGCCGAGGGCGATCGCGCCGCCGTTGACGTTGACCCGGTCCATGTCGGGATCGAGCTCGCGCCGCCAGGCGCCGACCACCGAGGCGAAGGCCTCGTTGATCTCGACCAGGTCGATGTCGTCCATCTTCATCCCGTTGCGCTCGAGCAGCTTTTCCGTCGCCGGGATCGGACCGGTGAGCATGATCACCGGATCGACGCCGACGGTGGTCTGGTCGAAGATCCGCGCCCGCGGCTTCAGCCCCAGCGCGTCGGCCTTTTCGCGGCTCATCAGCAGCACCGCGGCGGCGCCGTCGGAGACCTGCGAGGAGTTGCCGGCGGTGATCTTGCCGTCCTCCTTGAAGGCCGGCTTCAGCTGCGAGAGGCTCTCGATCGTCGTCTCGCGCAGGCCCTGGTCGGTGACGTAGGTGTCGCCGTTGACCTGCATCGGGATGATCTCCCGCTCGAAGCGGCCCTCGTCGGTCGCCTGTTTGGCAAGCTGCTGGGAGCGGGCGCCGATCTCGTCGAGCTCGGAGCGGGGGATCTCCCATTTGTCGGCGATCATCTCCGCCGAGAGGCCCTGCGGGATCAGGTTGTACTTCTCCATCAGCTCGGGCGAGAAGGCCAGCCCGTGCTCCTCCATCACTTTGTAGGAGTCGGCGAAGGAGATGTGGCCCATGTGCTCGACCCCGCCGCCGATCGCGACGTCGTGGACGCCGGAAGCAACCAGCGCCGCGGCGAAGTTGACCGCCTGCTGAGCGGAGCCGCACTGGCGGTCGACGGTGGTCCCGGGGACCTCCTGCGGCAAGCCGGCCTCGAGCCAGGCGTTGCGGCCGATGTTGAGGCCCTGCTCGCCGAACTGCTGGACGCAGCCGGCAATCACGTCGCCGACCTCGTTGGGGTCGATCCCGGCCCGCTGGATCAGCTCCGCGTAGGTGCGGGCGAGGAGGTTGGAGGGATGCAGGTCCTTGTAGTAGCCCTTCTCCGGGTGGCCGCGACCGATCGGGGTCCGTGCCGCCTCGACGATGACCACTTCCTGTCCGCCGAACTTGCCCTTGCCGTTGTCCATCGCCAGCCTCCGTTCCTGAGAAAGATCTCGGGCGCGCACCGCGCGGCCTCTGTATTGAGGGTAGCTGATTGACTGGTCAGTCAGCCAGGGCTGGGAGCGACGCGCGGGCGCACGTCACCGGGCAACGGCGGCGTGATAGGAACCCCGGCCAATGAGCGCTAACCAGGGTTACTCGAGTCCGGGGATCGCGGGCAGCGGGGCAATCGCCACCGGCCTTGCCGCGGTCTCAACCACCACCGCCGACACGATTCTGCTGGCTCGCAGCGAGGCTTCCGCCTGGCGCGCCGAGGAGAAAGTGGTCGCCGCCTGCGCCAAGATCGAGGGCGCCGAGCCCTCGCGGCTGCGGGTTACCACCGACCCGAACGACCTCGCCGACTGCGACGTCGTCGTCGAGGCGATCGTCGAGGAGGTGGCGCCGAAGGGCGAGCTGATCAAGACCGTCGCCGCCGCCTGCCCGAACGCCGACCTCGCCACCACCACCTCGTCGCTCAGTATCGGCGCGATCGCCGCGGCGGCCGGAGTCGACAAGCTCTTCGCCCTGCACGTCTTCAACCCGGTGCCGCGGATGAAGCTGATCGAGGTCTGCTTCCCCGACGGCGCCGCCGACTCCCGCGAGAAGGCGCTGGCCTGGTGCGCGGCGCTCGGCAAGACCGCGGTTGAGGTCCCCGACCAGGCCGGCTTCGTCGTCAACCGCCTGCTCTTCCCCTTCCTCTTCGAAGCCGTCCGGCTGATCGAGCGGACCGGGATGGAGGCCGGCGAGGTCGACACCTGCATGAAGCTCGGCGCCGGCCACCCGATGGGTCCCCTCGCCCTGCTCGACTTCGTCGGACTCGACGTCTCCAAGGCCATCGGCGACGCCCTCTACGCCGAGAACAACGAGGCCGCCAGCCAGCCCCCAGGCCTGATGGTCGAGATGGTCGGCGAAGGAAAACTGGGCCGCAAGAGCGGCGCAGGCTTCTACTCGTACGACTGAAGGCCGCGGCGGTTGGAGGGCGTCGGTGGGAGTGTCCCGGGCGCACCTCCGCCGGGAAAAGCGTCTGACTGCTGACGCCTCAGGAGTTTGCGGCCCGGCTCCATGCTGAGTGCCCGGAACACCCCCACCGACGCCCTCTCTCCCACAGTTCTCTGCAGACGCCGAACCCTGAGCCGTCAACTAGAAGCTGTTGCTGGAGGGACGGGTGCCCCTCTCACAGAGGCTCCTGAGACCACAACGGCGCCCAGCAGGACGATCAGCTGCGCGACGGTCTCTGGGAGAGGGGCACCCGTCCCTCCTCCACCACCAGCCCTAAGCCGCTTTGCGCTTGGCGCTGAGGTCCCAGATCACGTCGGCCTCGCTGATCCCCTGACGGCGGGCGACGGTCTCTACCTCTCCCCAGGGGAGCTCGGCCTCCGGTAGGTCGTCCCAGCGGGCGAGGTCGAGGGCCTCGATCGAGCCTTTGAGCGCGGGCCCGAGGTGTTCCTCGGCGCGCAGCAACGCCCTCAGGACCTCGAGCTGCTTGTCGGTCAGGCGTACAACCCACATGCGGTACCTCCAAGATTCGAGCGGGGCGCGGGTTGCCCGATGAAGCTAGGCGGCCGAGCGGACGGAATCGCCGCTGCCGCCGCTGATCCGCACCGCCTCGATCCGGTTCTCGCGTACCGCCTCGACCCGGATCGTGTAGCCGTTGGCCTGGATCGAGTCGCCCCGCTTCGGCAGCCGGCCGAGCTCGCCGAAGACGTAGCCGCCAACCGAGTTGTAGGTGTCCGAATCGATCGGCAGCTGGATGCCGGCATCCTCCAGATCACCCAGCGAGACGTGGCCACGGACGAACCAGTCGCCGTTGGCGAGCCGGCGGACGGCGGCGGCGCGGGGGTCGGTCTCGTCCTCGATCTCCCCCACCACCTCCTCGAGGATGTCCTCGACGGTGACGATCCCGACCGTGCGGCCGTACTCGTCAACGACGACCGAGAGCGAGGTGCGCTGCACCTGCAGGTCGTGGAGAAGATCGTCGAGCGGGCGAGTCTCGGGCACGATCAGGGCGTCGCGGATGACGGTCTCCAGCGAAGCCTCCGGACCCTCGCTCATGTAGAGCCGGGCCAGGCTGTTGTTGTGGACGACGCCCTTGACCCGGTCGGGGTTGTCGTCTTCGATCACCACCAGCCGCGTGTGCCCGGAGGTGACGCAGCGCCGCAGCGCCGCCTCGACGGTGTCGGAAGCGTCGACGGTGATCACCGCCGGGATCGGCGTCATCACCTCGCGCGCCTCCTGCTCGTGCAGATGGAAGACGCCGCCGAGCATGCCGGCCTCGCCGGGGTCGAGCCGGCCGCGCTGGGCGCCGCGCGAGATCAGCAGGCGCAGTTCCTCGGGGGAGGTCTCCTCGCCATCTTCGGCCTGGACCCGCAGCACCCGGTGGACGAGGAAGTTGGCGGGGACGTTGGTGGCGACGATCAACGGGTGCAGGATCTTGCGGAAGAAGGCCATCGGCCCGGCGATCCAGAGCAGCACCGGCTCGGCCTTGCCGATTGCCAGCATCTTCGGCGCCTGCTCGCCGAGGATGACGTGGAGGAAGGTGACGATGGTGAAGGCGATCGCGATCGAGACCCCGACCGCCACCCCGTGCGAGAAGAACCCGCCGAGGAGCGGCTCCAGGAGCGCGGCCAAAGCCGGCTCGCCGAGGAAGCCGATGCCAAGCGAAGCGAGGGTGATCCCCACCTGCGAGGTGGCGACGTACTGATCGACGTGGTCGACCTGGTTGAGAGCCTGAGTGGCGCGACGGTCGCCCTCTTCCCGCAACTGCTCCAACCGCGAGCGGCGCGAGCGGACGATCGCGAACTCGGCCGCGACAAAAAAGCCGTTGACCGCGATCAACAGCAGCAAAAAGACGAGCAGCAGGACACTCATCAGCTATGTGACCCGGTACTTCGGGCTGGGACGTCTTCGGCCATTCGGCACCGTGAATATAGCTACCCGCTGCGGCGGCGAGTCGATGCGCGACCCCTGCAACTTGAGATATTGAGCGAACGATGAGAGTCGCAACGCTCAGCGAGATGCTCGAAGAGATCGTGCGGCTGGGCGAGGCGACGGGCATGGAGAACCACGCCCACGAGATGCGCGGCGAGCTCGAGGGGCGCTTGGCAACCGTGCAGGCGGCGGTTTCCGGCACCGGATCGCCGCGGGTGATCGCCCTGCAGCGCCTCGACCCGGTGCGGGTCGGCGGCTTCTGGATCCCGGAGATGATCTCGATCGCGGGCGGTGAAGACGTGGCCGGCGATCCGGGTCTGAACCCGCCGTCGGTCGGCTGGGGGGAGCTGACCAGCCTCAGCGCTGACGTCGTCCTGGTGATGCCCGAGTTCGAGGCCGAGAGCGCCCAGGCGCAGGCGATGGAGCACTGGGAGCAGATCGCGGCGCTGGGGGCGACCCGGCTCTACGCGATCGACGGCACCGTCTTCGCCGAGCCGGGGCCGCGGCTGGTCGACGGGGTCGAGCTGCTCGGCCACGTCCTCCACCCCGACCTGGTCGACCCGCCGGGCAACGTCGGCTTCGCCGCGCTGCGGGCGCCGGTGACGCGGCCGCCCTCGGGCGACAGGCGGCCGCTCTCCGACGAGCGCGGCTAGCTAAGCGACGGCGAGGGCGCCGAAGAAGGCGGCGACGCCGACGGCGACCATCGCCACGATCTCGACGGCCCGGTGGTTGCGGCCCAGCATCCCTTTCTCGCCGGCGACGATCGCGAGGGCGCAGACGACGCCGCCGACCAGGCCGCCGATGTGGCCGCCGACGCTGATGTTCGAGCCGACGAAGCTCCAGACCAGGTTGAAGACGATGAGGAAGCCGATCTCCCCGGCGAGAGCGTCCATTCCCCGCCCCCGGGCGATGATGAAGACCGCGCCGGCGAGGCCGAAGACCGCGCCGGAGGCGCCGACCGTCAGCGCGTTCGGCTCGACCACGAGGGCGCCGAACGAGCCGGCCAGCAGCGAGGCGAAGTAGAGGACGAGGAAGCGCGGCGTGCCGAGCGCGGGCTCCAGCAACCGGCCGAGGACCAGCAGCAGGAACATGTTGAAGCCGATGTGGATGATGCTGACGTGGAGGAAGCCGCTGGTGACGAGGCGGTACCACTCGCCTTCTGCGACCGACGGTCCGAAGAGGGCGAAGTCGCGGAAGAAGCTGCTGGCGGGGCCGGCCGAAAGGCCACCGGCGCCGTTGGCGAGCTCGATCAGGAAGACGACGACGTTGATCGCGATCAGCGCGTAGGTGGCCGGGGTGGCGCTGCCGCCGGGGGTGCCGGTCGGGTTGCGCACCACCCGGGTCTTCTGGCTGGCGCACTCCGGGCAGCGCATCCCGACCGGGGTCGGGGTCATGCAGTCGGGGCAGATCGGGCGGCCGCAGGAAGAGCAGGAAACGCGCGTCTCGCGGTCGGGGTGGCGGTAACAGTGCTCGGCCATCGGGTCCCGCAGCCTACAATCGCCGCCGATGGAGGCCCCCAGCCCCGCCCGTCTCTACGCCACCGTGGTCGGCGCTCTGCTCGTCGTCCTCGGCATCCTCGGCTTCTTCTACAACGCCTCGTTCGGCGCGCTCGACAGCTACGAGGAGGCGTTTGCCGGCCTGCAGGTGAACGGCTGGCTCAACCTCTTCTTCCTCGCCACCGGCAGCCTTGGAGTGCTGGTCGCCGGTGTCTCCTCGCGCACCTACGCGCTGGCGGTCGGCCTGCTCTACACGGCACTGGCGATCGTCGGCTGGGGCCGCGGCTGGCTGTTCGTGACCGTCGGCGTGCTCGGGCTCGTCGCGGCGCTCGGGACGCCACGCCTAAAGCCGCGAGCGAAGCCCGTTCGTCAGCGCGCGTAGTCCGCTCTCGCTCTTGCCGCGCCCGCGGCGGCGCAGCTCCAGCAGCACCAGCGCGCCGGTCGCCACCCCGCCGGCCCCGACCGCGACCACCGGCCGCACCCAGTTGCGCGGGTCGCGCAGGGCCCGCAGCTCTTCCTCGCTGAGCTCCTCGGCCCAGTCGGAGAGCTCCTCAGCGGCGGCCTGGGTGACCGCCGACAACGTCTCCTCGAGCCGGCCCGAGAGGCGCTCCGGGGGATCGATCGGACGCAGCGCGTCGCTCAGCAGCGCCTCCACGTCCCAGGTCGACCCGCTCAGGGTCTCACGCGGCTCGCTCATCTTCCATCTCCTCCTGCAGCTGTTTGATCGCGCGGTGGATCAGCACCTTGGTCGCCCCGTCGGAGCGCCCCATGGCCCGCGCGATCTCGCGGTTGTCCATGCCGAGGGCGAAGCGCATGATCAGCGCCTCGCGGCGGTCGTCCGGCAGGTGCTGGAGGTGCTCCATCACCTGCCGCAGCTCCTCCCTGCCCTCGGCGATCTTCTCGGTGTCGTGACGGGCGGCGATCGGGTCGGCGTTTTCCAGCGGCGTCTGCGGCCGTCGCGAGCGGTCGCGGTAGTAGTTCGAAGCGAGGTTGTGGGCGATGCGGATCACCCACGGCCGCAGCGGCCGGCCGTCGGACTCGCGCCGGGCGCGATCGAAGTGCCGGTAGGCCTGGAGAAACGCCTGCTCGGTCAGGTCCTCGGCGTCGTGGTGGTTCCCCACCCGGTAGTAGGCGTAGGAATAGACGTCGCGAAGGTGCGAGCGGTAGAAGTCCTCGAAGGCGCGGTCGAGGTCCGCCTTGGCCGCCGGAGCCAGCTGGGCCGGCTCGACGTTCTCCTCGGGGCCGCTCACCGCTGAAGCGTACCCCGGCGCCTGCGGCCCCGCCGCGCATTTAGGCGGCCTGCCTCTCGCGCTCGACCTGGCGCAGGTTGGCCATCCACCCCTCGGCGTCGAGCTCGCCGCGGATCAGGGCGGCGAGGCCGGCCAGCGCGACGGCCTCGATCCCGGAGGCGGCGACGGTGTCGGCCAGCAGGGGAACGGTGTCGAGGCCCTCGGAGGCCTGGCCGATCTTGCCGGGGATCTCGGCGGCCGGGGTGCCGGTGCCGAGCAGCTCGCCGGCGCGGCGGTTGCGGCCGGAGGGAGCCATGATCGTCGCGGTCAGGTCGCCGACCCCGGCGAGCCCGGCGAAGGTCTCCTGCTCGGCCCCGCGCGAGACGGCGTGCTCGATGCACTCGCGCCAGATCGCGGCGACCGCGATCCCGGCGGCGTTGAGGCCGTGCGGCTCGGCCGCGGCGGCGGCGAGGGCGGCGGCGTTCTTGGCGGCGCCGGCCATCTCGACCCCGGTGACGTCGCGGGAGCGCTCGCAGACCAGCCCGGCGCGGTCGAAGACCTCGCCGACCTGGACCCGCAGCTCCTCGTCGGCGGAGCCGAGCACCAGGGCGGCCGAGCCGGAGACCGCCTCACGGGCGTGCGCCGGCCCGCCGAGGCAGGCGATCCCGCGCGCTCGCACCCGTTCGCTGACGTAGTCGGAGGGCAGCTGCCCCTGCGGCGCGATCAGTCCCTTGGTCAGCATCAGGACGGCGCTGCGGGAGCTGACCCGATCGGCGATCGCCCCAACCGCCTGCGGCAGCTGGGCCGAGGGGATCGCCAGGCAGATCAGGTCGAGGCCGGCGAGCTCGATCGCCGAGGCGGGCCGGACGTCGATCGACTCCGGAAGGGGGACGCCGGGCAGGTAACGCCGGTTCTCGCCGTCGTCGATCAGCTCTTCGACCCGCTCAGGCGTGCGGGCGCCGAGCTGGACGTCGAGGCCGCCGCGGGCGAGGAGGACGGCGACCGCCGTTCCCCAGCTGCCGGCGCCGATCACCGCGGCGCGGCGCATCGGCGGCAGCCCGCCAAGGTCTTCCCACTGCAGCAGCACGTTGGGCCAGATACGTCCGGTCACCGTTTCCGCCAGGGCCGGCGAGGGCTCCTCGGCGCGGGGGAAGGTCATCGGCGGCCCGAGCCGGACCTTGACCTTGCGCGGCCGGATGCGCCATCCGCGGCGAACGTGTTCGGTGCCGAGCACGGCGGTCGGGATCACCACCGCCCCGGTCTGCAGCGCCAGCCGGCCGACCCCGCGCTTGGGGTTGGCGAGGGTGCCGCGGCGGATGCGGGTGCCCTCGGGGAAGATGCAGACGGCGCCGCCGCGTTCGGCCACCATCCGCGCGGTCAGCATCGTGTCCTCGTCCGACTCGCCGCGGCGGACCGGGAAGGCACCGAGCCGGGAGAGGATCCAGCCCTGCCAGCGGCGCTCGAAGAGCTCGACCTTGGCCATGTAGTTCATCGGCCGCCGCCAGGGCAGGCAGCCGCCGATCGCAAAGGGGTCGAGGAAGCTGCGGTGGTTGGCGGCGACGATCACCCCGCCCTTGACCCGCCCGTACTCCCGCCCCCGCCGGTCGAGCCGGAAGTAGACGAGGAAAAACGGCAGCAGAAAGAGCCGCGCAAGGTGGTACAGCGGCCAGTTGACGCTGTGCTTGCGCGTGTAGGCGTGGTAGGAGGCCAGTCTCTCGGGGGTCACGCAGAAAGCGCTACACAGGCGTACGAGTCCGGTTACAAAATGCTTCACCGAGTCCGCAAAAACCCGTACAGAGGCAGGGTTTTCGCGGACTCGCGGCTACCAGGCCCTGCGAACTAGCTTCGCCAGGTCCTCGCGGGTGACGGGAGGGCCGGGGACGCGCTGCAACTCCGGGCGCTGGAGCATCGCTTCGAGCGCTTCGTCCAGGTTGGACTGGTCGCCGCCGAGCGGACGCGGGCGGCCAAGCTCTTCGATTCGAGCCTGAAGTCCGACGCGCTCGGTTCCCAGGGCCTCCGCCAACCGCTCGTAAGGCTCCGGTGCTCGCTCCACCAGAAACGCCACGGAGTGCGGCAGGATCGCGGCGTTGGTCTCGGCGTGTGGCGTCCCGCAGACTCGGACCAAGGTCTGACAGATGAGGTGGTGCAGGGCGAAGCCGGCCGAGTCGATCGCGTAGCCGCAGAGCAATGCGCCCCAGGCCAGCGCGGTGCGGTCGCGCGCCTCCCGCTCTTCGTCCAACGCACCCGCAATCAGCTCCGCCCCCCGCAGCGCCGCCATCTCCGAGACCGGGTTCGAAAGCGGCTGGTAGAGCGTGTCGGCCCCGTGCGCCAGCGCGTTCATCGCGCTCGCCCGCATCTCCCGCTCCTCCTGCCCGGTCATCGCCTCCGGGTCGGCAATCACCAGCGACGGCCGCACCAACCCTTTCGCCCGTCCCTCGGCACCGGCCGGCAACCGATGGATCGCGGTCATCGGCGCTCCCGACAGCGTCGTTGGGATCGCCACCACCTCCGCCCCGCTCACCGCTCCCAGCGCCTTGGCCACATCAACGACCCGTCCGCCGCCCAGCGCCACGAGCGGGCGCACTCGCACCCCCTCCTCAGCATGTAGAGGGGGTGCGAGTGCGCCCGTCAACGCCGCGGCGGCGTCCGGGACCTGATCGGACGGGACCTGGTGAACCCGAGTCGCGGCTCCGGCCAGCCCTTCCGCCCCAGCCAGCGCCCGCTCGGTGCTCAGCAGCTCGAACTCTTCGATCCCCTTCTCGCGCAGAACCCCAACCGCCCCGGCCACCCCGCCGCGCCGAAAGACCACTGTCCGCCCGGCATCGCGCCAGACGAAGTCCCGGGTCAAGTCAACCCTGGGCTTTGACCCGTGGGTTGACCACCGGCCGCAGGTTCGGTTCGACCTCGTCGCGCAGGTGCTCGAAGGCGGGCGGCAGGGAGAGCTTCTCGCCGAGGTGCTCGACCGGCTCGTCGACGGTGAAGCCCGGGCCCAGGGTGGCGATCTCGAAGAGGACGCCACTCGGCTCGCGGAAGTAGATCGAGCGAAAGTAGAAGCGGTCGATCTCCGGCGTCGGCTGGGCGCCGCCCGTGGCCGCCCGGTCGCGCCACTGCATGTGCTCCTCCGGGGTCGAGGCCCAGGCCACGTGGTGGACGCTCCCGGCACCCTGCAGGCCGCGCTCGGCCGGCGGGTCGTCGTAGATGTAGAGACCGCCCCGCTGCTCGCCGCGCGCTTCCCAGCCACCGTCGACCCGCTCGAACTCGAGCGCCTCCAGCAGGCCGTCGCTCGCCGCCGGCGCCGCGCTGTAGGCACGCACCGCGTGGAAACCCTGCAGCGCCACCTCGGCCGGCACTTCGGGGTGGTCGGCGATCAGCGGCTGGTCGGGTACGTCGACGACGAGCAGCTCGTGATCGAGCCCCTCGGGGTCGGAGAAGACGAGGCTGTCGCCGTCGCGCTCGGGCTCGATGCCGTTGGCGCGCAGCCGCTCGGCCCAGAAGTCCAGCGCCGCGGCCGAAGCGACCCGCCAGACGACCCGGTGAACCATCCCCGCGCCGGCCCGCCCCGGGGCCGCGCCCGGGTACTCGAAGAAGGTCAGGTCGGAGCCCGCGTCCCCCGCCTCGTCGGCGAAGAACAGGTGATAGACGGTCGGGTTGTCCTGGTTGACGGTTTTCTTGACCAGCCGCAAACCCATCACGCCGGCGTAGAAGTCGACGTTGCGCTGGGCGTCCTCGGTGATCGCGGTGATGTGGTGAATGCCCTCTAGCTTCATGGGTCACGTATACCATCCGGCAATGAGCCGCGGACGCCGTCGCCTGGTCAGAGGGCTTGTAATCCTCGGTTCCTTCCTTGCCTTCCTCAGCGTTTTCGCGATCTGGACCGAGCGCCAGGCGCTCAACACCGACGACTGGGTCGACACCAGCGGCCGCTTCCTGGAGAACGAGACGATCCGCTCGACGCTGAGCAAGTACCTGGTCGACCAGCTCTACGAAAACGTCGACGTCCGCAAAGAACTGGAGGAAATCCTCCCCGGCGACACCAAGGACCTCGCCGGCCCGGCGGCCGGCGGCCTGCGGCAGGTGGCCAGCCAGGGTGCCGAAAAGGTGCTCGAAACCTCGACCGCCCAGGAACTGTGGAAGCAGGCGAACCGGACCGCGCACGAACAGCTCCTGGCCGTGCTCGAAAACAAGAAAGAAGCGGTCGAAACCGACGAAGGCAGCGTCAAACTCAACCTCGGCGACCTGCTCACCAATCTCGCCGAGGAGGTGGGGATCGGCGAAAGCCTGGCCGAGAAACTGCCACCCGACGCCGCCCAGGTCGAGATCCTCAAGTCGGACCAGCTGAAGACGGCGCAGGACATCGCGGTCGCGATCAAAGGCCTGGCGTTGGTGCTCTCGATCCTCACCTTCGTCTGCTTCGGCTTCGCGATCTACCTTTCGCGCGACGAACGCTGGGTCACCGTCCTGCTCAGCGGCATCGGCTTGATCGCGGCCGGCTTCGGCGTCGTCGTCGTCCGCCAGATCGCCGGCGGCATCGTCATCGACCAGCTGGTCACCGAAGAAAGCGCGAAGCCCGCGGGCGAAGCGGCCTGGTCGATCGGCACCTCGCTGATGAACAGCATCGCCACCACGGTGATCATCGTCGGCATCCTCTTCCTGGTCGCCGGCTGGCTCGCCTCGCCGACCAACGGTGCCCGTGCCGTCCGCCGCATCCTCGCGCCGGCCCTGCGCGAGTACCCCGCCTATGTCTACACCGGGCTGGGGCTCCTCGTCTGCTTCTACTTCCTCACCGGCCCGACCCAGGGCCTGCGCTCCTTCGTCACCACCCTGCTCCTCGCCGGGATGGCCGCCTTCGGAATCCACGAGCTGCGCAAGCAAACCCAGGAGGAGTTCCCCGACACCACCTACGACGAGATCTTCGGCGGCACCCGCGACAAAGTCGTCGGCGCGGTCAAGGACGCGAACATCACCGAGAAAGTCGGCGAGCAAGCCTCGAAGCTGCGCCTGCCGGAAGTGCGCCGCCCCGGCAAGGAGTCAGATGAGACGACCGCCGAGGCACCAACCGCAACGCTGCCGACCAGCGAGGATGACGCCCGCCTAGAGCGCCTGGAGCGGCTCGGTCAGCTGCGCGACAAAGGCATCCTCACCGATGAGGAGTTCGCCGCCGAGAAGGCGCGGCTTCTCGGCGGCGACTCTCCCCGGGGCTAACTAGTCGCCCAGGTTGATCCGGACGCGTGCTCCCGGCGCCAGGATTTTGCCCGCGCGCGGGGTCTGCTTGAGGACTTTGCCCTCTTTTTTGGCCGGCGCCTGCACCTTCTTCACGTGGCCGAGCTTGCAGCCGCGGCGGCGCAGCAGCGATTTCGCCTTGCCGAGGGTCTTGCCCTTGATCGCCGGCACGACGCAGGCGCGATAGACGAAGTCGTCGAACCGCGTGTTGGCGTTGTCGCCCGCGACGGTGGTGATCGTCACGTCGACCTTGCCCGGGCGCAGGACCCGCGGCGCCGTCGCCGTGATCTCGGTGTCGGAGTCGACGGTGAAACTGGCCGCCGGGATCGAGCCGAACTTCACCGCTGAGGCGTTGGCGAAGTTCTTGCCGCTGATCGTCAGCACGGCGCCGCCGGTGACCGATCCGAAGTTCGGCGTAATCGCGGTGACTTCTGGCACCGGCAGGACTTCGGCGCTGAGCTCGATCTCTTTGCCGTCGAAGGCTTCGCTCGGCGCGACCACCGAGCCGTCGAACGGCGTCGGGAAGATCGAGGCATAGCTGGCCCCCGAGGTCACGGCAACGCCGATTTTGTCCTCAGCGCTAGTCGGGTCGATGCCGACCAGGTCGCCGGCCTTGATCTTCAGGTTGGTCGAGAAGGTCTGCAGACCTTCGTCGGTCGGGGTGGCGGGAAGGCTGGTGCCCGCGGCTTCGTAAGCGCCTTTGCCGTTCGGGTGCAGGACCCGGAGGTAGAAGGGACCGCCGCTCGCGCCCTGGATCCGCCAGCGGACTACCGCACCGTCGACCGGCGAGACCAGGTTCGCCCCCGCCTGAGGCAGATTGGTGTTGAAAAGGGTCTGGACCCGTTCGAATTTGGTCGGCGTGGGTTCTTTCGGCAGCACGCTGCCGATGCTGATCACCGCCGCCTGCGCTGAGGCCGCCATCAGCGCGCAAGCACTTGCCACGCACGCCACCACGATCGCCAGCCGGCGCGTCCCGCTCCTTCCGCTACGTCGAACAACTCTCCCCTGCTGTTGCCGCATGGTTTGTTCCCTTCTGGTTGATTGCACTTCGGTGTTGGACACCGATGCGCTAAACGAGAAGGTGGAAAAAAGTTGCGGGAGGGAGAGAGGAACCTCTGTGTTTGTCCACTTCAGGGAGTCGAAAAAGCCCGCCGCCGGAATCGAACCGGCAACCTCCTCATTACAAATGAGGCGCTCTCCCAGGTTGAGCTAGGCGGGCAGGGGTGGCAATGATGTCCGAAATGGACGTGACGTTCAGATTCTTGGGGCCTGATGAGGGTACCGTGCTGACGAGCGCGATCGAGGCTGCTTATGGTCAGACTTATGACGTGCGGTGGGTCTACGACCCGGCCGAGGTGGGGAGTCGAATCGAGGCCGGTACCTACGTCTCCTGCATCGCAGAAGCCCCTGCAGGTGACCTTCTTTGTCACATCGGGATGAGCCTCGGCGCGGCCGGCGACGCGGTCGGCCACTCGGGGCAGGCGGTGACGCTGCCGGCAGCTCGCGGCCACCACCTCTTCACCCGCACCAAGCGCTACCTGATGGACTGGGCTCAGGGCCGCGGATTGGCCGGCATGTACAGCGAGGCAACGGCCGCCCACCCCTACAGCCAGAAGGCCAACATCGAGCTCGGCGCGCACGAGACCGGCTTCCTGCTCGGCTGGATCCCGGCTTCGGTCTCCAACGACGCGGCGGGCGATCGCCTCGGCCGCCAGTCGGCGGCGCTGCTCTACCTGAAGCTGAACGACGGGCACGAGCGCGAGGTCTACGCGCCCGAGCGCCACCGCGAGATCGTCGGCCAAACGCTCGAGCTCTGCCAGCTGCGCGGGACGCTCGCCGACCCGCCTGCCGAGTGCGAGCTGGCGGACCGAACCGAGCTGCACGTCGAGGTCGACAGCGACCACAACCTGGCCTTGATCACCGTCCACGTGCCCGGCGCCGACCTCGAGATGGTGATCGGCGCCGAGCGCCATCACCTCTTCCACCGCCACTGCCTCGACGCCGTCTACATCGACCTACCGCTGGAGAGGCCGGCGACTGCCCTGGTCGCCGACCATCTCGAGCGCCTCGGCGTTTCCTACGCCGGTGTGTTTCCCAACCCGCGCACCGACGGCGACGTGCTCCGCATGCAGTCGCTGCACCGGGTCCGAGTCAAGGCCGACGACGTCGCCGTCGCCTCGGACCACGGGCGCGAGTTACTGGAGTACGTGCTCTCAGATCTGCCGCAAGTGGCTTAGGAGGCCACCTCTCGGGACGCGAGATGCGTTCCGACCTTGCGCTTGACCCTCTGCAGGGCGTTGTCAACCGTCTTGGTGTCGCACTCCAGGCGCTCGGCGATCACCTCGTAGGAGTGACCGTCGAGGTAGAGCGAGAGCACCCGGCTCTCGAGGTCGGAGAGCACACCTGAGACTCCCGAGAGGCAGGAGACGAGGCTCTCCAGCTCTTCGGTCGCGATCACCTGGTTGACCGGATCGTGGACGCTCGGCCCGGGCAGGATCTCGTCCAGGGTGGTTTCCGAGTCGCCCGCCGCGGCCGGCGTCTGGCTGAAGGAGACGTACTGGTTGAGGGGCGTGTGCTTGTTCCGGGTCGCGGTCTTCACCGCGGTGATGATCTGGCGGGTGATGCAGAGCTCGGCGAAGTTGCGGAAGCTCGACTCGCGGTCGGTCCGGTAGTCGCGGATCGCCTTGTAGAGGCCGAGCAGGCCCTCCTGGATCAGATCGTCCGACTCGCCGCCGAGGAGGAAGTAGGACGAGGCCTTGAGACGGACGAAACCGCGGTAGCGCTTGACAATCGTGTCGTAGGCGTCGGTCCGTCCCTCCTTGGCGAGGGCGACCAGGTAATGATCATCAAGTTCAACTTGAGGGTTAGGGTTGGGGGTGCGACCGGCTGCCTGAGCCACCGGCACCGGTATTTCCTGCGTAGGCGACGATAGTGCCACAGATCCTTCTCCTTGCTGAAGGGTCGTGGCGCCACTTACCTCCCCCGAGGCGCCCTATTCGACGGGTGAGCCTCAAGCTGAGGTTCACCCTTATTGCGCCGCTAGTTTACGTGTATGCGGAGTTCTGTCAACCCCAAATTGCGGGAATTGCAAATCGGGTTGCAAATGAAGGAGGCTCAATCGCGTTGACGGAGAGCCTCGAAAAGCAGTGCGGTGGCGGCCGCCGAGACGTTCAGCGACTCCACTTTGCCCCGCTGGGGCAACGCGATCAGGCCGTCGCATGCTGCGGCGACTCTTGGGCGGAGGCCCTTGCCCTCTCCTCCCAGGACGATCACGGTGGGGCCGGTCAGGTCGGTCTTCCAGGGGGCCTGCTTGGCCTCGGCGTCGGCTCCCCAGATCCAGAAGCCGGCCTCCTTGGCTTCCGCCAGCCAGTCGGCGAGATTGCGGACGTGGGCGACTTCGAGGTGCTCTACCGCGCCGGCCGAGGCCTTGCAAACGACCGGGGTAACGGCCGCCGAGCGACGCTCGGGGATGACCACGCCAGCAGCGCCGGCGAACTCGGCCGAGCGGCAGACGGCGCCGAGGTTGCGAGGGTCCTGCACCTGGTCGAGCGCCACCAGTAGCGCCCCCTCCTTGCGCAGCAGCCCCGTCGGGTCGCCGTAGGGATAGGGATCGACCTCCGCGACCACTCCCTGGTGGTCAGGCGAGCCACAGAGCCGTTCCAGCTCCTCGGCCGAGGTCTCCGGCGCCCGCCAGACGCGGTGAACCCGCCGTCTCCCCCGCTCCGCCTCGGCGACCGGGTTGCGGCCATAGATGAACTGGTTGGCCATCAGGATTTGGGCACGAGGCTCGGCCCCTCGGCAGAATCCCGCACTTCCCAGCCCAGCTCGGCAAGCTCGTCGCGCAACGCGTCGGCGCGAGCAAAGTCCTTCGTGGTCCGCGCCTCCTCGCGTTCTTCCATCAGCTTCACCGTCCGATCGTCGGCCTCAGCACCCTCACCTGGCTGAGCAAGGGAGCTGAGGCCGACGATCTCGAGCATCGCGGCCACTTCTCCAGCAGCGGAGCTCGCCTCGACTTCGCCACGATTTGCCGCCCCTACGAGGTCGAACATGACGGCGAGCGCCCTGGGGGTGTTGAAATCGTCTGCCAGAGCCGCTTTGAACGCCTCTGGAGCCCGGCCAACCGCGGTGACGGGGTTCTCACGGAAGAAGTTCCTCAGCCGCTCGACCCTGGCTACCGCTTCCTCCATCTGCTCCGGTCCGAAAGCCAAGGGCTGCCGGTAGTGCCCGGAGATCAGGTAGGCGACGACGGCCTCGCGCCCATAGGTGTCGAGCGCCTGTGCCAGCTGGAAGATGTTGCCGTCCGATTTCGACATCTTCGCCGCGTCGGTCTCGATCATCCCGTTGTGCATCCAGGCCCGGGCGAAGGGACGGCCGGCCGCCTCCGACTGGGCGATCTCGTTCTCGTGGTGGGGGAAGACGAGGTCGGAGCCGCCGCCGTGGATCGCGAAGCTGGCCCCCAGCTCCTGCTCGGCCATCACCGAGCACTCGATGTGCCAGGCGGGACGCCCCGGTCCCCAGGGGGAGTCCCAGCTGGTGTCCTCATCGGGCTTGTGCGCCTTCCAGAGGGCGAAGTCGAGCCGGTCCTGCTTCAGCGAAGCCGAGCCGGCGTCCTCGCCCTGGTCCATGTCCTCGGGGCGGCGGTTGGAGAGCTTGCCGTACTGGTCGAAGCTCCGCACCCGGAAATAGACGTCGCCGCCGGACTCGTAGGCGTGCTCGCCCTCGACCAGCTCGGCGATCAGCGCGACGATCCCGTCGACGGTCTCGCTGGCCAGAGGCTCGGAATCGGGCCGGCCGACCCCAAGCCGGTCGGTGTCGGCGAAGTAGGCGGCGGTCATCTCGGCCGCGAACTCATCCGACCCCTTCCCGGCGTCCTTGGCAGCGACATAGATCTTGTCGTTGATGTCGGTGACGTTGACGACCAGCTTCGGGTCGTACCCCTCGGAGCGAAGAAAGCGAGCGAAGAGCGAGAAGACGACGAAGGGCCTGGCGTTGCCGATGTGGATGCGGCTGTAAACGGTCGGTCCGCAGGCGTAAATGCCGACCTGCTCGGAGTCGAGACTCCGCAGCTCGCCCGTCAGGGTGTCTTTGATCCTCACCTCCCGCATTGCGCCGGGAGGTTAGATCAAAAAGTCCGGTAGCCCGCCGTCGAGGCTTTGGACTCGCTGCCCCGCAGCCAGCTCGGCGCGACCTCCTCGGCTTTCGCCTGAGCCTCGCGCCGCGCCTTGCTGACGCTGGCCTTGATCTCGTCCTCGGTCGCTTCGCGGACCCGCTCCTCGCGCTTCTGCGCCTGGACCCGGATCCGGTCGGACTCTTGGCGCACCTGCTCCTCGGCGCGGGCGCGGGCGGCCTCCTCGGCCTCGCGCTCGACTTTCTCGAGCAGCTGGCGGACGCTGTCCTCGGCTTCGCGGCGGACCTCCTCGGTCCCCTCCATCACCCGGCGCTCGATCTCGGTCTCGAGCCGGACGGCGGCCTCGTGCGACTCGGCGGACGCGGCCTCCGCTTCCGCGGCCCGCTGCTCGGCGGCGGCGATTCGTTTGTCGGCCTCGGCCTGGATTTGCTGCCGCGCCTCCTCGAGCTTCACCTTGAAGTCCATTTCGGCCGACTTCTGCGCCTCCTCGACAGCGGCGTCGGCGACGGTCTGCGCCTTCGCGATCGCGCTCTCGGCGGCGGCTTTCGCCTCGCTCGCCTCGCGCTCGGCGATCTCGCGCGCCTTCGTGGTCTGAGCGACGATCTCTTCGCGCTCCTTCTGCGAGCGCTGCTGCAGCTCCTCGAAGCCGGTCTCGGCCCGATCGCGTGCCGCCTCGGCGGCCTTGGCGCGACCCTCGGCCTCGGACCTGGCCTTGCGCTCGGCGGCGATCCGCTCGCGCGCCTCGGCGCTGACCTTGCGCATCGTCAGCATCGCGGCCTCTTTGACCTTGTCCTTGACCGCGTCAGCGCGCTCTTCGGCCGCCGCGACCCGCTGCTCTGAGACCTTGACCCACTCCAGCGCCTGGTCGGCGACGCCGCGCATCGCGCGCGTCGCCTCCCCAACCTGCTGCAGGTGCCTGGCCGGCTCGCTCATTCCCGCGGAAACTACTACCCACGCCGGAAGCCTCCCTCTCGGCTATTCGCTAAAGCCCGGAAATTGCGAGAGGCCGGAGCAGGCGCCGGGAGCGGGGTCCGCCGGCCCCTCCCCGCTGTTCGGCCGCCGGACCCCGCTCCCGGCGCCCTAAGCCGACTCTTGCGACTCGCGGGCGCGCAGATCCTTCTTCAGGACCTTGCCGGTGGCGTTGCGCGGCAGCTCGTCGAGGAACTCGATTTCGCGCGGGCTCTTGTAGGAGGCGAGGTTCGCCTTGACGTGCGCGGTCAGGTCCTGGGCCGAGACCTCGACTTCCTCGCGGGTGACCACAAACGCCTTCAGCCGCTGGCCGAACTCCGCGTCGTCGACACCGATCACCGCCACCTCGACCACCGCGTCGTGGTCGGCGAGCAGGTCCTCGACCTCACGCGGGAAGACGTTCTCGCCGCCGGAGACGATCATCTCGTCGTCGCGGCCGTCGATGAACAGCCGCCCGGCGGAGTCGAAGTGGCCGACGTCGCCGCTGGAGTAGAGGCCGTCGATGATCTCCTTGCCGCCGCCGCCGGTGTAGCCCTCGAAGGCCATCTCGTTGCCGACGAAGATCCGGCCGACCCCGCCCTGCGGCACCTCCTTGCCGGCCTCGTCGAAAAGGCGGATCGTGGTCCCGCGCGGCGGCTTGCCGGCGGTGCCGGGGGCGGCTCGCAGGTCCTCCGGAGTGGCGACGGTCGCGTAGGCGACCTCGGTCGAGCCGTAGAGGTTGTAGACGTTGTCGCCGAAGTGGTCCATCCAGGCGATCGCCAGCTCGCCCGGCAGCGCCGAGCCCGAGAGCGAGGTGATCTTCAGCTCCGGCAGGCTGTACTTGGCGAGCACCTCCTCGGGCAGCGAGAGGATCCGCTGGATCATCACCGGCACCGCGGCGAGCACGTCGGCGCGGCTCTGTTCGGCCGCTTCCAGGGTGCCCTCCGGGTCGAAGCGCCGGCGCAGGATCATCGTCGAGGCGGTCGGCAGGCTCATCACGAAGTGGAAGAAGCCCCAGGAGTGGAAGAGCGGCGCCGCGATCATCATCGTCATCCCGCGCCGGAAGGGGATCTTGTCGATCAGCGAGGCGATCGCCATCAGCCCGTCGGGGCTGGAGCGCTGGGCGCCCTTCGGGGTGCCGGTCGTGCCGGAGGTGAGGATCACGAATTTGGGCTTGTCCGGCGGCGGCTTGTGGTCGGACTCGTCGCCGGCTTCGATCAGCTCGTCGAGGGTCGGCGCGTCGACCTCGCCGTCGCACCAGGCGACGATGCGGGTGACCGAGTCGTCGACCTCGGCGAGCAGCTCGCCGAACTCCTCGTCGTAGACCAGCGCCTTCGGGCCCTCGCGGCGGGTCACCTCGACCAGCTGCGGCCCGGCAAACATCGTGTTCAGATAGAGCGCGCTGGCGCCGAGCTTGGCGGCGGCGAGGGTCGCCTCGATGAAGCCACGGTGGTTGCGGCACATGATCCCGACCCCGTCGCCGGGGCCGATCCCCATCGCCGCGAAGGAGTCCGCGAGCGCGTTGGAGCGACGGTGCAGCCGCTCCCAGCTGAGGGCACCGCGTTCGTCGACGATCGCCAGCTCGTGCGGGTGGTGGATCGCGGCGGTGGTGACGCCGGTCGCCGGCGAGGCTCCCCAGCGCAGGAAGGTGCCGCCGATCTTCACCGCCTTGTCGGGTCGCATCGGGGCGACGATCCCCGCCTCGTGCAGAACCTTGACCTCGAAGATCGAGTCCGAGATCGACGCGCGGATACCGGCCGCGCTCAGCTTGGAGTTAGCCATCTCGCGGGAAGATTATTCGCTCTCGACGCTCGCCACGGCGATGCAGGCAATCCCCTCGCCGCGGCCGACGAAACCCATGCCCTCGTTGGTCGTCGCCTTGACGCTGACCCGGGCCGAGGTCGCCTCGGCGATTGTCCGCTCCATCTCCGCCTTGTAGGGGGCAAGGCGCGGCTGCTCGCAGATCAGGGTGGCGTCGATGTTGATGATCGGCCCAGCCATCGTCCCCACCACGGTGCGCAGCAGGTCGATCGAGTCGGCGTCCTTCCAGGCTGGATCGTCGTCGGGGAACATCGAGCCGATGTCGCCGCCGCCGCAGGCGCCGAGCAGGGCGTCGATCACCGCGTGGGTGAGGACATCGGCATCGGAGTGGCCGGTGAGACCCTGGTCGTGCTCGATCTCGACGCCGCCGAGGACCAATCGCCGGCCAGGCGCGAAACGGTGGCTGTCGTAGCCGATCCCGACCATGGTCAAGGGACGCGGCTGCCCAGGGGAGCGAGGCTCCGTTGGCGCTGCTCGAAGACGCATATCTCGGAGATACCCACCTGGTCGAGGAACTCGACCGCGCGGTCGTATTCGAACCCGACCTGCTCGGGCAGGTGGGCATCGGAGGAGAGCGCGAAGACGGCGCCCGCCTCGACGCACATCTCGGCGAACTCGCGCGAGGGGTAGAGCTCGCCGACCGGCTTGCGCAGGCCGGCGGTCGAGATCTCGACCGCGATCCCCGAATCGACGATCGCCTCGATCGCGGGCTCGTAGAAGCCGCGCAGGTCGCGGTCGGGCAGCGGCCGGGCGCGGCCCCAGACCTTGACCAGGTCCGGGTGGGCGAGGATGTCGTAGAGGCCGGAGCGGGCGCAATCGGCCAGCGCCTCGAAGTAGCGGCGCCAGATCTCGTCGGCGTCGCCGTCACCGTCCCAGACGTCGAAGCCCTCGTGGTCGACGGCGGCGTCGCCATCGCCGACGAAGTGGACCGAGCCGACGACGTAGTCGAAGTCGCGCCCCTCGAGCAGGGCGGCGATCCGCGCCTCAGCCCCGGGCACGTAGTCGCACTCGATCCCCAGTCGCAGCGGCGTGCCGCGGACGAACTCGCAGTAGGCGTCGATGTCGTCGACCGCGTTTTCGACCCAGAGCGGGTGGGTCCAGAGGTCGAGCGCCTGGCGGAAGCGGTAGACGTGCTCGGAGACGCCTAGCTCCTCGATCCCGGCGGCCTCGGCGGCGACAAGGTAGCGCTCGACGTTCTCGGCGGTGAAGTAGCGCTCGAATGTGGTCCCGTCCTCGTCCGGGCGCAGGTGCAGGTGGTAGTCGGTCAGCATGCGAACGCGAGCATAGACTTCGCGCCGAATGAGCCGTCAGCTCCTCTTTCTCGCGGTTGCTTTCGCCGCCGGCACCGCTCTCGCTTTGCTCCTGGGCGCCGCGAACTTCGGCGCCGCCCTGGGCATCGGCCAGCTCTGCTTCGCGGCGGTTCTGGTCTACGTGCTGCTGCGGGATTAGGCGCGCTCGGCCAGCAGCAGCTCGGCGACGCGCAGGTCGAGTGGCGTCGTCACCTTCAGGTTCTCCGCCTCGACCGGGTGGATGAGGACGGTGCCACCGTTCCACTCGACCAGCATCGCCTCGTCCGTAGCCTCCTCCGGCCGCTCGGCAGCCGCCAGCGCCTCGCGCAGCGCCGCGGTGCGGAACACCTGAGGCGTCTGCGCCCCCCAAAGCGTGCTGCGATCCTCGGTCCGCTCGATCGCGAGTGGTCGATTCGGCACCGTATTGGTGCCCAACTGCCCACGGGGATTCTTGACCGTCCGCTTGACCGTGTCGGTGACCGGGGTGGCGGCGATCACGCCGGCGGCCTCGGGGTTCGCGGTGAGGTCGGCTACCAGGGCTTCGACCAGCTCTGGCGTCAGCAGCGGCCGGGCCGCGTCGTGGATCGCGACGCACTCGGTGCCGACCGCCTTCAGGGCGTTGGCGACCGATTGGGCGCGGGTGGCGCCGCCGGGGACGACGCCGAGGTCGTGGCCGCCGAGGTCGCCGACGTGCCCCGGAGGGGCGGCGACGACGATCGAGATCACCGAGTCGCACGCCCGGAAGGCGTCGATCGACCACTCGACCATCGGCCTCCCCGCGACGGGCACGAAGGCCTTCGGGCCGCCGGCTCCGAGTCGCTCTCCGGAGCCGGCGGCCGCGATGACGGCGGTTACTGCCAGCCGATCAGGCGGTGGCGGCGAAACGCTCCTCCAGGAGCGAGTCGAGGTACTCTTCCGCGCCTTCCTCGTCCTTGTCGAGCGCGTACATGAACTCCGAGGCGAGAATCTTCTTCGCCCGCGTGTACATCTGCTTCTCGCCGGTCGAGAGACCCTTTTCCATCTCCCGGATGGCGAGGTTGCGGACGACCTCGGCCAGCTCGAAAACGTCGCCGGTCTTGATCTTCTCGCGGTTGTACTTGAAGCGCCGGTTCCAGTTCTTCGGCATCTCCGAAACGTCGTCGGTGAGGACGTTTGTGACCTTCTTGATTTCGTCCTCGTCGATAATCCGCCGCAAGCCCGCCTTGCCGGCGTTTTCGCAGGGGACCATCACCGTCAGCTCGTTGTGGAGGATTTTGATCGTGAGGTATTCACGTTTCTCCCCCATCAGCTCACGCGTCTCTTTAGCCATCACCAGTCCGGCGCCGTGATGCGGGTAGACGACCTTGTCACCCTCCTCGAAGTCGCAGACGTATTCCACGTCCTCCTCGAAGACGGCTTCCACGGTGGCCTCGTCTAGCTCGGAAATCGGTGACTCCTTTCGTTGTTCGACGGCAGTAGCGCCGTCAGCTCTGCAAGTACCGGTCGACCAGATCGACGTCCTGAAGCCGGCGTAGGCCCTCGCGGATGTCCTTGGCCCTGGCGGACCCGACTCCGTCGACGGCGGCGAGCTCTTCTTCGGAGGTCGCAAGGACCTCCTCCAGCCCGCCCAGCTCCTGGGTGATCTTCTGAACGACAAGCTTGGGAATGCGTGGGACCCGGCCCAGCACGCGGTAGCCGCGCGGTCCGACCGGGAAATCCAGGGTGTTGACCTTGCGGTCGTAGCCGAGCAGCTCGGCGAGGCGACCGAAGTCGAGCACGTCCTGGTGGGGCATCCGGCCCAGGGCCTGGAGCACCGCGGTCAGGTTCTGCTCTGAGTCCTCGACCGAGTAGTCGCGGATCAGCGCGGTCTTGTCGGCGGCGACGCCGACCATCGTCTCCTCCAGCTGCATCTCGATCAGCCGGCCCTCGGTGCCGAGCTCGACGATGTAGCGCTCGACCTCGACCGCCATTCGGGTCACCAGCTCGGCGCGCTGGAGGACGTTGAGGGCGTCGTGCAGGACGCCGCCGCCCTCGAACTCGAGCTGCGTCAGCCGGGCCGAGACCTGGTCGAGGCGCTGGCGGTACTTCTCGAGGGTCGCCAGGCCCTGGTTGGCTTTGGCGAGCACAGCGGGGATGTCCTGAAGGATGTACTTGGTTCCCTCGACGTAGAGGGAGACGACGTCGCGGCGCTGGGAGATCGCGATCACCAGCGCGGTCGTCTGTTTGGAGACGCGCTCGGCGGTGCGGTGGCGGGTGCCGGTCTCCGAGCTGAGGATCGTCGGGTCCGGCATCAGCTGGACGTTGGCCCAGGCGATCTTCGTCGCCTCGCCGTTGAGGACGATGGCGCCATCCATCTTTGCCACTTGGTAGAGCATCGCCGGCGTGTAATCGACGTCGAGCTTGATCCCGCCCGAGAGCAGGTGGGAGATGTCGTCGAGGTCGCCGACCACCAGCAGGCCGCCGGTGCGCGAGTGGACGATGTTGTCGATTCCCTCGCGCAGGGCACCGCCTGGGGCCACCACGTCGAGAGCTCTTAGAAGTCGGGGATCCTGGCGTTCAGACAACTCTTGAAGCTCATCCCCAGACAAATCAGGCATCGCCTAAGAGGATGGCAAATTCGGCTCTGGAATGCGGTCTCCCGATGTCCTAGTGGACAGGTCGGAATTGCGTTTGTCAAGCCGGCCTAAAGATGGAAGCGCTTGTGGTGCATGTGGTGGTGCGGCTCGCCCTGCGGCGGGCCGCCCGGATCGCGGACGAAGGCCCAGGTGAGGGCGGTGCCTACGGCGCAGAGGGCGACCGCGACCCAGGTGGAATCGGCGATCGAGGCGGCGAAGGAGTGGCCGTCGCCGAGCAGGGCGTGGAAGACGGCGCCGGTGGCGGCGAGGGCGACGGCGCCGGCCATGACCCGGTCCATCGCCAGCACCCCGGACGCGATCCCGACCTTGTCCCCCGGCATCGCCGCCATCGCCGCGGTCGACATCGGCGCGTAGACGAGCCCGAGCGCGATCCCGAACAGCAGGTAGCCGGCGAGGATCAGGCCGTAGGAGCTGCTGGCGTCGATCTGGGTGAGGACGAGCAGGCCGGCGGTGCCGCAGGCCATCCCGGCGGTCATCAGCCGGCGGGCGCCGAAGCGGCCGATCAGGCGGCCGGAGAAGGGCGAGATGAAGACCATCGGCGCCGTCACCGGCAGGATCATCAGCCCGCTGAGGACCGGCGAGTGATCGCGAACATCCTGCAGGTACTGGGGCTGGAAGAACATCACCGCCCAGTAGGCGCCGACCAGGGCGAAGGCGGCGGCGCTGGCGCCGAAGTAGGGACCGTTGCGGAAGAGGTCGAATTCGACGATCGGCTCGCGGACCCGGTGCTCGATCACCCAGAAGGCGCCCAGCGCTAGAAGGCCGGCAGCGGCCAGCGCCAGGACGGCGCCGCCGGACCAGGCCTGCGACTGGATCAGGGCGAGGACGACCGCGGTGAGGCCGGCGCTGAGGGCGGCGAGGCCAGCCCAGTCGATGCGGGTGCCGGCGCCGGGATCGGTCGACTCCGGCGCGGCGGCGACGGTGATCGCGATCCCCAACGCAGCGATCGGCAGGTTCATCCAGAAGATCACCCGCCAGTCGAGTTCGATCAAGATGCCACCGGCTAGCGGCCCGATCGCCAGCGCGATCGCCGAGACCGCGGCCCATATCCCCAGCGCCCGCGGCTGCTCCTCGGAAGGGAAGACGTTGCAGACCAGCGCCAACGAGAGCGAAAGCATCGGCGCCGCGCCGGCCCCCTGCAGGATGCGGCCCAGGATCAGCGCATCCTGGTCACTGGCGGCGCCTGAGACCACCGACCCGACGGCGAACAGCACCATCCCGGCAAGAAACACCCGCTTGCGCCCAAACATGTCCCCCAACCGCCCAGCCGTGACGACCAGCACCGCAATCGTCAGCAGATAGCCATTCATCACCCACTGCAGCCCCTCGGCACTAGCCCCCACGTCATGCCGAATCTCCGGCAGCGCCAAGGCAACCACCGTGGAGTCCAGCATCAAAATAAACAGCCCCGCACAGGCCCCCGCCAAAGTCCACCACTTCCGGTTCATCGCGGCGAACCTACCGCTCTGGACGGAGGCTCAAACGCTTTGGGATTGGAGGGACGGGTGCCCCTCCCTCGACAGCTACTGAAGATCAGCTCTGCACCGAGTCCGCGCTAGTGCACCTATATGGGGCACTCACGCGGACTCGCGAAGAGGCGTCCTTCGGAAGCTGTCCGAAGGAGGGTGCCGGTGTCCCTCGGAGGAATGTTCGGCGATATGCAATCTGTTGCTGGGCGTGCGGAGCGCGCAGCATGTTCTCCCCGCAGCGCAGCGGAGGGGAGGTCAATTCCGGAGAGGGATACCGGCACCCTCCCTCAGCAGCTAGTGGGTCGCTACGAGGTCTCGGTTGGGGTCGATGCCCCAGCGGGTTCCCACGGCCGCCAAGTCTTCGTTGAGCTCCCAGCGGTCGGGGCGCTCTTCACCCTCGTGTTCGGGGCTCGCCCCCTTCAGGGTCATGGTGCCGGTGTTGTCGCCGATCGCGCGGATCTGTTTGACGTTGTCGTCGGAGAGGCGCTGCTCGGGGAGGTTGGCGAGTTCGACCCGCTTGGCCTCGATCGGGCAGGCGTTCTCGCCGATCTCCTGGATCAGGGTCGGGGCGACGGACTCGACCGCGGGGTGGGCGAGGTTCCACTGGCAGGCGAGGTGTATCGGGGTCAGTTTGGCCCGTTCGGCGATCGGCAGCAGCCGGTCGAGCTTGGCGAGGCCGGCCTCGATCCAGCCCGCCGGACGGAACTTGCGGTGGTCGCGCTCGGCCAGCTCGGTGTCGGCCCGCAGGTCGCCCCAGAAGAGGCCGCCGTAGTCGACGACCCGGGTCAGGACCTTGACGTCGTGACGCTCGGCGGCATCGAGGCAAAGCTCGCCCGGCCAGGGCTCGAGTGGGTTGAGGATCACCATCGCCCAGTCGATCCGGTCGCCGAAGCGCTCGAGGCAGGAGATGAGGTCGAGGGTGAAGCCGTTCGCCGGCCCCGGGGCGACGCCGATCCGCGCCGTCAGCCCGGCTTCGCGCAGCGCCGCCATCGCGTCCCAGACGACCTCGCTGGAGTAGCCGACGCGGTCGGGGTTGTGGAGCAGGAGCAGGTCGAAGGAGTCGGCGCCGATCCGCTCCAGGCTCGCCTCGGTCGCCATCCGCAGGTAGCTGCCGTACTGGTCGGGCTTGCGCAGGCGCGGGTCGGTGAAACGCGGGAACCCTTTCGGCCCTTCGCGCTCGCCCTCGTAGAAGTCGTGGCCGACGGCGCCGACGAGGCTGTACTCCTCGCGCGGCACGCCCGTCAACGCCTGCGCCAGCACCCGGTCGGCCTCGCCTTGCCCGTAGGCGTCGGCGCTGAGCACGGTGTCGATCCCGCCCCCCGGGCGCAGCAGCGAGACCAGCCGCTCCTCCTCGATCGCCGCGCCGAAGTGGAGGAAGCGGCCCCCGCTCCAGGTGCCGATCGCCGTACGACCAGGCTCTCTCACCGGCTGTCCTCGGTTAGTTCTGGCTGGCGTCGCCGGAGGGCTCAGAGCCCTCGTCCGCGGATCCGCTCTCGCCGTCGTCCTGCTTGGCGCCGACGCCGACCTTCTCGCGCTGGGGCTTCTCGACCGCTTTGGCCTTCGGTTTCTTCGGTTTGATGATCTCCAGCTCGAGCGGTTTGTCTTCCTCGTCGCCGGCCTCGTTGCGGGAGACCATCACCGTCGAGCCGGGGGTCATCTCGCCCTGGCGCAGGACTTCGTCGGCCAGCGGGTCCTCGACGTAGCGCTGGATCGCCCGGCGCAACGGGCGGGCGCCCATCGAGGGGTCCCAGCCTTTGTCGACCAGCAGTTCCTTCGCCTCGTCGGTCAGCTCGAGCTGCAGTTCGTGCTCGGCGACCTGGACGCGGACCCGGTTGATCATCAGGTCGATGATCTCTTTCACCTCGTCCTTGGCGAGCTTGTGGAAGACGATCACCTCGTCGATCCGGTTGAGGAACTCGGGCCGGAAGACTTTTTTCAGGTCGCTCATGATCCGGTTCTTCATGTCGTCGTAGGACATGCCGGTCTCGTCGGAGACGGTGAACCCGATCGAGGTGTTCTTCGAGATCTCCCCGGCGCCGATGTTCGAGGTCATGATCACGATCGCGTTGCGGAAGTCCACGGT
>DASTSW010000091.1:0-17871 GCA_035760445.1 Solirubrobacterales bacterium | reverse complement strand
AGCCCAGCCAACCTGAAGTTGTGATGCAAACCGATTCTCCTTCGTCGGCCTACGGGGTTAGCTGTCGGGCTAGCGCGAAAGGAGCTTGCGCCCCCGCCTGAATGGCGGGCTCGCCCCGAAAACGTGGTTCCCCCGTTCCCCAAACGCTCTTTGCGCCAGGGATTCGGCGTTTCGGTGATCGAACGCGGGCAGTGTAGACGATCGGCCGGCGTTCTGCTCACAAAACGTAAATATTTGGTCGAGAAACCCGCTCCCATGGAGGTTCTGTTCGACGCCTCGCCTATAAGCTTGCGCCCTGGGATGAACCTTTCGGGCAAAAAAGCGCTGCTAACCGGGGCAACCGGGGGTCTGGGCCGGGCGATCGCCAAGTCGTTGGCCGAGCGCGGGGCGCAGGTAGCGCTCAGCGCCCGCAACCGCGAGGCGCTGGAAGCGCTCGCCGCCGAGCTGCCCGGCAGCGGCCACTCGGTGCTGCCCTCCGACCTGGCCGAGCCCGACGCCGCCGAGCGCCTCGCCGCCGACGCCACCGGCACCGAGATCCTCGTCGCCAACGCCGGCCTGCCCGGTGCCGGCAAACTGGACGAGTTCAGCGCCGAGGAGGTGAAGCGCGCCCTGCGGGTCAACCTCGAGGCGCCGATGATCCTTGCCCGCGCCCTCTACCCGGCAATGCTCGAGGCCGGCAGTGGCAGCCTCGTCTTCGTCGCCTCGCTCTCCGGCAAGGCTGCCAGCCCCCGCAGCAGCGTCTACAACGCGACCAAGTTCGGCCTCCGCGGCTTCGCCCTCGGCCTCCGCGCCGACCTCGATCCGCGCGGTGTCGGCGTCTCGATCGTCTCCCCGGGCTTCATCCGCGAAGCCGGGATGTTCGCCGACGCCGGCGCCAAGCCGCCCCCCGGCATGGGCACCTCGACCCCCGAGGAGGTCGGCGCCGCGACCGTCAAGGCGATCGAGAAGAACAAGGTCGAGGTCACCATCGCCCCGCTCACCCAGCGCGCGGGCGCTCACTTGGCGCTGGTCAGCCCTTCGCTCAGCGTCAAAGTGCAGAGCGGATCAGCTGGCCAAAAGGCCGCCAAAGACATCGCTTCGGGGCACTCTCCCAACAAGCGCTGAATCAGCGGGTCCGGCACCCCCTCGAACCGGCGGATACTCAAAACGACGGCCTCATTAGGCCGTCGTTTGTTGGGCGAGGGGGTGCCGGACCCGCCCTCACCAATTGCCTAGGATGAACACGTGAGCAGCGATTCCTTTGGCGCCCGTTCGACCCTCCAGGTAGGAGCGCGAGAGTTTGAGATCTTTCGACTCGATGCGCTGCAGGAGCGTTTCGATGTTGCGCGGCTCCCCTACTCGGTGAAGGTCCTCTTGGAGAACGTGCTGCGCTTGGAGGACGGGGTCTCGGTCAGCGCCGCCGATGTCGAGGCGATTGCTTCCTGGGACGCCGCCGCCGAGCCCAGTGTCGAGATTCCCTTCCAGCCCGCCCGGGTGCTGATGCAGGACTTCACCGGCGTTCCCGCCGTCGTCGACCTGGCGGCGATGCGCGACGCGATGGAGGAGATCGGCGGCGACCCGGCGGCGATCAACCCGCTGGTCGACGTCGACCTGGTGATCGACCACTCGGTCCAGGTCGACGCCTTCGGCAACGAGCGCGCCTTCGCGGTCAACGCCGAGCACGACTTCAAACGCAACCTCGAGCGCTACTCGTTCCTCAAATGGGGGCAGAAGTCGTTCGACAACTTCCGCGTCGTCCCGCCGGCCACCGGCATCTGCCACCAGGTCAACCTCGAGTACCTCTCGCAGGTCGTCTACAGCCGCGAGAACGGCGGCGTCCTCCAGGCCTACCCCGACACCCTGGTCGGCACCGACTCGCACACGACGATGGTCAACGGCCTCGGCGTCCTCGGCTGGGGCGTGGGCGGGATCGAGGCCGAGGCGGCGATGCTGGGCCAGCCGATCTCGATGCTGCTGCCGCAGGTGGTCGGCTTCAGGCTCTCCGGCGAGCTGCCCGAGGGGGCAACCGCGACCGACCTCGTCCTCACCGTGACCGAGATGCTGCGCGAGCGCGGCGTCGTCTCCAAGTTCGTCGAGTTCTTCGGCCCCGGCCTGCCGACCCTCGGTCTCGCCGACCGCGCCACCCTCGGCAACATGTCGCCGGAGTTCGGGTCAACCTGCGCGATCTTCCCGGTCGATGCCGAGACCCTGCGCTACCTCGACCTCACCGGCCGCCCGACCGAGACGATCGAGCTGGTCGACGCCTACGCCCGCGAGCAGGGGATGTTCGGCGACGGGAGCGGCGAGGACCCGGTCTTCTCCGAGCTGCTGGAGCTCGACCTCGGCGACGTCGTCCCCAGCCTCGCCGGCCCGAAACGGCCGCAGGACCGGGTGCCGCTCTCCGAGGCCAAAGAGTCCTTCCTCGAGGTGATGTCCGAGTTCGACCCCGAGGCCGCCGAGCAGATGACCGCCGGTCTCGACGAGGCGATCGAGGAGTCTTTCCCCGCCTCCGACCCGCCGGCCGAGGACCACGACGACGGCGCCAGCAAACCGCGCCCGGCGGTGAGCGGCACGGCGGTCGACACCACCCGCAGCCACGACGCGATCGCGGTCACCCTCGACGACGGCACCGTGGTCGAGCTCGACCACGGCCACGTCGTCATCGCCGCGATCACCAGCTGCACCAACACCTCCAACCCGAGCGTGATGGTCGGCGCCGGCCTGCTGGCCCGCAACGCGATCCAGCGCGGCCTGCAGCGCCAGCCCTGGGTCAAGACCTCGCTGGCGCCCGGCTCGACCGTGGTCACCGACTACCTCGAGCGCGCCGGCCTGACCGAGTACCTCGACGCCCTGCAGTTCAACCTCGTCGGCTACGGCTGCACCACCTGCATCGGCAACTCCGGCCCGCTGGCGCCGGAGATCTCCGCCGCGATCGCCGAGAAGGACCTGGCGGTCTGCGCGGTCCTCTCCGGCAACCGCAACTTCGAGGGCCGGATCAACCAGGACGTGAAGGCCAACTACCTGGCCAGCCCGCCGCTGGTCGTTGCCTACGCGCTCGCCGGTCGGATGGATATCGACCTGGCGACCGAGCCGCTCGGAGTTGGCTCCGACGGCGAGCCGGTCTTCCTGAAGGACGTCTGGCCCAGCGCCGAGGAGATCAAGCAGGTGGTCGGTGCCTCGGTGCAGTCGGAGATGTTCGAACGCAACTACGGCGAGGTCTTCAGTGGCGACGAGATGTGGAACGCGGTCGAGGTCCCCGCCGGCGACCGCTACACCTGGCCCGACTCCACCTACGTTCGCCGCCCCAGCTTCTTCGAGAACATGCCCGCCGAGGCGCCCGGCGTTTCTCCGATCACCGGCGCTCGCGCCCTCGCTCTGCTCGGCGACTCGATCACCACCGACCACATCTCGCCGGCCGGGGCGATCAAAAAGGAAAGCCCCGCCGGCCGCTGGCTGATGGACCAGGGCGTCGAACCGGGCGAGTTCAACTCCTACGGCTCCCGCCGTGGCAACCACGAGGTGATGATCCGCGGCACCTTCGCCAACATCCGCCTCCGCAACCAGCTGGTCGAGCGCGCCGGCGGCTACACCCGCCATTTCCCCGACGGCGAGGAGACGACGATCTACGAGGCGGCGATGGACTACGCCGCCGCCGGGGTCCCGCTGGTGGTGCTGGCGGGCAAGGAGTACGGCTCCGGCTCCTCGCGCGACTGGGCGGCGAAGGGGACGCGGCTGCTCGGGGTGAGGGCGGTGATCGCCGAGAGCTTCGAGCGCATCCACCGCTCCAACCTGATCGGGATGGGGGTGCTGCCGCTGCAGTTCGCCGCCGGGGAGAGCGCCGCCTCACTCGGCCTCACCGGTGCCGAGAGCTTCGACATCGGCGACCTCGAAGACGGCGAGGCGAAAAACGTGACCGTGACCGTGTGCGCCGACGACGGCAGTGAAAAGACCTTCGAGGCAACTGTGCGGCTCGACACCCCGAACGAGGTCACCTACTTCAGAAACACCGGCATCTTGCAAACCGTACTGCGCAACCTAAAAAGGTAGGCGCAGCGGGGCCGCGGGAGGCAGGGGGGTCCGCGCGACCCACACTGCACCTGCGCGTCGGTAGCCAGGGAGGGATGCCGACGCGAGCCGTTCCCCCTGGCGGGACTGCCCTGAGGAACAGTCAGGGTCTAGCTATACCGGCTGGATACCCCTCGGTCAAGCAGAATCGAGCGCTTTACCCTTGTTCTGGGGCGCTTTCGCGCGCGCTTCTTTGCGAACTCCCGTGTTCAGCAACTCCCCAGCCCTTGCGCTCGATCAGTTCGATCCCGATCACACTGCCGACCGGACCGACCGGAGTAAGGGTGGCGGCGAGCAGGGTGTAGGGCGCCTCCTTGCGCACGCAGGCGATCCAGATCACCACGCAGAGGGCGATGAACCCCAACCCGTGCGCCCAGCCGAAGAGCATCGTCTCGGTTTCGAAGCCGGGCACGAGCCAGAAGAACAGCAGCCCGCCGAAGATCGCCAGCTCGATCCAGGAAAAGCGCTTCACCCAGACGAACAGCTCGCCCGGGACGGGCTTTTCGAAAGGTTTACGAGTCAAGGGCGTCAGTTCGCGGGGGTGAGCGCGGTGAGCACGATCCGCTCCTGCTCGCGCGCGTGGGCGCCCGAGTAACCCTCGCCCGGGCTGGCCCGGCCCTGGCGGCCGATGTAGGTCAGTTTGACCCCCTCGGGGAGGACGTCGGGCATCCGTCGGGACATCACCTTCCAGGCGCCCATGTTGCGCGGCTCCTCCTGGACCCAGGCGATCTCCTTCAGGTTCGGGTAGGAGGCGATCAGCCGCTCCAGGTGTTCGCGGGCGAACGGATAGAGCACCTCGACCCGGGCGATGGCGACGTTCTCGGCGCTGGCGCGGCGCTCGTTGCCGTCCATGTCGTAGTAGACCTTGCCGGTGCAGAGGACCAGGCGCTCGACCTTCTCGCGCCGCTCCCCCGCGGTCGGGTCGTCGAGGATGAACTGCAGTTCGCCGTCGGTCAGTTGCTCGAGGTTGGCGGCGGCCTTGTCGAGGCGCAGCAGCCCCTTCGGGGTGAAGACGATCAGCGGCCGCGGCTTCTTGATCAGCGCCTGGCGGCGCAGCAGGTGGAAGTACTGGGCGGCGGTGGTCGGGTAGGCGATCCGGATGTTGCCCTCGGCGCCGAGGGCGAGGAAGCGCTCGATGCGGGCGCTGGAGTGCTCCGGCCCCGAGCCCTCGTACCCGTGCGGTAGCAGCAGAGTGAGGCGGGTCTGCTGACCCCACTTCGACTCGCCGGAGACGATGAAGCTGTCGATGATCACCTGGCCGGCGTTGGCGAAGTCGCCGAACTGGGCCTCCCAGAGGACCAGCGCGCTCGGGCTCGCCGCCGAGTAGCCGTACTCGAAGCCGAGGCAGGCGGTCTCCGAGAGGGGGCTGTTGTAGAGCTCGAAGGGGGCGGAGGCGTCCTCGAGGTGCTGCATCGGCGTGTACTCGAGGCCGGTGTTCTCGTCATGGAGGACGAGGTGGCGGTGGGAGAAGGTGCCGCGCTCGGTGTCCTGGCCGGTGAGGCGGATGTGGACGCCCTCGGTCAGCAGCGAGCCGAAGGCCAGCCCCTCGGCCTGGCCGAAGTCGATCCCGCCGCTCTCGAGCGCCTCGGTCCGCTTCGACAGCGGGCGGCGCAGCTTGCGGTGGACGTTGAAGCCCTCCGGGGTCTTCAGCAGCTCCTCGTTCAGCGAACGCAGCTTGTCGGCCGCGACCGCGGTGTGGACCGGCGGGCTGGCGGTGCGGTCGAGCAGTTCGCCGGTCTGGGTGGTGACGCCGGTGACGGTCGGGTCCTCGTACTCGCCCGCCTCCATCTTCTCCCGCAGGCCCTTCAGCGCCCCGGACATCTCGGTGTGGCGCTCGTCGGAGGCCGTCCCCACCTCCTCGGCCGAGACGGTGCCCTCGCCGATCAGCTTCTCGGCGTAGATCTCCGAGACCGGCGGGTGGGCCTTGATCTTCGCCGCCATCGTCGGCTGCGTGTAGGCGGGCTCGTCGGTCTCGTTGTGGCCGAAGCGGCGGTAGCCGATCACATCGATGACGATGTCGCGGCACCAGCGCTCGCGGTAGGCCATCGCCAGCCGCACCGCGTCGACGCAGGCCTCGACGTCGTCGGCGTTGACGTGGATGATCGGCACGTTGAACCCCTTGGCCATGTCGGCGGCGTAGGGGGTCGAGCGGGCGTCCGAGGGGTCGGTGGTGAAGCCGACCTGGTTGTTCTGGATCACATGGACCGTGCCGCCCGTCGTGTAGCCGGGCAGCGCCTGCAGGTTGAGCGTCTCGGCGACCACGCCCTGGGCCGGGAAGGCTGCGTCGCCGTGGAGCAGCACCGGCACCGCCCGCTTGAAGTCGTGCGAGAGCTCGGGGCCGTCGAAGTCCTGCTGCAGGAAGCGGGTGCCGCCGGTGACCACCGGGTCGACGAACTCGAGGTGGCTGGGGTTGGGGTAGAGGCGGACCGAGATCTTGTTGCCATCCGCCGTCTCGTAGACCCCGCGGTGGCCGTAGTGGTACTTGACGTCGCCGGTGCCGCCGTGGGGGATCGAGGCAACCGCCTTGACCGCGTCGATCTGCTTCGAGCCCTCGAACTCGGCGAGGATCGACTCGACCGAGCGGCCGAGGTTGTGGGCGAGGACGCTGAGGCGGCCGCGGTGGGCCATCCCGAAGACGACCTCCTCGGCGCCGGCGCGCTGCGAGAGGGTGACGGCTTCGTCGAGCATCGGTACGACCACGTCGAGCCCCTCGATCGAGAACATCTTTTGCCCCAAATACGCTTTCTCGAGGAAGCGCTCGAACTGGAAGACGTCGATCAGCCGGTTCAGCAGGCGTTTTTTCTCGTCGTCGGTGAGCGGCTGGCGGTGGGCGCCGGTCTCGATCATCTCCCGCAGCCAGATCCGCTGCTGGTGGGAGGAGAGATGCTCGACCTGGTAGCCGATCGTGCCGCAGTAGGCGTCGCGCATCCGCGGCAGCGCCTCCAGCAGGGTTTCGCCGGGGACGCCGATGCGGAGGATCGAGGCCGGGATCCGGGCCATCAGCTCCGGGGTGAGGTTGACGTTCTCGGGCTGCAGTGCCGGGTCGCCCTTCGGCTCGGAGCCGAGCGGGTCGAGGTGGGCGGCGAGGTGGCCGTGGGTGCGGTAGGCCTTCAGCAGCGAGGTCGCGGCCTGCACCGCCTGCAGCAGCTCTTCGTCGATCTGGTCCGGGGCGCTGCTCGGTTCGGCGCTGGGGGCGCCGACGCTGAGCGGGGCCGGCGAGGCCGAGGCGGGGTGGGCGTTGCTGACCAGCGAGGCCTCGAAGCCGAGGTCGGCGGCGACCGCCTCGTAGAAGCCGTCCTCGCCCTGCAGCAGTTCCTCGACTCGGCGTAGGAAGGCGCCCGACTCGGCGCCCTGGATGACGCGGTGGTCGTAGGTCGAGGTCAGGGTCATCACTTTGCTGACGCCGAGCTGCTTGATCCGTTCCGGCGAGGCGTGCCGCCACTCCGGCGGGTAGGCGATCGAGCCGGTGGCGATGATCGCGCTCTGCCCGCTCAGCAGCCGCGGCACCGAGGCCATCGTCCCGATCCCGCCCGGGTTGGTGAGGCTGATGTTGGTGCCCTGGAAGTCGTCGGCGGAGAGCTTGTTCTCGCGCGTTTTCGCGATCAGCTCTTCGTAGTTGGAGTGGAAGCCGGTGAAGTCGAGCCCGTCGGCGCCCTTGATCGCGGGGACCATGAGGCTGTGGGAGCCGTCCTTTTTCTCCACGTCGACGGCGATCCCGAGGTTGACCGGGCTGCCCTCGATCGCGAACGGCTTGCCGTCTTCCTCGGCGAAGACGCGGACCATCACCGGCAGGTCCTTGGTCGCCTGCACGATGGCCCAGGCGATCAGGTGGGTGAAGGAGACCTTCAGCCCCCGGTCCTTGAGCACCGAGTTGATCGCCTTCCGTTTCGCGTCCAGCGTGTCAACCGCAATCGTCCTGAACGAGGTGGCCGTAGGTACCTGGCGACTTTCATCCATCGCCGAGGCCAGCATCGCCGCAGCCCCCCGCAACTGCTTCGCCTCACCCTTGACGGCAGCGGAGGCGCCATTCCCGCCTCCGTCAGCCGCGAGCACATCGTCTTTGGTCACCTTGGCGCCTGGTCCTGAGCCACTTACCGAAGCAAGGTCGACCCCGGTCGCTTCGGCAACCCGACGGGCAACGGGCGTTGCACGGACATCAGCGGCCCCGTTGCCTGACCCACCATTCGTCGTCCCGGCAGTTCCAGCCGTATCTGGCGCGGGTGGCGACGATGCGGGACCGTCGCCGGTAGGCGACGGGGACGTATCGGAGACAGGACCCGCGCCTCCGCCACCCTGGTCCTGCCCGCCGTCCCCGCCCGCTTCCATCTCAGCCAACGGCTGCCCAACAGGAACCTCGTCGTCGACCTGCGCAATCAGCTTGGTAATGACCCCATCAGCCGGCGCCGGCACCTCAGCATCGACCTTGTCAGTCGACACCTCGACGACCGTGTCGCCCTCCTTGACGGCGTCGCCCTCGGCCACGTGCCATTCCAGGACGATGCCCTCGGTCACCGACTCGCCCATCTCGGGCATCGTGATCTGGACGGTCGCCGTCTCTGGCATCTCGCGGCTCAGTCTAAGGAAAGAGGTTTGCGGGCAGCGCCTTACAGATACCCTGCAACCCAATGAGTTACTTCGTCACTGGCGCAACCGGGTTCATCGGCCGCAATCTCGTCCAGAAACTGCTGCAGCGGGAGGGCACGATCTACGCCCTGGTCCGGGCCGGGTCGCGCGGCCGCCTGGAGGAGCTGCGGACCAGCTTCGGCGCCGACGGCGCCCGCATCGTCCCGGTCACCGGCGATCTCTCCCAGGACGGGCTTGGGGTCTCCGAGGAGGACCTGGTGGAGATGCGGGGGGACATCGACCACTTCTTCCACCTGGCGGCGGTCTACGACCTGACCGCCGATGCCGCGACCCAGGAGGTCGCCAACGTCGAGGGCACGCGCCACGCGATCGAGCTCGCCGGCGCGGTCGAGGCCGGCTGCTTCCACCAGGTCAGCTCGATTGCCGCCGCTGGGCTCTACCGCGGCGAGTGGACCGAGGAGATGTTCGAGGAGGCCGAACGGCTCGACAACAACCCCTACTTCCGCACCAAGCACGAGTCCGAGCGGCTGGTCCGCGACGAGTGCCAGCGGCCCTGGCGGGTCTACCGGCCGGGGATCGTGGTCGGCGACTCGCGCACCGGGGAGATCGACAAGATCGACGGCCCCTACTACTTCTTCAAGAGCCTGCAGCGGCTGCGCCGGGTGGCGCCCTCCTGGCTGCCGGTGCTGGGGATCGAGGGCGGCGAGATCAACATCGTCCCGGTCGACTACGTCGCCGCCGCGATCGACCACATCGCCCACAAGCCGCGGCTGAACGGGCGCGCCTTCCACCTCACCGATCCCAACCCGCACACCGCGGGCGAGGTGATCAACATCTTCGCCAAGGCCGCCGACGCGCCGCAGATGGCCTACCGCCTCGACCCCGAGGTGACCGAGCCGGCGACCGGGGCGCTGCGGACGGCCCTGAAGCTGCTGCCGCCGGCCAAGCGGCTCGCCAAGACCGCGCTCGATCAGCTGGGCCTGCCGGCCGAGCTGCTGACCTACGTCGATTACCCGACCACCTTCGACTCGACCCGGACCCAGAAGGCGCTGGAGGGCTCGGGGATCGAGGTGCCGCCGCTGGAGTCCTACGCGGCGCGGGTCTGGGACTACTGGGAGCGCAACCTCGACCCCGACCTATTCAAGGACCGCTCGCTCTCGGCCGCGGTGCGGGGCAAAATCGTCCTCATCACCGGAGCTTCCTCGGGGATCGGCAAGGCGACCGCGGTCAAGGTCGCCGACGCCGGCGCGACGGTGCTGCTGGTCGCCCGCTCGCTCGACAAGCTGGAGGAGACCAAGGAGGAGATCGTCGCCGGCGGCGGCGCCGCCCACATCCACCAGTGCGATCTCTCCGACATCGACGACATCGAGCGGATGGCCGAGGAAGTGCTGGCCTACCACGGCCACGTCGACATCCTCGTCAACAACGCCGGCCGCTCGATCCGCCGCTCGATCTCGCTCTCCTATGACCGCTACCACGACTTCGAGCGCACGATCCAGCTCAACTACCTGGGGGCGGTGCGGCTGATCCTGGCGCTGATGCCGGCGATGCGCGGGCGCAAGAGCGGCCACATCATCAACATCAGCTCGATCGGGACCCAGACCAACCCGCCGCGCTTCTCGGCCTACGTGGCCTCGAAGGCCGCGCTCGACGCCTTCAGCCGGGTGATCGCCTCCGAGGTGGTCGAAGACGACGTCCACCTGACCACGATCCACATGCCGCTGGTGCGGACGCCGATGATCGCGCCGACCCGGATGTACGACATGTTCCCGGCGATCACGCCCGAGGAGGCCGCGGAGATGATCACCAAGGCGATGATCAAGCGGCCGAAGAAGGTTGCGACCCGCCTCGGCAACTTCGGCGAGCTGGTCTACGCGGTGGCGCCGAAGGCGAGCGACTCGCTGCTCAACACGGCCTACAAGCTGTTCCCGGATTCGCAGGCGGCGAAAGGAAAGAAGGACGAGGCGCGGGACAAAGCGCCTTCGACCGAGGCTGTTGCTTTTGCGCACCTGATGAAAGGCGTGCACTGGTAGTTCGGCTGTAGGTTGCACCCATGGCTGAGCGGCGGCTCAAGCATTGGGGATGGGGATACGAGGACCAAGCGCCTACGGCTAACCAGCTGCGGGAGGCCGCCGAAGGGATTCGGGCTCGGTTTGGGTTCGGCGGCGAGGTCGAGAAGCCGGTGCCGCTGGAGGCAGTTGAGCTGCGGGGGTCGCGGCTGAAGCGGCCCGATGGGTTCGGGGATCTGTTTTCGGATGGGCACTACGAGCGGGTCTCTCACTCGCTGGGAAGCGCTTACCGGGACGTGGTGCGGGGGTTCTACGGGCGGTTCGAGAACCCGCCGGATCTAGTCGCCTTCCCGAAGGACGAGTCCGAGATCGAGACCGTTCTGAGCTGGGCCGAGGCCGAGGGGGCGGCTGTTGTTCCGTTTGGCGGCGGGACCAGCGTTTGCGGTGGGGTCGAGCCGCGGGTGGGGGAGCGGCCGTCGGTCTCGCTGGACCTGCGGCGGCTGGACCGGGTGCTGGAGGTCGACGCGACCTCGCTGGCGGCGCGGATCCAGGCCGGTGCGACCGGACCCGGCCTCGAGGACCAGCTGCGCGAGCACGGTCTTACCCTGCGCCACTTCCCCCAGTCGTTCGAGTACTCGACCCTCGGCGGCTGGGTCGCGACCAGGGCCGGCGGCCACTTCGCCACCCTGGAGACCCACATCGACGACCTGGTCGAGTCGGTGCGGGCGATCACCCCGCGGGGGACCTGGGAGAGCCGGCGCCTGCCGGCTTCGGGTGCCGGCCCCTCGCCGGACCGGATGCTGATCGGCTCGGAGGGGATCCTCGGCGTGATCGCCGAGGCTTGGGTTCGGGTCCGCCCCCGACCCCAGTTCAAGTCCTCCACCAGCGTTTCCTTCAGTGACTTTGGCGCCGCCGCCGGTGCGGTTCGCGCCCTCGCCCAGTCCGGCCTCCACCCCGCCAATTGCCGTCTCCTCGACGCCAGCGAGGCCGAGCTGACCGGCGCCGGCGACGGCAGCGCCAACCTCCTGATCCTCGGCTTCGAGTCCGCCAGCCACCCGGTCGACGCCTGGATGGACGCGGCGCTGGGGATAACCCGCGACCACGGCGGCACCCCCGGCGAGGTCCGCACCACGTCCCCGCCGACGGGACGAAAATACCCCTATGCGGAGGGAAATCGGCCCGTCGGCGGGGGAGATGGCGGCGCCGTCGATCAGTGGCGCGGGGCGTTTCTGCCGGCGCCCTACCTGCGCGACACCTTCGTCGCCTGCGGCGTCCTCTCCGAGACCTTCGAGACGGCGACCACCTGGGACCGCTTCGAGGAGTTCCACGCGACGGTGATGGAGACCACCCGCCGCGCCGTTGCCGAGGCCAGCGGCGTCGCCGCCGACGGTCCCGGCGCACCCCGGGTCAGCTGCCGCTTCACCCACGTCTATCCCGACGGCGTCGCGCCCTACTTCACCGTCCTCGCCCCAGCCGTCCGCGGCGGCGAGGTCGAGCAGTGGGACGAGATCAAGGCCGCCGCCTCCGAGGCCCTGATCGACGCCGGCGGCACGATCACCCACCACCACGCCGTCGGCCGCGAC
This sequence comes from Solirubrobacterales bacterium, assembly GCA_035760445.1. Lineage (GTDB taxonomy): Bacteria > Actinomycetota > Thermoleophilia > Solirubrobacterales > 70-9 > VAYN01. Next base: position 5,651 of record DASTSW010000091.1, on the reverse strand, counting down.
CACCGCCCCTGGTACGACCAGCAGCGCCCCGCCCACTTCGCCGCCGCCCTCCGCGCCGCCAAGGCCGAGCTCGATCCCGCGGGGATGCTGAATCCAGGCGTGCTGATCGACCCTTGACGACGAAGTCGCCGCCGCTCGTCGCTACCCTTTCGCGACCCGCATTCCCGGTCGGGATGCCAAGTCTGGCGTCCGGGCCGCCCCCTTGTGATGGAAACGATCACTTCCGAACAGCCCACCGTGCCGTCTGAGCCGACCCCGCCCGAGCAGGATCCCGTGGTGCCGCGGCGCTCGCCGCTGCGGGCGGCGATCAAGACCGGGCGGCCGAAGGAGTGGATCAAAAACGTCTTCGTCTTCGCCGGCCTGCTGTTCTCGGGCAAGTTCACCGAGGGCCACGCGATCGCCGAGGCGCTGATCACCTTCGTTGCCTTCTGCCTCGTCTCCAGCGCCGGCTACTTCCTCAACGACCTGATCGACGTCGAGCTCGACCGCAAGCACCCGAAGAAGCGCTTCCGCCCGCTGGCGGCCGGCGAGCTCTCGGAGCGGGCGGCGATGACGATTGCCCCCGTGCTTGCCGTCATCGCCCTCGCCCTCGCCTTCGGCGCCGTCAACTGGGAAGTTGGCCTGATGGTGGTCGGCTACGGCGTCGCCCAGACCGCCTACAGCCTCGGTCTCAAGCAGATCGTGATCATCGACGTGATGACCCTGGCGGGTCTCTTCATCCTCCGCGTCGCCGCCGGCGCCAGCGCCGTCGACGCCCACGCTTCCGAATGGCTGATCCTCTGCACCGGCATGCTCGCCGCCTTCCTCGGCTTCACCAAGCGCCGCCAGGAGGCGGTCTCCGAGCTGCACGAGGGCACCTCGACCCGGCCGGTCCTCGAGCACTACTCACTGCCCTTCCTCGACCAGATGGTCTCCCTGGTCACCACCGGCACCGTCCTCAGCTACGCCATCTACACCGTCAACTCACCCCTGATCGGCAGCCAGATGATGCTCACCATCCCGCCGGTCGTCTACGGAATCTTCCGCTACCTCTACCTGATCTACGACCGCTCCGACGACCGCTCGATGGCCCAAATTGTCGCGGGCGACCGCGGGATTCAGGCGGCGGGCGCGGCGTTCGCGGTGATCGCGTTCCTGCTGCTCTACGTGTTCAACTAGGTGAGATCGGGCTTGCTGGGGGTTTTCGCCGCTGCAGAACCTGTCGTAGTTCAAGTACGAGAAGCCTCTGGCGGAGCATCTCTCGAGTCCATTCTGGTTTTTGCCGTCGGCGTTCTGGCTGCATTTGCAGCTATTGGTGCAGCTTTGATCACGACTAAGAGCGCCTCGTCTCGGTTGGAGCGGCAACTGGGGCACGAGCGGGAACGCTTCGAGGGCCAGCTTTTGGCAGAGGCCGAACGTTTTGAAAGTCAATTCGAGCACGAGCGATATCTCGCCCGGCGAGCCGAGGCCAGTTCAAACGTAGAGCAAATCTGTCGACTCATATCCCGCAGCGGACTTCAAATCAGCCGCGTAACGAGAACGTTGCTACGTGGAGAGGAGCCGGAGAATGCGGAGCTCGATCGGGTCACTGAGCACCTCGAGGTCCTACTCGAAGAGATTGGAATCATGGGCCTCCGTTTCGGTGAGAAAAGCCCGCTAGTGGCGAAACTCGGCAACGTAGTTCAGGCAATGCGGGCGACGATACCTTCGCCGAAAGAGCTTCCTTTGAGCGATGAGAACAAAGAGGAGCTTCGGGCGAAGAAGAAGCAGATCAACAAAGCAGAATCAGACTTTTTTCTGACCGCCAAAGATGCCCTGGACTCTTATTAGGCCAGTCCGACCTCAGGAGGGACGCCCTCCATCAGGTAGAACCGCGCCCGGCCCAGCTCCTCGCCGTTGACCTGGACGACCGCGGCATGGGGGCCGGCGGTCTCGAAGGCGGCGGTGGCGGCTATTGACATCACCAGGCGTTGCTCTTGGCCTTCGGGGAGGCCTGGGGGGCGACCGGTCTCGAAGTTGGCGGTGAGGCCCTCGCCCAGCTCGTTGCCGTCGGGGTCTTGGACGGTGACTATGAGCTCGTGGGGGCTGTTGGTCTCGTGCCAGGCGACGTCGATGCCGAGGCCGATGGAGAAGGACCACTCTGCCGGCAGCTCCGGTAGGCGGAGGACGTTCCAGCCGCCGCCGGTCAGGTAGAGCTTGCCATTGACGGCCTCGCTGTGGTCGCAGAGGAGGAGGAAGCCGATGTTCACGGTGCCTCGCCCTCGGCGTAGGGGATGACGGGCAGGTCGGAGCGGAGTTCGATCTTGCCGCCCTTGGTGAACTGGAGGTCGATCGTCTCGTTCTTGCGGTAGGTGCCCCAGAGGCCGAGGTACATCGCTAGCCAGCGGCTGGTCCCGACCTTCTCCTTGACGATCGGCCGGCCGAAGTCGATCACGCCGGCTTCGATCCGGTAGCTCTCCTTCGGCTGCTCGACCCCGTTGATGAAGACGGTGAACGGCGGTTCGGCGCCGGCCGGTAGCTTCACCCGTTCGCCGGCGGCGTAGCTGCCCTTGGGGATCTCGGTCTCGGTCTTGCTCATCGTTCCTCCGCTTCAAGAGTCTCGCGCACGAGGTCGAACGGCGTGTCGTGGTCGGTCGGATCCAGCTCCTCCCGGGCTACCCCGCCCCGGAAGGGAACGAACGTGCCGTCGCCCCGCACGTCGATTCCTGCAATCGACTTCTTGAAGAGCCTGCCCCTGCTGAGCTGCAGCCGGGCGTGGACCTGGTCGCGGGGCTCGAAGTCCCGCACGGCGCTGACCGGCCGCACCGGCCCCTCGCTGCGGATCGCCAGCGCCCGCTCGCGCATCGCCGCCACGGCTTCGCCGAGATCGTCGTAGCGCTCGTGATCGACGTCGGAGCCGTGGCGCACGGTCAGCTTCCAGCTGGGCATGGCCCGAGGCTATGCGAATTGGTGCGCCTTATCCGCGTCCTAGGCGGATAAGGCGCACCGCTGGGGCCGAGGCTCACATATCGGGGGGCAGCAGCACGCGGTTGATCGCGTGGACGATCCCGTTGCTGCAGCGGATGTCGGTTTTGGTGATCTTTGCGTCATTGACGAACGCGCTTTTGCCGCGCACCGCGAAGGTCACCTTCGAGCCCTCGGCGGTCGTCGCCGACTTCGTTTTCAGCACCTTGCTGGCCGGCACCTTGCCCGGCAGCACGTGGTAGAGCAGCACCTTCCTCAGCATCGCTTTGTCCGACGCCAGGTCGTCGAGCGTCGCTTTCGGCACCTTGGCGAAGGCGGCGTTGGTCGGGGCGAAGACGGTGTAGTTCGTCGTGCCCGAGAGGGTTCCGACCAGGCCCGCCTTCTTCACCAGCGAGACGAGAGTCGAGAACTGCGGCGCCCCGGTCGCCGTTTCGACGATGTCCTTTTGCGGGGCCGCGGCGGCGCTGCCAACCGGAAGCGCGAGCACAGCCATTGCCGTGGCGAGGACGAGGAGTCGCTTGAGCATGGATCTACCTCCTTGGATAAGGGAGCTTTTCCTTTTGCCCTCCGGTACGGGAGGGCAGCTCGATCGGTTGCCTCGCGGCGAAGTCTTTAGCTGGCGCTTAGCTAGGCGCCGCGCCGCGGGCGTTTCGGGCGCCGGGCCGGCGGGCCGACGATTTTCTCCGGCCCTTCGCGCTGCTCCAGCGGCACGTAATCGAGCTCGCGCTCGCCGGTGTAGATCTGCCGCGGCCGGGCGATTTTCTTCTCCGGGTCTTCCTGCATCTCCATCCACTGGGCGACCCAGCCGGCGGTGCGGGGGATGGCGAAGATGACCGTGAACATGTCGGTCGGGATGTCCATCGCCTCGTAGATGATCCCCGAGTAGAAGTCGACGTTCGGGTAGAGCTTGCGCGAGGTGAAGTACTCGTCGTCGAGCGCCCGCTTCTCCAGCTCCTGCGCGATCTCGACCAGCGGGTTGTACTCGGTCGCTTCGAAGACCGGCTCGATGTACTGCTGGATGATTCGCGCCCGCGGGTCGTAGTTTTTGTAGACCCGGTGGCCGAAGCCCATCAGTTTCTCCTCGCGCTCCTTCACTCGCTCGAGGAAGTCGGGGATGTTCTCCGGCGACTCGATCCGCCGCAGCATCCGCAGCACCGCCTCGTTGGCGCCGCCGTGCAGCGGACCGTAGAGCGCCGCCACCCCGGCCGCGACCGCCGAATAGGGATCCACGTCGGAGGAACCGACCCCGCGCACGGCGCTGGTCGAGCAGTTCTGTTCGTGGTCGGCGTGGAGGATGAAGAGCACGTCGAGCGCTTTGGTCAGCGCCTCCTTGGGGATGTGCCGGTCTTCGGTCTTCTTGAAGACCATCGAGAGGAAGTTCTCGGCGAAGCTGAGCTCGTTGTCCGGGTAGACGTAGGGCAGGCCCATGTTGTGCCGGTAGGAGAAGGCGGCGAGGGTCGGCACCTTGGCGATCAGCCGCACCGCCGCCATGTAGCGCTCCTCCGGGTCATCGATCTGCTTCGCGTCCGGGTAGAAGGTCGAGAGGGCGCCGACGCCGGCCAGCAGCATCCCCATCGGGTGGGCGTCGTAGCGGAAGCCCTCGAAGAAGTGCTTGAGGTCCTCGTGGACGAAGGTGTGGTGGGTGATGTCGAAGATCCAGCGGTCGAGCTGGGCGGCGGTCGGCAGCTGGCCGAAGATCAGCAGGTAGGCGACCTCGAGGAAGGTCGACTTCTCACATAGCTGCTCGATCGAGTATCCGCGGTGTTCGAGGATCCCGGCGGCGCCGTCGATGTAGGTGACCGAGGAGCGGCAGGCGGCCGTGTTGGTGAAGGCCGGGTCGTAGGCCATCATCCCGAATTCGTCCTCGTCGACTTTGATCTGACGCAGGTCCATCGCCCGCACCGTGCCGTCGGAGATCGGCACCTCGTAGGTCTGGCCGGTCCGGTTGTCGGTGATCGTCAGCGAGTCAGAAGCCATGGGGCGGCGCCCATTCTGTCACTTCGACCCCATCGGCTGTTAAGAAGCGTCAAGAAGCGACGGGACCCTGGAACTGGGTCATCGCCCGCAGCTGCTCGAAGCGGGAGACGATCTCCTCGCGGCTAAGCCGCGCCACCCTCTCGGTGCCGAACTCCTCGACGTTGAAGGAGGCGAGGACGGTGCCATAGCCCATCGCCCGCCGCAGCTCGTCATCGTCGATCTCGGCGACGCTGTCGAGGTAGCCGAAGAAGCCACCGGCAAAGCTGTCGCCGGCCCCGGTCGGGTCGCGCACGTCCTCCAGCGGGAACCCCGGCAGGGCGAAGAAGCCGGACTCGGTGAACAGCGCGGCGCCGTACTCGCCCTGCTTGGCGACCACCGCCCGCGGACCGTTGTCCATCACCGTGCGGGCGGCCCGGGCGAGGTTCGACTCGCCGGTCAGCATCCGGATCTCGGCGTCGTTGACGACGAGGACGTCGACCTCGGCGATCGCCGCCTCGAGCGAGTCCTTGGCGGTTTCGATCCAGAGGTTCATCGAGTCGAGGCCGCTGAGCCGCGCCGATTCGCACTGGGCCCGCACCTGGCGCTGCAGATCGGGCTGGATGTTGGCGAGGAAGAGGGTGTCGGCCGCCTGCGAGGCCGCCGAGAGCTTCGGCTCGAACTCGGCGAAGACGCCGAGCTGGGTGTCCTCGGTGTGGGCGACGTTGAGGTCGTACTCGTAGCGGCCGCGCCAG
>DASTSW010000090.1:0-3520 GCA_035760445.1 Solirubrobacterales bacterium | reverse complement strand
ATGTGCGGCATCGTCGGATACGTGGGCTCCAGGCCCTGCGAGGAGCTGTTGCTCTCGGGTCTGGAAAAGCTCGAATACCGCGGCTATGACTCGGCCGGTCTCTCCGTGCTCGCCGACGGCGAGGTCGAGAGCGTCCACGCGGTCGGCAACCTCGCCAACCTGCGCTCCGCCGTCGAGGCCCGCGCCGACAACGGCGCCGGGCCGCTGCCGCCCTCGGAGACCGGGATCGCCCACACCCGCTGGGCGACCCACGGCCGCGTCACCGAGGAGAACGCCCACCCGCACGACGACAGCTCCGGCCAGGTCCACATCGTTCTCAACGGGATCGTCGAGAACCACAGCGAGCTGCGCCGCCGGCTGCAGGACGAAGGTCAGACCTTCTCCTCGGAGACCGACGCCGAGGTCGTCGCCCACCTGATCGCCAGCCACTACGACGGCGATCTCGCCGCCGCCGTCCGCGCCGCCTACGCCGAGCTGCGCGGCCACTACGCCTTCGTCGCCATGCACGCCGACGAGCCGCAGCGCCTGCTCGGCGCCCGCAAGGAGTGCCCGCTGGTCGCCGGCGTCGGCGAGGGGGAGACCTTCCTCGCCTCGGCGATCCCCGCCTTCCTCGCCGACACCCGGATCGCGATGCCGATCGAGAACGGCGAGATCGTCGAAATCGAAGCCGGCGCGGTGCGCGTAACCGACACCGACGGCAACCCGATCGAGCGCGACACCGAAGAGGTGACCTGGGACGCCGACGCCGCCGAGAAGGGTGGCTACGAGACCTTCATGCTGAAGGAGATCCACGAACAGGCCGACGCGGTGGCGGAGACGATCACCGACCGCCTGCCCGGAACCGACGGGGTGGATCTCTCCGACGTCGACATCTCCGACGAGTTCCTGCGCGGCGTCAGGCGAATCGTGATCGTCGCCTGCGGCACCTCCTACCACGCCGGTCTGGTCGGCCGGTACGCGATCGAGGAGTGGGCACGGGTGCCGGTCGAGATGGACGTCGCCTCCGAGTACCGCTACCGCAACCCCGTCGTCGGGCCCGAGGACCTGGTCATCGGCATGACCCAGTCGGGCGAGACCGCCGACACCCTGGCGGCGATGCGGCTGGCCCGCGAGGCCGGCGCGACCGTGCTGGCGATCACCAACATCATGGGCAGCCAGGCGACCCGCGACGCCGACGCCGTCCTCTACATCCGCGCCGGGATGGAGATCAGCGTCGCCGCGACCAAGACCTTTGTCGCCCAGGTGGCGGCGATGTACCTGCTGGGGCTGCGACTCGCCGAGCTGCGGGGGACGCTGCCGCCCGAGCGCCTGACCGAGCTGGTGGCGGAAATGAAGACGCTGCCCTCGAAGATGGAGGAGACGCTGGCGGCGACCGAGGCGCCGGCCAAGGAGGTCGCCGCGCGGCACTCCGACCAGGAGTTCTTCCTCTACCTCGGCCGGCACATCGGCCTGCCGATCTGCCTCGAGGGGGCGCTGAAGCTGAAGGAGATCAGCTACATCCCGACCGACGCCTACGCGGCGGGGGAGATGAAGCACGGTCCGATCGCCCTGCTCGACGAGTCGACGCCGGTGATCAGCATCGCCACGAACAGCCCGGTGCTGGAGAAGGTCCTCTCCAACGTCGAGGAGGTGCGGGCCCGCGGGGCGCAGACGATCGCGATCGCAACCGCTGGCGACACGCGGGTCGCCGAGGTCGCCGACGAGACGATCGAGGTGGCCGCCAGCGACTGGATCCTGCAGCCGATCCTGGCGATCCTGCCGCTGCAGCTGCTCGCCTACGACATCGCCCGCAACCGCGGCCTCAACGTCGACCAGCCCCGCAATCTGGCCAAGACCGTCACGGTCGAGTGAAATCGTCCATAGGGCGCGTTAGAGTGCCGCGCTCCGTGAAGCTCCGTCTCGTTCCATTCCTGCTGCTGGCGGCCCTTGCCGCCCTCTTCGTCGCCGGCTGCGGTGGCGGTAGCGACGACGGCGGCAGCGGCACCGATCCCGCCAGCGTGGCGCCCGCCGGCGTTCCGGTCTTCATCGACGCCACGGTTCGGCCCGAAGGCGAAACGAAGACCAACATCGAGGCCCTGGCGAAGAAGATCGCCGATGTCGACGACCTCGGCGAACTGATCGTCGAAGAACTCGAGAGCTCGGCTTCCGACGATGACGTTGGCCTCGACTTCGACAAGGAAGTGGACCCCTGGCTCGGAGACGAGGCAGGGATCTTCCTGCAGGAATACGAAGACGAAGACTTCGAAGGCTACGGCGTCGCGATCCAGACGAACGATGAAGGGGCGACCCAAAGCTTCATCGACAAGCAGGCCGAAGATTCAGAAGACGAGGAATCCGGTTCCTACGAAGGTGTCGATTTCGAAGTCGGAGAGAGCGAGACCACCGTTGGCGTCTTCGACGGGCTGCTCGTCATCGCCGAAGACGAAGCGGTCTTCAAGGAAATGGTCGACGCCTCCAAGGGTGAGAACCTGGCTGGCGACGAGGCCTACACCAGCGCCACCGCCAACGTCCCCAGCGAGAGCGCCGCCGACGTCTTCGTCGACGTCGGCGCCCTGATCGAACAGGCGGGCGGGGAAATCGACGCCGAAAGCCAGGTCTTCCTCGACACCCTCGGGATCGATCCCGACGAAGCGACCGCCGTCGCCAGCGTCGTCCCGGGTTCCGACTACGCCGAGATCGACTTCAGCTCCAACCTCAGCAGCGTGGAAGCGCCCTCGGGTGACGCCTCCGAGCTGCTCGGGTCGCTGCCCGGCACCGCGGTCGGCGCTTTCGCTGCGGCTGAATTTGGCGAGCGCTTCAACGAAGGGATCGACCAGATCGACAAGAAGGGCATCCCCGGTTCGGTGCCGCCGAACCAGCTGAAGAAGACGCTGAAGGAAGCTGGCATCGACCTCGAAGCGATCGCCGGCTCGATCGGCGACGTCGGCCTCTACGTCACCGGCAACAGCGAAAAGACCCTGGCCGGCGCCCTGATCCTCGAAGCCGAGAGCGACAGCGAAGCGCAGAACACCGTCTCCAACATCGGTCTCTTCCTGCGCAAAGCCGGCATCTCCGGCGTGACCAAGATCGACGGCGAAGCGAGCGGCTTCTCGATCCGCAGCCCGGAACTCGGCCGCCAGCCGGTCGTCGTCGTCGCCAAGGGCAGCCGTATCGCGGTCGGCTACGGCCTCGCCTCGGTCGGCTCCGCTTTCCAGGAAGCGGGCAAGACCCTCTCCGACAACGCCGCCTACAAGGACGCCACCAGCGCCCTCGGCAGCACCCCGATCACTGCCTTCGTCAACGGGACCTCAGCCCTCAACCTGGCCGCCGCCCTGATTCCGGCCGGCGACGAAGGCTTCGCAGAAGCGAAGCCGTACCTGCAGAAGATCGAATACCTGGCGCTGGGGTCCGAAGCGTCCGGCGATCTCGCCACGGCGAAGCTGATCGTTGGCCTGAAGTAGCGGCTTGGAAGAGAGGTGCCGGGTGAGGGTCCCTGGGCACATCTCGCTATGGCTCGATGTTGAGTGCCCCGGGACCCTCA
>DASTSW010000089.1:0-4782 GCA_035760445.1 Solirubrobacterales bacterium | reverse complement strand
GAAAGCTTGTTTTCGATGTGGTCCCGGATCTGCAGGTCTTCCTGGAGGACGTCGGCGAAGTTTTTGTCCTCGTACCAGTTCGACTTCCAGTCGTGGATGTAGCCGACGCGGAAACCCTCGGGGTGGATCTTCTGTCCCATGGTCCTAGTCCTCCACCGGGGTCAGGGCCACACGGATGTGGCTGGTTCGCTTGTTGATCGGGGTCGCCCGGCCCATCGCCCTCGGGCGGAAGCGGCGCAGGGTCGGTCCCTCGTCGACGGTGATCGAGGCGACGCGCATCTCGTCACCGACAAGGTCGTGGTTGTTTTCCGCGTTGGCGGCGGCGGAGTCGATCAGCTTATGAATCGGCTGAGCGGCACCGCGGGGCGAGAACTGCAGCAGCGCCCGAGCCTTCTCGATGTGCATGCCGCGCACCTGATCGGCGATCAGCCGCGCCTTGCGCGGGGCGATCCGCACGTAGCGGGCGCTGGCTTTGACGACCGGCGGCGCCGCGGGTGCTTTCGCTTTCTTCGCTGAAGCTTTTTTCGACTCGGTTTTCGCCGGCTCTTTTTTAGCGGCAGCTTTTTTCGCCGGGGCTTTCTCTTTGCCTTTGGCTTTCGAGTCTTTTTTGGCGGCCGGTTTTTTGGCGCCTTTCGACTCTTTTTTCGCAGCGGCTTTTTTCGCCGGAGCTTTTTTGGCCTCTTTTTTCGGCGCAGCCTCTTTTTTGGCGGCCGGTTTCGCCGCTTTTTTGGCTTTGCTGTCTTTTTTCTTATCTGGGTTCTCGTCGGCCATCGCTAGTCCTTACCGCCGCCGTGGGAACGGAAGGTCCGGGTGGGGGCGAACTCGCCCAGCTTGTGCCCAACCATCGACTCGGAAATGAAGACCGGGACGTGTTTTTTGCCGTCGTGGACGGCGATCGTGTGGCCAACCATCTCCGGGAAGACCGTCGAGGTCCGCGACCAGGTTTTCACCATCTGTTTTTTGCCGGCCTCGTTCATGGAGGTGATCCGCCCCATCAGGCGCTCCTCGACCCACGGGCCCTTTTTCGTCGAACGTCCCATCTCTAACGGCCCTTCTTCTTGCCGCGGCGACGGCCGCGGACGATGTAGCGGTCGGACTGCTTGCCCTTCTTGCGGGTGCGGTAGCCGAGCGTCGGTTTGCCCCACGGGGTGACCGGGTGGCCGCCGGGGGTGTGGTGCGCCTCGCCGCCGCCGTGCGGGTGGTCGACGGGGTTCATCGCGACGCCGCGGCTCTGCGGGCGCTTGCCCTTGTGGCGGCTGCGACCGGCCTTGCCGACCTTGAGGTTCTGGTGCTCGGCGTTGGAGAGGGTGCCGACGGTGGCGCGGCAGTTGGCGCGGACCATCCGCATCTCCGAGGAGGGCAGGCGCAGGGTGACCATCTCCCCCTCCTTCGCAACCAGCTGGATCGCGGTGCCGGCGGCGCGGCCGAGCTTGCCGCCCTGGCCGGGAATCATCTCCACGTTATGGACGATGGTGCCGGTAGGCATCTGGCCGAGTTCCATCGCGTGGCCCGGTTTGATGTCGGCCTCGGGGCCGGATTTGACGATGTCGCCAACCGCAAGCTGCGAGGGGGCGAGGATGTAGTCCTTGTGCCCGTCGGCGTAGTGCAGGAGGGCGATGTAGCAAGTCCGGTTGGGGTCGTACTCGATCGAGGCGACCTTCGCCGGCACACCGTCCTTCAGCCGCTTGAAGTCGATCTTGCGGTAGCGCCGCTTGGCGCCGCCGCCGCGGTGGCGGGCGGTGACGCGACCGTTGACGTTGCGTCCGCCGGACTTTTTCAGCCCCTCGGTCAGCTTCCGCTCCGGCTCGGAGGCGGTCACCTGCTCACGCAGCGGGTAGGTCGCGAAGCGGCGTCCCGGGCTGGTCGGTTTCGTTTTGCGGTTCGGCATCTCAGTCTCCCTAGGCGGTCTCGGCGCCCTCGAACAGCTCGATTCGCTCGCCCGGGGCAAGCTGGACGATCGCCTTCTTCCAGGCGCGGGTGCGACCTTTGGTCAGTCCGCGGCGCTTCGGCTTCGCGCGCACCTTGGCGGTGCGCACCCCGGCCACGTTGACCCCGAAGACATCTTCGACCGCCTGCGCGATCTGGGTCTTGTGGGCTCGGTCGTCGACCCGGAAGGTGTACTTGCCTTCGGCGATCAGCGCGTAGCTCTTCTCGGAGATCACCGGGCGGATGAGGATCGTGCGCGGGTCCATCAGGCGAGCCTCTCCTTCAGGGTCTCCAGCGCGGTTTCGGAGATCACCACGGCGGCGGCGCCGATCACGTCGGCGACTCCGGCCGCCCCGACCTCGAGCACATGGGTGCGAGGCAGGTTGCGGAAGCTCTTCATCGCCCCGATCTCCTCGGCGGTGACGACGACCAGGATCGGGTTCTTCGCCCCCCATTTGGCCAGCGCCTGGGCAGCGGTCTTGGTCGAAGGGGTGTCGAAGGTGGAAGCGTCGAGGACGGCAACCGAGTTGCGCTCGGCGTGCACCGAGAGCGCGGAGCGCATCGCCCGGCGACGGGCTTTGCGGTTGACCTTGACCGTGTACTTGCGCGGCTTCGGGCCGAAGGCGACACCACCGCCGAAGCGGTTGGGGACGCCGAGCGAGCCGACGCGGGCGCGGCCGGTGCCCTTCTGGCGCCAGGCCTTGGCGGTCGTGAAGGCGACCTCGCCGCGGGTCAGGGTCGAGGCGGTGCCGCGGCGGCGAGCGTTGAGATCGGCGCGGGCGGCCTCGTGAACCAGCGACTGGTGGAAGGGCTCGGCGAAGAGCTCTTTCGGCAGGTCAGCTTTGGTGGTCTTGCCGAGGACGGTTGCTTTAGCCATCGGTCCTCACCTCGACGATCCCGTTGCGGGAGCCGGGCACCGAGCCCTTGATCAACAGCAGGTTGCGCTCGGCGTCGACATCGGCGATCTCCAGGCCCTTCTGGGTGACCCGCTTGTTACCCATCTGGCCCGGCATCCGCATCCCTTTGAAGACGCGGGCGGGGAAGGCGCTGGCGCCGATCGAACCCGGGGCGCGGACGTTGTGGGAACCGTGGCTGACCGGACCGCGGCTGAAGTTGTGGCGCTTGATTCCGCCCTGGAAGCCCTTGCCGATCGAGATCCCGGCGACCTTGACCTTCTGGCCGGCCTCGAAGCCCTCGACGGTGACGTCGTCGCCGACCTTGGGGCCCTCCTCGGAGCCGAGGTCCTCGTCGCGGAACTCGACCAGGTGGCGCATCGGCGCAGCCGAGGCCTTCTTCAGGTGGCCTTCCTCGGCCTTGCTCAGCTTGCCCTGCTTGACCTCGCCGAAGGCCAGCTGCACGGCCTTGTAGCCATCGCGCTCCGCGTCGCGAACGGCGGTCACCTTGCAGGGACCGGCTTCGACCACGGTCACCGGGATGACGCTGCCGTCCTCCCTGAATACCTGGGTCATGCCGAGCTTCTTGCCGAGGATCGCCGCCATCAGAACCTCTAGAGCTTGATCTCGATGTCGACGCCCGCCGGCAGCGAGTCAAGGCGCTGCAGCGAGTCGACGGTTTTCGGCGAAGGCTGGAGGATGTCGATCAGCCGCTTGTGGGTGCGGATCTCGAAATGCTCGCGCGAGTCCTTGTCCTTGAACGGCGAGCGAATTACGCAGTAGACGTTTTTCTCGGTCGGCAGCGGCACCGGGCCAGAGACAGTGGCACCGGTGCGCTCGGCGGTCTCGACGATCTCTTTGGCAGCCCGATCTATGGCGTCATGGTCGTACGCCTTCAGTCGGATCCGAATTTTCTGTGCCGCAATAGTTGCCACTTCGCTGCCGTTTTCTCTCTCTTTTTCTCGTCGCTTTTACCGCGCAAAGAGGGCGGGGCCCCATTTGGTGGGGCGCCGCCCCGGTCGTATGTCCTTGCAGTTGTCTCCCCGCCTTGGGGCGGGGGTCGGGGCGGGTGGAGGCCCGCCCCTGGGTACTACTCGATGACCTCGGCGACGACTCCCGAGCCGACGGTGCGGCCACCCTCGCGGATAGCGAACCGCAGACCCGGATCCATCGCAATCGGCTGGATCAGCTCGATCGTCATCTCGACGTTGTCACCCGGCATCACCATCTCGGTCCCCTCGGGGAGGTTGGCGATCCCGGTCACGTCGGTGGTCCGGAAGTAGAACTGAGGCCGGTACCCGGAGAAGAACGGGGTGTGGCGGCCACCCTCCTCCTTCTTCAAGCAGTAGACCTCGGCTTTGAACTTGGTGTGCGGCGTGATCGAGCCGGGCTTGCAGAGAACCTGACCGCGCTCGATCTCCTCGCGCTTGGTACCGCGCAGGAGGGCGCCGATGTTGTCGCCCGCCTGACCCTCGTCGAGGATCTTGCGGAACATCTCGACCCCGGTCACCGTGGTTTTGGTCGTGTCCTTGATGCCCACGATCTCGACCTCGTCACCGGTGTTGACGATCCCCTGCTCGACGCGGCCGGTGGCGACGGTGCCGCGGCCGGTGATCGAGAAGATGTCCTCGATCGGCATCAAGAAGGGCTTGTCCAGCTCGCGGGTCGGCTCCGGGATGTAGGAGTCAAGCGCCGCAGCCAGCTCGAAGACGGCTTTCTGGGCTTCCTCGTCGCCTTCCAGCGCCTTCAGCGCCGAGCCTTTGATGATCGGCGTGTCGTCGCCGGGGAAGTCGTACTCGTCGAGGAGTTCCTTGACCTCCTCCTCGACCAGCTCGACCAGTTCGTCGTCATCGACCTGATCGATCTTGTTGAGGAAGACAACGACGTGCGGGACGTTGACCTGACGGGCGAGCAGGATGTGCTCGCGGGTCTGCGGCATGACGCCATCGGCGGCCGAGACGAC
>DASTSW010000088.1:0-19283 GCA_035760445.1 Solirubrobacterales bacterium | reverse complement strand
GAAGACGTCGCCCGGGTAGGCCTCGCGACCCGGCGGGCGCCGCAGCAGCAGCGACATCTGCCGGTAGGCGGAAGCGTGTTTGGTGAGGTCGTCGTAGACGCAGAGCGCGGCTTTGCCGTTGTAGAGGAAGTGCTCGCCCATCGCGCAGCCGGCGTAGGGGGCGATGTACTTGATCGGCGCCGCCTCATCGGCGGGGGCAGCAACGATGATGGTGTTCTCCATCGCGCCGTTTTCCTCCAACGTCTCTTTCAGCTGGACCACGGTCGACATCCGCTGCCCGATCGCGACGTAGATGCAGATCAGGTCCTTGTCCTTGTTGTTGATGATCGTGTCGATCGCGATCGCCGTCTTGCCGGTCTGGCGGTCGCCGATGATCAGCTCTCGCTGGCCACGACCGATCGGGATCATCCCGTCGATCGACATCAGGCCGGTCTGGACGGGTTCCTCGACCGGCTGGCGCTGGACGACGCCGGGGGCTTTGAACTCGGCCGGGCGGGTCTCGGTGGTGTTGATCTCACCACGGTCGTCGAGCGGGCGGCCGAGCGGGTCGACCATGCGGCCGAGCAGCTCGTCGCCGACCGGGATCTCGAGCAGCTTGCCGGTCCGCTTCACCGTGTCGCCCTCGACGATCTCGTCCCAGGCGCCGAACAGCACGGCGCCGACGTTGTCGGACTCGAGGTTCAGCGCCAGGCCGGTGACCCCGTGCGGAAGCTCGAGCATCTCCAGCGCCATGCAGTTGTCGAGCCCGTGGATGCGGGCGATGCCGTCGGCGACGGACAGGACCGTGCCGACCTCGGAGAGGTCGGCGGAATCGGTCTCCAGTCCCTCGATCCGCTCTCGCAGAATGCTTGCGATCTCGTCGGGCTTGATCTCCATCGGGTGCTCTATGCCTCCTTACGCCGCTTGGGCGACGCTCTTTCGAAGTTTCTCCAGGCGACTGCGGATGCTCGCGTCGAGGACCATGTTGCCGACCTGCAGGACGATGCCGCCGAGGATCTGGTCGTCGACCGCGCTCGAGAGGTCGACCTCCTCCCCGGTCTGACGTTCGACCTCCTGGCCGATTTTGGCGACGACCGCCGGGTCCAGCTCGACGGCGCTGGTCACGGTGACGTCGATACGGCGGTTCTCGTGCTTCCAGAGCTCGTCGAGCTCGCGCCGGATGCGGAAGATCTCCGGCATCCGGTGCTTGTCGACGAGCAGCTCGAGGAAATTGATCAGCTCGGGCTCGGCGCCCGTGATGGCCCGCTTCAGCCCCTCTTTCTTCTCCTCGCTGGAGAGATAGGGACTGAAGAAGTAGACCTGCAGCTCGTGGTTGCGGTCGACGGCATCGGTGAACTCGCCGAGCTGTTGCTGCAGCGAGTCCAGCTTGCCTTTGTCGCGGCCCACCTCGAAGAGGGCCTCGGCGTATACGCGAGCCACGTCGGCCATCGTTAGTTCTTCTCCGCCCCCGAGAGCGCCGAGAAGTCGACCTCGCTGAGCGCCTCCTCGACGAGGCGTTTCTGGTCCTCGGCGTTGAGGGCTTTGCGGGTCACCCGCTCGGTGGCGAGCACGGTCAGGTTGGCGACTTCCTGGCGGATCTCGTCCAGGGCCCGCTTGGTCCCCGCTTCGATCTCTCGATTCGCGGAGGCCACCAGCTCGTCGCGCTTCTCCTTGCCGGCCGCGGCCGCCTCTGCTTCGGCGGTATCGGCGGATTTGCGGGCACGGGCCATGATGTCGTCGGCCTGCTCCCGTGCCTCGGCGAGGCGGGCGCGGTACTCAGCGAGCAGCTCGTCGGATTCCTTGCGCTGCCGCTCGGCAGCGTCGATCGACTCGCTGATCGCTTTGGCGCGTTTGTCGAGCGCTTCCTGGATTTTCGGGAAGGCGACCTTGCTCAACACCCACATCGTGATCAGGAACAGCACCAGCGTCCAGATCATCAGGCCAAGGCCTGGGCTGACCAGGAAGCTGCCGCCGCTTTCCTCGCCGTGCTCGGCCGCCTCGGCGGCGAGCGGGAGTATGTAGCCGAACAGCTCCATCGACCTAGGCGAGGAAGAAGGCGATCAGACCGAAGATGAAGGTGTAGAAGGCGACCGCCTCGGTCAGCGCGAAGCCGAGCCAGCGGATGCTTTCCAGTTCGCTTTTCATCTCCGGCTGGCGGGCGACCGACTCGATCTCCTTACCGAAGATGAAGCCCACGCCGATACCGGCGCCGATCGAACCAAGCCCGGCACCGACGCCGAGGGCGATCGCTTTGCCGGCGCTTTCGACGGCTTCGCTGCTTACCTCAGCGATGGGCAACAAGGTGGGATCCATTTGAGAGTTGACTCCTTTTCTAGTGAGAGGCGGAGGTCGCTCCGCCGATGTAGATAGCGCTAAGCGTCGAGAAGATGAATGCCTGCAGGGTCGCCACGAGCCCGACCTCGAAGATGAAGAAGGCGAAGGCGAGCGGGAAGGTCAGCGCCCCGAGGGCCGCGATTCCCAGCAGCACCGCCAGCCCGCCGCCCATGAAGAGCAGCAGGAGGTGGCCGGCGAGGATGTTGGCGAAAAGACGAACGGAGAGGGAGATCAGCCGCACGAAGTGGGAGATCACCTCGATCACGAAGATCGCGCCCTTGCCGACCGGGTGCATGTCCTCCAGGCCCGGGGGCAGCCAGCTCTTGAAGTAGGGGCCGACGCCCTTGGCCCGAATGCCCTCGACGTGGTAGCTGAGCCAGACGACGAGGGTGAGGACCAGCGGGATCGCGATGTTGGCGGTGGCTGCGTAGATCGCGAAGGAGGGAATCTCCAGGCCGCCAATCGAGAAGGTGTGCTCGGTGTTGGTCGGCAGCGGCAGGAAGCCGAGCATGTTCGAGAACCAGATCCAGAAGAAGAGGGCACCGATGAAGGGGAACCATTTGCGCGCCAGCTCGCCGTGGAGGCTGCCGCCGGTGATCGTGTTCTTGGTCAGGTCGTAGGCGACCTCGACCGCGGTCTGAACCCGGTTCGGCTTCTGCACCATCCGCCGCGCGATCCAAGTCATCGTGAAGATCGTCAGGGCGCTGGCGAGGACGAGGTAGAGGACCGCCTTGTTGATGCTGAGGTCGACCCCGCCGAGGTGGATCGAGACCCACGGTTCGAGTTTGAACTCGTTTTGCGGCTTGAAGGCTTCGTTCTTGCCGTCGTTGCCGAAGATCAGCAGCAGCAGGATCGAAATGGCGAGATAGACGCCAAAGCCGATCAGGACCTTGGCTTTGGTGCTCAGCCCGCCCGACTTGGGAGGGTCAGCCTGCGGGGCGCCGCCCGGCGCCTGCACCGTTGCCGCCTCCATGCTTACGCGACCCCCTGGCCCTCAGGCTGATCGTCGAACAGGTGCGCGAGGCCCTGAGCGGCGAAGGAGATCGTGAACAGCGCCAGCAGCAGAAGCGCGGCGGCGAGGCCGGACTCCCGTTCGGCGACGCCGACGAGGAGCACGGACGTGGCCATCAGCCAGACGCGACCGAGGGCGCTACCAGCGACGAAGCCCATCGCCTTCTGCCGGTTGCCGGCGGCCAGCTCCTGCTTCATCCGGCGCTGGGCCAGCACCTGAACCCCCCGCTGCAGCAGCCAAACCCCGGCCGCGACGGCGTAGCCGAGCAGGGGCAGGTCGCCGAGCAGGAAAACCGCAAGCGCGGCGAGCAACGCGATTAGGTCGACGTACTTGGGAGGAGACATAAGAAGGAAATACGCCCAGCTCGGGGCAGAGCGGGCGCAGGCCCGACTATATAGAAAAGGGCCTCGGAATGGCTTTACAAAGCCACTTCGTGAGGGTTGTCACTACCTTCAAAACAGCTTTCGGGGATGGAGGGCGTTGGGTGACCCACCCCAGACACATCTCGCTATGGCTCGATGTTGAGTGTCTGGGGCAGGCCACCCAACGCCCTTGTCGACACGCAGCGGCTGACGACGTGGCATCTGGAGTCAGTTCCTGTGCCCCAACCACCACTATTTGATCGCTTCAAACTCGCCGGTCTCTGGGTCCACAGCAGGGAAAGTGCCGGTCTCCAGCTCCTCTTGGACCGCGCGCTCTACCTCTTGGGGCTCGGGCTCCGGGGCGCCTACCTGGCGGCGCAGGGTCATTAGCTGGCGCAACCTCGTCTGGCGCAGCTTGAGGATCTCCAGGACCTCTACGAGGTAGACGCTGGCGGCTAGGGCGAGGGTGCCGAAGAGGGCGATCACCGTGGTCCAGAAGGGGTCGAAGTTGCCGTGGTCATCGCTGTAGGGGACGAAGCGCAGGGCCAGGGCCAGCAGCGCCATGACGGCGGTCCAGCCATATAGGTAGAGCAGGGTGCGCCGCTGCGAGAAGCCGATGTCGGCCATTCGGTGGTGGAAGTGCCAGCGGTCGGCTTTGTAGACCGGGCGGCCGTATTTGAGCCGTTTGGCGACGACGAAGCCGGTGTCGAGGATCGGCACCGCGAGGATGATCAGCGGCAGGAAGAGAGCGATCACCGCGTTGGTCTTCAGCGCTCCCTGGACCGCGACCGCGCCGAGCAGATAGCCGAGCAGGTTGGAGCCGGTGTCGCCCATGAAGACACCGGCCGGCGGGAATCCCCAGCGGAGGAAGCCGAGGGCGGCCCCGGCGGTCAGGGCGGCGAGGACGCCGGCGGCGGTGCGGTCGAGCGAGAGGGCGATCGTCGCCAGGGTGATGCCGGAGATCACCGCGACCCCGGCGGCGAGGCCGTCGACGCCGTCGATCAGGTTGATCACGTTGATCACCGCGACGATCGCGATCACGGTGCCGACGTCGCCGAGGTGGACCACCCCACCCCCCGGCAGGGTCAGAAGGTCGACCGTCCCCGGGGTCAGGCGGCCGAAGAATGGGAAGGTGAATTCGTCGACGGTGACCCCGGCCGCGACCGGGATCACCACGGCAGCGGTCTGGCCGAGCAGCTTCACCGCCGCCGGCAGGTCGAAGACGTCGTCGAGGACGCCGACCAGGGCGATCGCCACCGCGCCGATCAGGATCGCGTGGCTTTCGCCGTCGTTGGGCAGGAACAGGAACCCGGCGACCACCGCCCCGCCGAGGATCCCGAGCCCGCCGAGCTTCGGCGTCGGCACCGTGTGCAGCGAGCGCTCGTTGGGCAGGTCGATCGCCCCGATCCGCGTCGCCAGCCGCGTGGTCAAGGGCACCAGCAGCAGGGCGAGGACGGCGGCGGCGAGAAAGGCGAAGAGCGCGTCGGTGTCAGTGGGCATAGCGGTCGAACCAGAGGGTAAGCGCCATCAGGCCCCAGATCTGGCGGCTGAGGTCCTCGCGACCGGAGACGTGGCGGTCGAGGATCGGGGTCACGGCGGCCGGGTCGAGCAGACCCTGGCGTTCGACCGCCCCCGGCGCCAGCGTCTCGCGGGCGAAGGGCTCCAGCGGCCCGCGCAGCCAGGCGGCGATCGGGATCGAGAACCCCTGCTTGCGGCCGTGGACGATCTCGCGCGGCAAAAGCGGCTCGAGGGCGCGGCGCAGGAGGCGCTTCTTCTCGAAGCCGCGGACTTTCATCTTCGTCGGCAGCGAGAAGGCGAACTCGGCGACCTTGGGGTCGAGGAAGGGGACGCGCAGCTCCAGCGAGTGAGCCATGCTGAGCCGATCGGTCTTGACCAAGAGGTCGTCGACCATGTAGATGCCGAGGTCGAGGTCCTGCATCCGCGCCAGCGGCTCGGCGCCCTCGGTTTCGGCGTAGCGCTCGCGGTAGAGGTCGAGCGGGTCCCAGGCCGTGGCGTGGGCGCCGGCCAGCTCGTTGCGGGTATCGGCCGAGAAGATCTCCTTCCAGCCGTGGTGGCGCTCCAGCGGCGGCAAGGCCGCGGCGCGAGCGAAGCGCTTGGCTTTGTAGTCGAAGCCAACCCGGTCGGTGCGGCTCGGCAGCGCCTCGGCCAGCGGCCGGGCGAGCGGCGCGAGGCGGCCGACGCGGCGGGCGAGCAGATCGGCCACGTAGGTGTAGTAGCCGCCGAACAGCTCGTCGCCGCCCTCGCCGGAGAGGGCGGTCTTGACCTCGCCGGCGGCCAGCTCGGAGACGATGTAGGTGGGCAGCGCCGAGGAGTCGCCGAAGGGCTCGTCGAAGGCCTCTACCAGCCGCGGCAGCAGCTCGACCGCGTCGGGGCGGAGGACCAGCTCGTGATGATCGGTGCCGTAGCGCTCGGCGACCAGGCGGGCGCGGGAGAGCTCGTCGAAGCCGGCCTCCTCGAAGCCGATCGAGAAGGTGCGCAGCGGTTCGCCGGCGTGGGCGCTGGCGAGCGCGGCGAGACCGCCGGAGTCGACCCCGCCGGAGAGCAGGACGCCGACCGGGACGTCGGCGACGAGGTGGGCGCGGACGCTGTCGTCGAGCACCTCGCGCAGCTCGGAGGCGAGCTCGTCGATCGAGCCGCGGCGCAGATCCCCGGCCGGCGGCGGACCCGGCCGGGCGTAGCGGCGCCGGCGCACCTCTCCCCCCTCCCAGGTCAGTAGGTAGCCCGGGGGGAGCTTGCGCGCCTCGGCGAAGATCGTCAGCGGCGCCGGGATCGAGTTGAAGGCGAGGTAGGCGGAGACCGCCTTGGGGTCGATCTCACGGGAGAAGCCCGGCAGCTCCAGCATCGCCTTCAGCTCCGAGGCGAAGGCGAGGCCGCCGCCGGACTCGCGGTAGTAGAGCGGCTTGATCCCGAAGCGGTCGCGGGCCAGCAGCAGCCGCCGGCGGCGCTTGTCCCAGAGGGCGATCGCGAACATCCCCCGCAACCGCTCGACGAACTCCTCGCCGTGCTCCTCGTATAGGTGGACCAGCACCTCGGTGTCGCAGTCGGTGGCGAAGCGGTGGCCCTTGCCCTCGAGCTCGCGCTTCAGCTCGCGGTAGTTGTAGATCTCGCCGTTCTGGACCACGACACAAGAGCCGTCCTCGTTCTCGATCGGCTGGTGGCCGTGGTCGAGGTCGATGATCGAGAGGCGCCGGGCGGCCAGCGCGACCGGGCCCTCGTGGAAGAGCCCGTCGTCATCGGGGCCGCGGTGAACCAGGCGGTCGCTCATTCGCGCCACCGCCTCCAGGTCCGGAGCGCCCTCTCGCTCGGCGGCGACGACGCCGCAGATACCGCACATGGGCGGCAGTCTCGCAGGGACACTGGCTGGGAGAGCGTGCTTCTAGGGTTGAACGACCCTTTACTTTGGTGGCTATGGGTCGTTGGTGCTCATAATCGTGGGCGAAGCATCGCAAACAGTCCGGTTGCACCCACCGCGACACCGAGGACGAACGCGATGAGTAACCCGCCCAGCTGGAGCTGCAAGAGCAGCGAGACCAAGCTGATGGCAAAGCCCGCGTAGGCAAGAAGTGGAGTTATAGAAATATTCTTCATTGATTCTTACGCCTGGGGTGCGGCCTAAAAACATGTGAAGAGACCCGGGCCGTTGACCCATCGCACCTGTGACCATCGGGCGCCGCTATCAGGGTCGCACGCAGCGGATTTCGATACCTCCCATTTACTGCTCTTCCTCAGCGATCAAGGAGCAGATGGGGCGGCTAATAGGGGGCGACCCCAAGAAGCTCAAGCGTTTCCGACTTTTGCCACACCAGGGTGTGGTCAACCTCGGAAGCGCTAGCGGGTTTGCCTACGAGGTCGGCTGGCCGCGGCCGAGGACCTTGGCGACGGTCGCCAGCAGCACCTGGACGTAGAGCGAGACCGAGCGGTCGGCGATGTACTCCATGTCGTGGGCGAGCTTGTCGGCCCAAGACTCCTCGCGGGTGATCCGGGTCTGGGCGAAGCCAGTGACCCCCGGGCGGACCACGAGGCGCTGCCAGTACTGCGGGATCTCGCGGCAGAGTTCGGCGTAGAAGGCGGGCCGGATCGGCCGCGGCCCGACCACCGCCATGTCACCGCGCAAGACGTTCCAGAGCTGCGGCACCTCGTCCAGGTGGGTTTTGCGCAGGACGCCGCCGAGGCGGGTCCGCTCTTCCTCGGTGCGGCGGGTCAGCTCCTCGCCGTAGTAGGGCCCGAGCCGGGTTTCGGCGTCCGGCTTCAAGGTGCGGAACTTGTACATCCAGAAGAGGTGGCCGGCTTTGCCGACCCGGGCGCCGCGGTAGAGCACCGGCCGCCCCGAGTCGATCGCGATCGCCAGCGCGATCAATGCCAGCAGCGGCGAGAGGACGAGCAGGATCGAGGCCGAGATGAGGATGTCGAGCGCCCGCAGGATCGCGTCGATCGGCCGCGGGTCGCCTTCGGCCGCGGGCGCGACGAGTTCTTCGAGGCCGGGGTCGGCCTCGGGCAGGTCGCTCAGGAAGGCGTTACGGGATGAGTCTCTTCGCGCAATGGTGAGGCTCCGACGGTACCTAGGATCGTCTCCACCAGCACGGACGGATCGCGGCGAACCGGCGCCAGCTCCGCGGTCCGCTTCTGAACCTCGACCGCGCGGGCGTCGGTCAGCGGCCGCAGCCGACCCGACTTGATCAGCGCTTCGTCGACGCCGCCGAGGCGGCCGCCGTAGGTCGTGTAGACGGGGGTGCCGAGGGCGGCGGCCTCGCGGTTCATCGTTCCCCCGGCGGAGACCACGAGGTCGGCGAGGGCGACGAGGCTCTGCGCCTCGACGGCACCCGGGGGAACGATCACCGAGGGCAGACCGAGGCCGGTGATGAACTCGCGCTGGGCGTCGGTTCGCGGCAGGACCACGGCGTGGACCCCCTCGTCGCGGCCGAGGCGATCGAGCACCTTGGGGAAGAGCGGGTTCGACTTGCGGTGGTAGAGCGAGACGTCGGGCGGCGGGCGGACGATGACCACGACCCGCTCCTGGTCGACGCCGAGCCGGCGCAGCGCCTCCTGGTCGGGCTCGAAGTCGTAGAGGTAGTACTCCTCCTTCAGCCCGGGGTAGGGGAAGAACTTCTCGGCGGTGACCCCGAAGCGGCGCAGCCGCTCCAGGGGTACCGAGTCGGGGAACATCACCCGTCGGGCGAGGCGGCAGCCGATCCGGTGCTGGGTGACCGCGTACTCGTAGTCGTGCATGTTGGCCTCGGGGATGCCGAGCGCTTTGGCGGCAAGGGCGAGGTCGTTGGAGCCGTGGGCGAGCGCCAGGTCGAAGCCGCGGCCGCGGCCATAGCGCAGCATGCCGCTACTGCGCGAGGCGAGGCTGGCCGCCTTGCGCAGTCGCGAGGCGCCGCCGTGGCGGCCGATCGGCGTGTGCTCCATCCCGTGCAGCTCGAGCAGCTGCTGGGTCTGGGCGTAGTCGCGCGAGGTGATCTCGACCTCGTGCCCTTCCCTGCGCAGCCGCTCGATGATCGGGCGCAGGACGAGGACATGCGCCGGGGCGCTCATGTCGACCCAGACTTTCAAGGGTCTAGACGGTCGCGGCGAGCTCGGCGTAGAGCGGGAAGCGATCCATCAGGGCGTCGGTGCGCGCCCGCAGGTCGTCCTTGGCGGACTCGAAGTCGGGACCGAGGGCGGTGACGATCACCGCGGCGATCTCCTCCATCTCGTCGGTGCCCATGCCGCGCGTGGTCAGCGCCGGGGTGCCGATCCGCAGCCCGGAGGGGTTCATCGGCGGTCGCTCGTCGAAGGGGATCGCGTTGCGGTTGACCGTGATCCCGACCTCGTCCAGCCGGTCCTCCGCGGTCTGGCCGTCGAGGCCGGTCGGAGTGAGGTCGACAAGAACGAGGTGGACGTCGGTGCCGCCGGTGAGCACCGGCACGCCACCGGCTTCGAGCCCGGCGCCGAGTGCCTGGGCGTTGGCGATCGTCTGCCGCTGGCGCTGGCGGAACTGCTCGCTGGCGGCGATGTGGAAGGCGACGGCCTTGGCGGCGACCGTGTGCATCAGCGGCCCGCCCTGCTGGCCGGGGAAGACCGCCTTGTCGATCGCTTTCGCATGTTCGGCGCGGCAGAGGATCATGCCGCTGCGCGGGCCGCAGAGAGTCTTGTGAATCGTCGTGGTGACGACGTCGGCGTGCTCGACCGGGTTGGGGTGCTCACCGGCGGCGACGAGACCGGCGAAGTGGGCCATGTCGACCATCAGCTTGGCGCCGACCGAGTCGGCGATCTCCCGGAAGGCGGCGAAGTCCAGCTGGCGCGGATAGGCAGACCAGCCGGTGACGATCAGCGCCGGCTTGTGCTCCTGTGCCAGGCGCGCGACCTCGTCCATGTCGACCAGGAAATCGTCGCGGCTGACGTGGTAGGGCACCGGGTTGTAGAGCGTGCCGCTGACGTTGATTTTCATCCCGTGGCTGAGATGGCCGCCGTGGTCGAGGGCGAGGCCGAGGAAGGTGTCGCCCGGTTCCAGCAGCGCCATGTAGACGGCGTTGTTGGCCTGGGCGCCGGAGTGGGCCTGGACGTTGGCGTGCTCGGCGCCGAACAGGCTCTTGGCCCGCTCGATCGCCAGTTCCTCGGCGACGTCGACCTCCTCGCAGCCGCCGTAGTAACGGCGGCCGGGGTAACCCTCGGCGTACTTGTTGGTCAGCACCGAGCCGACCGCTTCCAGCACCGCCTGGGGCACGAAGTTCTCCGAGGCGATCATCTCCAGGGTGCCCTGCTGGCGCCTCAACTCGGCGTCGAGGACCGCGGCGATCTCGGGGTCGACCTCGCTCAGCGGCGCGTTTTGGAAGTTTTCGGGAAGCTCGGAGATGGTCGGGCGACCATAGCAACGAGCATGGATAGTCTGGGGCCGGTGAGAGCCAGAGTTCTCCTCGCTCCGCTGACCCTTCTGCTGGTCTTGGCACTGCCCACCGCCGCCCCTGCCGCGGTCGAGAACCCCTGCGAAGGACCGGAAGCGCGCACCCTCCTCTGCCCCAACCTGCGGATCGCCAAGCCGAGCGAGCTCTACGTCCAGCGCGCCGGCAGCCAGGTGCGGCTGCGGGCAACCAGCGACGTGCAGAGCCGCGGCACCGGGCCGATGGAGCTGCGCGGCCACCGCGACGGCCCGCGGTCGATGAAGACCAACCAGCGGATCTACAGGAAGGGCGGCGGTCACATCACCGTCCCGAGCGAAGCGAAGCTGCGCTTCACCTACGTCGGCACCTACTTCGGCGGCTCCTACTGGAAGGTGCACCAGCTGGCGACCTTCGAGCTGCTGCGGGTGAAGCCGGATGGCCAGATCGGCGGCGTCGTCCGCACCAGCCCGAAGCTCAACTACTGCCTGCGCGACCTGACCCGCACCCAGCCAAGCAACGTCTCACCGCCCGGGCGCGTCTATCCCGGCTGCAACCAGAACCCGTTCCGCGACCGGGTCAAGCTCGGCACCTCGGTCGGCTGGTCGGACATCTACCCGGCCGCCTATCACCAGCAGTGGATCGACGTCGCCGGCCTGCGCGGCTGCTTCGTCTACCGGATGACCGTCGACCCGGGGGAACACCTCTTCGAGTCGAACGAGAACGACAACACCTCCCAGCGCCTGGTCCGCCTGCCCTATCGCGGCGGGTCCGGCTGTTAGCCGAGTCCGACCGAAGCGAGCTTGCTGGCGAGGTCGCCGGGCGAGAGCGCCCCGTCGCGGAGGACGCGC
The DNA here is from genome assembly GCA_035760445.1 of Solirubrobacterales bacterium. Classification (GTDB taxonomy): domain Bacteria; phylum Actinomycetota; class Thermoleophilia; order Solirubrobacterales; family 70-9; genus VAYN01. The sequence continues at coordinate 7,867 of DASTSW010000088.1, read as the reverse complement.
CAGTGGCCGTCGTCCTCGATCGTGGTGATGTCGACGACGGTCGAAGGCAGGCCCGGCAGCTTGCCGCCGTCGATCGCCAGGTCGACGCCTTCGACGATCGAGTTCGGCAGGTCCTCGAAGCGGGCGGGAGCCGGGTCGCCGCTGAGGTTGGCCGAGGTCTGGAAGATCGGGCACATCGTCCCCGCCAGCGCGCCGCCGATCAGGCGAACCCCGAGCCGTCCGGGGTCCTGACGACAGGCGAGCGGGTAGCGCCGGTGCGGGTTGGCGATCACCAGCGTCACCGGTCCCGGCATCAGGGCACTGACCACCGCTTTGGTTCGCGGGCCGAGGCCGGAGACGATCTCGCGGATCGCCAGCGGCGAGAAGTACATGACCGCCGAGGGTTTGCCGTCGTCCCGGCCCTTGAGCCGGTGGATCTTGGCGATCGCCCCCGCGTCGAGCGGGTCGCAGGCGAGCCCGTAGAGCCCGTCGGAAGGGAAGATCGCGACGCCGCCGCCGGAGATCGTGCGTTCCAGCGCCTTGCGAGCGACCTGGGCCTCCCCGCTCTGTAGTCGCACCACCTCGGTCACGGATTGCCTCCCACGCGGCCGATCACGACACGCTCGATCCCCGCCAGGTCCTGGCGCGTCTCGATCTCAACGAAACCAGCCTCGGCCATCAGCGCAGCCACCGCCGGCGCCTGCCCCACCCCCACCTCGACGGCAAGTCCGCCGGCGGACTTTTTAACCAGGGCGCGGTAGGCGTCGAGGCCGTCGGGACCCGCCAGGAGCGCCTCGCGGGGCTCCCATTGGGTTACCTCGGGCTGAAGCGCGGGCCAGTCGCGCTCGGCGACGTACGGAAGGTTGGCGAGGATCAGGTCGAAGCTCTCGCCCTCGGGGACGGTGCCCTCGAGAAAACGCACGCGGTCGGTCAGGCCGAGGCGCTCTGCGTTCGCCCGCGCGACCTCGAGCGCTCCCGGCGAAGTATCGGTGGCGGTCACCTCGCAGCCCGGCAGCTCGTCGGCGACCGCCAGGGCGATCGCGCCCGAGCCGGTGCCGACGTCGAGCACTCGACACGGCCGCAGCTCCCGCGCCAGCTCGACCAGCAGCTCGGTCTCCGGGCGCGGGATCAGCACCCGCGAATCGACCGCGAGCTCGATCCCGCGGAAGCCTTTGCGGCCGAGGATGTAGGCGACCGGCTCGCGCCGCAGCCGCCGCCGCACCATCTCGCCGAAGCTGCGCGCCGCGGCCGGCGGCACCTCAGCGGACGGCTCGGCGACCAGAGCCGCGCGGCTCCACCCCGTCGCCTCGGCCAACAGCAGTTCCGCGTCGAGCCGCGGGTCTTCGACCCCGGCCGCCCGCAGCGCGTCCACCGCCGAGCCCAGCGCTTCACGCACCTCTGCGCCGGTCATCGTCGCCATCGGTCAGGCGGCCGAGGCGGCGGCCTCTAGGCGCTGCCGCTTCTCCTCTGCCGCCAGGGCGTCGGTGAACTCCCCCAGTTGCCCCGCCAGCACGCCCTCCAGGTTGTGCGAGGTGTGCTTGATCCGGTGATCGGTGACCCGCCCCTGCGGGAAGTTGTAGGTGCGGATCTTCTCCGAGCGCTCCCCGCTGCCGACTTGGGCCTTGCGCTCGGAGGCGATCTTCGCCTGCTGCTCGGCCAGCTCGCGCTCGTACAGCCGCGCCCGCAGCACCCGCATCGCCCGGTCCTTGTTCTGGAGCTGGGACTTCTCGTCCTGCATCGAGACGACGATCCCGGTCGGTTTGTGGGTGATCCGCACCGCCGAGTCGGTCGTGTTGACCGACTGGCCGCCCGGCCCCGAGGAGCGATAGACGTCGATCTGCAGATCGTTCTGGTTGATTTCCACCTCGACGTCCTCAGCCTCGGGCAGCACCGCGATCGTCGCGGTCGAGGTGTGGATCCGACCCTGAGACTCGGTCTCGGGGACGCGCTGCACGCGGTGCGTACCACCCTCGAACTTGAACACCGAATAGGCGCCCTCGCCCTTGACCTCGAAGGTGACCTCCTTGAAACCACCGGCCTCCGAGCCCGACTGCGAGAGGACCTCGGTGGAGAAGCCGCGCTCGTCGGCGTAGCGGGTCAGCATCTTGTAGAGGTCGCCGGCGAAGAGCGCCGCCTCGTCGCCGCCGGTGCCGGCGCGGATCTCGACGATCACGTTCTTGGCGTCGTTCGGGTCGCGCTCGACCATCGCCAGGCGAAGCTCCTCTTCCAGCGCCTCGATCTTCTCCGGCGCCTCGTCGACGACCCGCTGCAGCTCCTCGTCCTCGCCCTCGGCCAGCAGCTCCCGCGCTCCCTCGAGATCATCGCGCAGCGTCCGCCACTGCCCGGCCAGCTCGCTCGCCGGCTGCAGTTCGCGGTATTCGCGCCCGACCTCGGCGTAACGCGCCCGGTCGGAGATCACCTCCGGGTCGGACATCTGCGCCTCGAGCTCGCCGAAGCGCGTCTCTATCTGCTCGACCAGCTGCTCGATCATCGGACCGAAGAGTAGAGCGGCGCCGCGGAGCGGCTACGCCACGATCTCGATATGCGGCTTTTTCGCCGCCTCCTCGGGGGTCTCCCGGGCGAGGACGGCGTTGAGGGAGGCGATCGCAACCGCGAGCTGCTCTTCGTCAGGCTCGCGGGTGGTCAGGTTCTGCAGCATCAGACCCGGCCACATGATCGCCCGCACCCAGCGTTTGCGGCGATTTTTGCCGGCCCACTTGATCACCTCGTAGGAGAGGCCGGCGATCAGCGGGATGCCGAGGATCCGCGAGGCCAGCAGCCAGTACCAGGCGGGCAACCCGATCGGGGCGAAGACGAAGATCGCCAGCACCATCACGATCAACAGGAAGCTGGTGCCGCAGCGAGGATGCAGGCGCGAGTAGAGCTTGGCCCGGGCGGGGACCAGCTCGTCTTCGGCCTCGTAGCAGGAGATCGTCTTGTGCTCGGCCCCGTGGTACTCGAAGACGCGCCGCAGGTCGGGCATTTTGCTGATCGCGAGGATGTAGCCGATGAAGATCGCGGTGCGGAGGACTCCCTCGACCAGCCAGAAGAGGAGCGAGCTGCCGAGCTGGTCCTTGATCAGGCTGGTGAGGCCGACCGGGACGACGAAGAAGAGACCGATCGCCAGCACCATCGAGAAGAGGATCGTCAGCCCCCAGAGCCAGCCGCCGATTTCCTCTTTATTGCCCTCCTCGTCCTCCTCCATCTGTGCGTTGGCGGAGATTGCGAGAGCCTTGAAGCCGATCTTCAGCGACTCGCCGAGAGCGACGACACCGCGGATTACCGGCAGGCGCCAGATCCGGTGCCGCTGCGCCCAGGGGACGAGCTGCTCGGACTCGACCTCGATCTGCCCCTCGGGGGTGCGGACCGCGACCGCCCAGACGGAGATGCCGCGCATCATCACGCCCTCCAGCACGGCCTGGCCGCCGACCGGGGCGTCGCGCTTGGCGACCAGCGCCCCATCGGGCATGCGCACAGGGTCCCCTCCGTTTACCGAAGGGGAGTTTTGCTGGGAGGCGAGTGCCGAGCCCGACGGCGGGCTCACGCGCTACTTCCCGGCCCGGTGCTTGGCGGCGCGGCGCTGGAAACGCTCAACGCGGCCACCGGTGTCGACCAGCTTTTGCTTGCCCGTGTAGAACGGGTGGCACTCGGAGCAGAGCTCTACATGCAAGTCCGCTTTCGTGGAGCGCGTGTAGAACTGGTTGCCGCACGAGCAATGCACGTTGGCAAGCGTGTATTCGGGGTGGATTCCTGCCTTCATCTCCACCAAGTCTAGAGAACCGGGCAAGCCGTGCCGATGTAGCCCTTGTGCGGAAAGCGATCGGAGCAGTTCTCTTCGGCGGTGCGGGCCTCGTCGTCCTCTACGACTGGGTGGGAATCGGCGGTCCCGGACTCGACGTCGCGATCAACAGCGTCGTCTATGACGTGGTCGTCGTCTGCGCCGGTCTCGGCTGCCTGACGAGGGCGCTGCGGGGCGGGCCCGAACGCGGGGCCTGGTTCGCGATCGCGGCCGCGATCCTGGCCTGGGCGGCCGGCGAGATCTGGTGGACCACCTACATCGAAGGCAACGCCTCCCCGCCCTACCCCTCGCCGGCCGACATCGGCTACCTCGCCTTCTACCCGCTGGCGATTCTCGGCCTCTACCTGCTGGTGCGCTCCCGCGCCGGCGACCTCGACCGGCGGCTGTGGATGGACGGGGCGATCGCGGCGCTCGGAACCGCGGCGCTGGGGGCGGCGCTGCTGTTCGAGTTCGTCGCCGACCACGCCTCCGGGACGACGGCCGAAGTGGTGACGACGCTCGCCTACCCGTTCGGCGACGTGGTCCTGATCTCGCTGATCGTCGGGGTCATCGCCCTGACTCGCTGGCGGCCCGGCCGGACCCTGACGCTGCTGATCTCCGGCCTCGCCGTGATGGCGGTTGCCGATGTCGCCTTCACCCTGCAGACCTACGACGCGATCCCGGGCGGTGCCTGGATCGAACCGATCTACCTGATCTCGGCCGTCCTCCTCGGCGCCGAGGCCTGGCAACCGGAGGCGGCGCGGATCGACCCCGACGCACGCTTCGACGGCTGGCGGGAAATGGTCGTGCCGGGGATCGTGGCCGGAGCGATGATCGTCCTCGGCTTCCTCCAGTACCTGCACAGCTCCAGCGCGCTGACCACGGTGCTCTGGTCGCTGACGATGCTGGCGGTGCTCGGACGGCTGGCGCTGAGCCTGCGCGAGAACACCCGCCTGCTGGAAATGGTCCGCACCGACCACCTGACCGGGCTCGGCAGTCAGGCGCGCCTGCAGATGGACCTCGAGTCGAGGGGCGGCGACTCCGCCGCTCCGCTGACCGTGATCCTGCTCGACCTGAACGGCTTCAAGCACTACAACGACACCTTCGGCCACCCGGCCGGCGACAAGATGCTCCGCCTGCTGGGAAGCCGGCTGCGGGCGAAGATGGCGCCGGAAGGAACCGGGTACCGGCTCGGCGGCGATGAGTTCGTCGTCCTGGTCAAAGGCAGGATCGGCGACCGCGATGAGTTGGCAGCCCGCGCCGCCGAAGCACTCTCCTCGCAGGGAAGCGGGTTCGACCTCAGCGCCGCCTGGGGGATCGCCTCGGTCCCCGAGGAGGCGGACTCGGCCGCGGCTGCGATGCAGCTGGCCGACGTGCGGATGTACGCGCAGAAGGAGTCGCGACGCCTGGCCGGCCCGCTAAGCGCGGTCGACCGCGAAGCTCTCGAGCAGAGCCACTAGGACTTCGGTCACCTCGGCCCGACCCTCCGGTCGCTCGTCGCGGGCGACGAGCATCGCCGCCTCGTCCAGGGCCCCCAGCAGCAGATGGGCCAGCGGTTTGACCGGCAGTGGCCGCATCTCCCCCGCTTCGATCGATGCCGCGACGCTGGCCTCGATCAGGCCGAGACCGTTGGCGGCACCGATCTCGCGCCAGCGCTCCCAGCCAAGGACGGCGGGGGCGTCGTGGAGGGCAATCTGCCGCAGCTCCGGTTTGGCGCACTCGTCGAGGAAGGCCTCGATCCCGGCCCGCATCGCCGCCATCGGGCTGTGCAGCTCGGAGCCGAGGACGATGCGGGCGACGCGCTCGGTCGATTCCGCCTCGATCCGTTCGTAGACCGCCTCCAGCAGGCTCGCCTTGTCGCCGAACTGGTGGTAGAGGGCGCCGCGGGTGACGCCGGCGGCACGGACGATCTCCTCGGTGCCGACGTGGTCGTAACCGCGCTCGGTGAAGAGTTGGCGTGCCGCGGCGATCAGGGCGTCGCGGGTCGCCTGGGTGCGCTCGGCTTGGGTTCTCCTCGGCTCTGGACTTACATGCATGCTGTATGTATGTTAGACATTAGGCTAAGAAGCGAAACCACGGGTGCGAAGGAGACGAGCATGACCGACCAGCAGAAGGAAATCCAGCTTCCCCAGGGGACGATTCGCTACCGCGAGGCGGGCGAGGGCAAGCCAATCGTCTTCGTCCACGGCTACCTGGTCGACCACCGACTCTGGGACGGAGTCGTCGATCGTCTCTCCGGCCGCTATCGCTGCATCGCCCCCGACTGGCCGCTGGCCGCGCACCGGGTGCCGATGAACCGCGACGCCGACCTCTCCCCGACCGGCATCGCCCGGCTGATCGCCGACTTCCTCACCAAGCTCGAGCTCGACGATGTGACCATCGTCGGCAACGATTCCGGCGGGGCGATCTCGCAGGTACTTGTGACGAGCCACCCGGACCGGATCGGCCGCCTGGTGCTGACCAACTGCGACACCCATGAGAACTTCCCACCCGGACCGTTCAAGGCGATGCCGCCGGTGGCAAAGCTGCCAGGCGGGATGTTCCTCCTCTCGGCGCCGTTCCGGATCGAAGCCGTCGCCCGCTACGCCTTCAAGCCCTTCGCGAAGACGAAGATCCCCGACGAGCTGGTCGCTTCCTGGATGGAGCCGGCAAAGACCGACCGCGGGATCCTGCGGGACGCCGGCAAGGTCACCGCGGGGATGAACAAGCGCTACACGCTGGCGGCGGCCGAGAAGCTGCGGAGCTCCGACCTGCCGATTCGCCTGCTCTGGGCACCTGGAGACAAGTACTTCCCCATCTCCTACGCGGAACGCCTCGCGAGCGAAGCGAAAAATGCTTCGATCGAGCCGATTCCAGACGCCAGCACCTTCGTCGCGCTCGATCAGCCCCAGCGGGTCGCGGACGAGATCGCCGAGTTTGCGGCCTCTTCCTGAGCGCCCGAACGAACAAGCGTTCCCAAACAATCGCAAAGAGCATATTTTTCGTCCGACGGGCGGGGGAAGCTTCAGTCACCGCTACAGGACGGAGAAGCAATGCCCAAGCAGATCTTCGACCAGAAACGCCCCCGGAGCACGATGGCCCAGCGCCTCGACGAAGCCTTCGCGGGGTGCGACGAGTGGACGGTAATAGCCGCCCGCCGCCGCCGCAGCACTCTCGACTTCACCCCTACCGCAACCCGCGCGACCCGCATCTTCGACGGCGCCGAGCTGCTTCAGGCCGAGGAACCGCGAGCGGTTTAGCGCGACCGCTTCGAGCCGTCGCGCTGATGATCTGAAGTCAGAAGGACCACGAACTATTTTTCGATGTACAGCGACGATGTCCCGACGTAGGTGCCTTCCCATTTTGCGGATCCAGTGCCACAGAGAGGGCTGCTCGTCACCGGATTGATAGGAATCGTTGCGGCGATGTCGATTGTGGGATTGAACCCGCCTGTGATCGTCCCAACTTGGGTTTCTGCCGTTCGATATTCGCAAAGAACCCCAAGTCGTGTAGTGGCGAATTCCACGCCACTTACTGTCAACAGCCCATTGAATCCGCTGGTCCAATGAACTTCGAAATCGCCCGGTGTGATCCCTGACGATGTGACATGCCATGAGTTTGTGCAGCTAGTAAGTGAGAACGAACCGAATTTGCCAGCCGCTGTTACGCCGGTGCCATGGCTTTCGATGGAACCCTCGAGTGTTCCCGAGCATGAAATGTTCGCAATTGGGTTGGCAAGAGTCGTATGACCATTCTCGTTAACGAAATGGAAGATCGGTGTGGTATTTCCTCCCCCGGTCCTCACAGTGGTCGCGAGTGCGCTACTGACACAAACCACCATCATTGCCAGGGTAAAACTCGCCAGACTGAGCGTTTTCAAGATTCTCATCACTCTCTCCTTTTCTCTGGGCGCACCAGCATGCGCCAGTACTCCCACGGTCTACACCGAATAGGAGCAGCGGTCAAGAGCCGCTGAGTACTTAGAGAGCGCTACTTCTTCTTCCCGCAGCTGGTCGCGATCACCGGCGAGTAGTTCTGGGTCGCTCCGTTCTGCCCGGTGAAGGCGACCTTGGCCTTGCGGTTGGTCTTGCAGAGGTTGCGGCTGTTTTCCAGCAGGCCGCGCTTCTTGCC
>DASTSW010000087.1:0-45275 GCA_035760445.1 Solirubrobacterales bacterium | reverse complement strand
CGGATCGAGTCGGGGATGGTCTGGGTCAACGACCACTCCTTCAGCCACGGTGCCTGCCAGTGCGCCTGGGGCGGGGTCAAGGACTCCGGCCTCGGCCGCTCGCACTCCAAATTCGGCTTCTACGAGTGCGTCAACATCAAGATGAACGCCTGGGAGCCGGGCCTCACCCGCGACTTCTGGTGGCACCCCTACGACCGGACCCTCGGCGAGGCGGTCAAAGCCTCGGCCAAGATCCTCTACGGCAAAGGCGAGGTCCGGGCCAAGGCTCTGCGCGAAGGTGCGGGGCCGCTGCTGAAGGTCGGCCGCCGCACCCTGCAGAAGCGCCGTTAGCGGCGCGCCGGCTCAGCCGCCGCCGATTTCCACCGTCTTCGAGACGGCGGCAAGGCACTTGTAGATCGGGCCGGCGGTCGCCTGGGTGGAGGGCTTCACTTCGGCGTAGACCATGGCCGGGATCTCGATGTTTTCGTTCAGCGCTTCGAGGTCGGCCTTCCAGTTGCCGTTGGGCTTCGACTGCGAGCGGCTGAGGACGCCGTTGCCCTTCTGCTTGAGGACGACGGTCCGTTCGCCGACGCAGTTCGAGTTGGCGGCCTTGACCTTGCCCTGGTAGCCGCTGGCGCCGAGGGTGACTTCGGACTTGACCTTGACCGTCTCGCCGGGGCCGGCGGCGACTACCGCCGAGGCGCCGAGGGCCAACACAGCGATGATGGCGGCGCCGAGCGCGGCCAGGTGACTGGATTTCTTCATCGTTTCTCCTTGTCGAGGCGCCTCGCGCCCCTGCCGAAATTGCCGCGGCAGACTAAGCGATGGAGCCGCTCTTGGCGGACAACGGTGCAGAATCACCGGAAGATGCCCCCCGCGCAGGAGAAGGCCGTGCCCGCGATTGCCGTCGCGGCGCTGCGGCGCGATTACGGCGACCGCCCCGCCCTCGACGGCGTCGGCTTCGAGCTGCCCGCGGGCGCCTCGCTGGTCGTCCTCGGGCCCAACGGCGCCGGCAAGACGACCCTGCTGCGGATCCTCGCCACCCTGCTGCGGCCCAGTGGCGGCGAGGCGACCGTGCTCGGCTGCTCGCTGCCGAACGAGGCCTGGAAGCTGCGCGGCCGGATCGGCTATCTCGGCCACGAGCCGCTGCTCTACCGCGACCTCTCGGGTCGCGAGAACTTGCGCTTCCAGGCAAAGCTGCACGGGGTCGAGCGGGAAGCCGCCGAGGCGCGAATCGACGAGCTACTGCGCGCGGTCGGGATGGAGCGGCGCGCCGACGAGCGGGTCGCCGAGCTCTCGGCCGGGATGCGCCAGCGGCTCTCGATCTGCCGTTGCGTCCTCCACGAGCCGGAGCTGCTGCTGCTCGACGAGCCCGACTCGAACCTCGATGTCGAAGGCCGCGAGCTGGCCCGCGACCTGATCGGGCCCGGCGAGGGCCGCACCCGCGTCGTCGTCACCCACGATCCCGAGCGCCACCTGCCCGAGGCCGACCAAACGCTGCGGCTGGGGATCGGCGAGACGGCGGTGATCTCATGACCCCCTCGCGCGCCGCCTTCGCCGCGATCCTCGCCAAGGACCTGCGCTCGGAGCTCCGCACCCTGCAGTCGCTGCCGGCGATGGCGCTCTTCGCCGTCACCACCTTCGTCATCTTCCGCTTCGGGCTCGACCGCACCGCCCTCTCCGGCAGCCTCGCCTCCGGCGTCCTCTGGGCGACCCTGCTGTTCGCCGCGGTGCTCGGCATCAACCGCCTCTTCGTCGCCGAGCGCGAGGAGGGCGGTTTCGACGCGATCCGGCTGGCGCCGATCGACCGCAGCGTCCTCTTCGCCGCCAAGGTCAGCGCCCTGCTCGTCTACCTGCTGGCGCTGGAGCTGGTCGCGGTGCCGATCTTCGCGGTCTTCGTCCTCGACGATGCCGCCGGCCTGGGACCGCTGGTCGCCGTCCTCCTGCTCACCGACCTCGGGCTCGCCGCCACCGGCACCCTGATCTCCTCGATGGCGGTCAACTCGCGCGCCCGCGATCTGCTCGTCCCGCTCGTCCTCCTGCCGCTGGCGGTGCCGCTGATGATCGCCGCCACCGGCGCCACCGAGCCGCTGCTGGCGGTGGGCGGTCCCTCTTACGATCGCTTCGGCACCTGGCTGATGGTGCTCGGCCTATACGATCTGATCTTCGGCCTGGTCGGCTACGCCGTTTTCGACTTCCTCCTCGAGGACTGACCGGGCAACCGACTTCCCCACACCCTCAGGGCATGTACGGCAAAGGACTCAAGCCCCTCTCGATCGCCACCGTGGCGATGCTCGCCCTGTCGCTTTCGCTGGTCTTCTTCTACGCGCCGCTCGACGCCGACCAGGGCTTCGTCCAGAAGATCTTCTACATCCACGTGCCGCTGGCGATCGTGGCGCTGATCGGCTTCGTCGTCGGCGGGATCTTCGCGATCGCCCACCTGCGCACCGACAACCGCAAGTGGGACGCCTACTCCTACGTGTCGATCCACCTCTCGGTGATCTTCGGCGTCGCGGTGCTGATCACCGGCGCGATCTGGGCCAAGGCCTCCTGGGGCCACTGGTGGGTCTGGGACGAGCCGACCCTGGTCAGCTTTTTGATCGTCTTCCTCCTCTACGCGACCTACTACCCCTTCCGCTACGCGATCGAGGACCGCGACAGGCAGGCGCGCTACGCCTCGGTCTTCGCGATCACCGCCGGCGCCTTCGTGCCGCTCAACTTCATGGCCGTGCGGATGGCCCAGAGCCTCGTCCACCCCCGCACCTTCGCCACCGCCGAAGGCGGGATGCCGGGCGAGATGATGCTCACCTTCCTCTGCATGCTGGTCGCGATCGCGCTGCTGTGGACGACGCTGGTCAAGTTCGAGCTGACCGCGAAGAGCGCCTCCGGCCAGGTCAAGCGCCTGCGGCGCGCGCTCGACGCGCCGGTCGCCGGCGGCGGCTCCCGGATCGCCCCGGAGGTGAGCTGATGCTCGAGCTCGCCACCCTGCTGCCGCTCGGCGCCCCCGCCCTGCCGCTCGACGAGGCCGGCAAGTACGTCGCCGGCGCCTACGTCGTCTTCGTCGTGCTGCTCGTCGTCTACGTCGGGATCATGGCGGCGAAACTGGGCCGGATCGAGCGCGAGCTGCGCGAGGTCGCCTCCTTCGCCGAGCAGCGCAAAGAGACGGAGCGCGAGGAGGTGAACGCCTGATGGCCGAGCTGCTCGCCCTTGGCGTCTCCCATAAAACCGCGCCGCTCGACCTGCGCGAGCGCCTCTCGCTGACCGAGGGCCGCGCGGTCAGCGCCCTGGCCGAGCTGACCGCGGCGCCGGAGATCCACGAGGCGGCGGCGATCTCGACCTGCAACCGCACCGAGCTCTACCTGATCGTCTCCGACCCGGTCGAGGCCGAGTCGGCCGCGCTCGGCGTCCTCACCCGCCAGGCCGAGATCCGCCCGACCGAGCTGCTCGGACACCTCTACTCGCTGCGCGCCGGCGACGCCGCCCGCCACCTGCTGCAGGTGACCGCCGGGCTCGATTCGATGATCCTCGGCGAGGCCGAGATCCAGGGCCAGGTCAAACGCGCCTACGAGCTGGCGATGGTCGAGGGAGCCACCGGGGCGATCCTCAACCGCCTCTTCCGCGGCGCCCTCAGCGCCGGCGGCCGCGCCCGCGACGAAACCGGGATCAGCGAGACGGGCGTCTCGATCCCCTCTGTCGCGGTCGAGCTGGCGCGGCGCACGCTCGGCGACCTCTCCGACCGCCGCGTCCTCGTCGTCGGCGCCGGCGAGACCGCCGAGCTGGTCGCCAAGGCGCTGACGGCCCGTGGCGTTGCCACCGTCTTCGTCGCCAACCGCCACTACGACCGCGCGATCGGCCTCGCCCAGCGCTTCGACGGCACCGCGGTCCGCTTCGACGAGCTACCCGAGCAGCTGGCAAGTGCCGACATCGTCGTCTCGGCGACCAACTCGCCGCACCACATCGTCGAGCGCGACGGGCTCGAGCACGTGATGGAGCAGCGCCCAGAGCGGCCGCTGCTCGCGATCGACCTGGCGGTGCCGCGCGACATCGAGCCCGCCTGCCGCGAGATCGCCGGCGTCACCGTCCACGACATCGACGACGTCCAGCAGATCGTCGAACGCAACACCAGCGGCCGCGAGGCCGAGGCGCGGCGGGCGGAGCTGATCCTCGAGGCCGAGCTCGACCGCTTCGAACGCTGGCTCGGCCTGCAGGAGGTGGTGCCGACGATCAGCGCCCTGCGCGAGCACGGCGACGAGGTCGTGCGGCGGGTGCTGGCCGAGAACGAGAACCGCTGGGAGAGCCTCTCCGACGCCGACCACGAGCGGCTGGACAAGATGGCGAAGGCGATCGCCTCGCGCCTTCTGCACGACCCGACCCTGCGGATTCGCGGCTCGGCTTGCTCCGGCGAGTCCTATTACCTGGTCAGCGCCCTGCGCGAGCTGTTCGGCCTCGACCCCGAGACCGAAGTCGAGATCGAAGCGGGCAAAGACAACGTCACCGAGCTGCGCCGCCGCAAGGACTGAGGCGTGCGGATCGCTACCCGCGGTAGCGCCCTCGCCCTGACGCAGGCGCGCTGGGTGGCCGAGCGGCTTGGAGGGTCAGAGCTGGTCGAGGCCAGCTCTGACGGCGAGCCGGGCGACAAGTCGCGCTTCGTGCGCGGGGTCGAGCGGGTGCTGCTGGCCGGCGAAGCGGAGATCGGTGTGCACTCGGCCAAGGACCTGCCGGGGGAGATGCCTGAGGGGCTGGAGATCGCCGCGGTGCCGCGGCGCGAGGACCCGGCCGACGTCTGGATCGGCGCCGGCGCCTCCCTCGACGACGCGCCCGAGGGGGCGCGGGTCGGGACCGCGAGCCTCCGCCGCCGGGCGCAGTTGCTGGCGGCGAGGCCGGACCTTCGGGTCGAGGAGCTGCACGGCAACGTCGACACCCGCCTGCGCAAGCTCGAGGAGGGCGAGCTGGACGCGATCGTCCTTGCCGCCGCCGGCCTACGCCGGCTCGGGCGCGAGGATGAGATCGGCTTCGCGATACCCGTCGACCGCATGGTGCCCGCCGCCGGCCAGGGCGCCCTGGCGCTGCAGGTTCGGGCCGAGGACGAGGCGACGATCGATACCGCGGCCGCGGTCAACGACCTCGACGCGATGCGCGAGCTGACCGCTGAGCGGACCGTCGTCGCCCTCCTGGAGGCGACCTGCGCCAGCCCGCTCGGGGCGCATGCCAAGGTCAAGGGGGGGCAGCTGACGATCGAGGCCTTCGTCGGCCTGCCGGATGGCAGCGAGTGGCTGCGCGACCGGATCGAGGGGAGCGTCGAAGAGCCCGCCCTGGCCGGGGCCGAGCTGGTCCAGCGCCTGCTCGGCGCCGGCGCCCGCGAGCTGCTCGACCGGGCCGAGGAGATGGCGTGAGCGCGCGCGCCGGTGTCGTCTACCTGGTCGGTGCCGGTCCCGGTGACCCGGGCCTGATGACGGCGCGCGCGCTGCAGCTGATCGCCGGCGCCGACGCGATCTACTACGACCGCCTGATCCCGCCGGGCGCGCTCGACGGCGCCCGCGAGGATGCCGAGCTGGTCTACGTCGGCAAGCAGCCAGGGGTGCCTTCGGTACCCCAAGAGGAGATCGGCGCCCGGCTGGTCGAGGCCGGGCGGGCCGGCAAGAGCGTCGTCCGCCTCAAGGGCGGCGACCCCTTCGTCTTCGGCCGCGGCGGCGAGGAGGGCGAAGCGCTGCGCGAGGCCGGGGTCGAGTTCGAGGTGGTGCCGGGGGTGACCGCCGGCGTCGCCGCCACCGCCTACGCCGGCATCCCGGTCACCCACCGCGACGACGCCTCCGCCGTCGCCTTCGTCACCGGCCACGAGGATCCCGAGAAGGAGGAGAGCGCGCTCGACTGGGCGGCGCTGGCCAGCTTCCCCGGCACGCTCGTCTTCTACATGGGGGTCAAACGACTGGGCGAGAACGCGGCGGCGCTGATCGAGGCCGGCCGCGACCCGGAGGAGCCGGCGGCCGCGATCGAACGCGGCACCTGGCCGGGACAGCGGACGGTGACCGCGACCCTGGGGACGATCGCCGAGGCAGTCGCCCGCGAGGAGATCAAGGCACCGGCGCTGATCGTCGTCGGCGAGGTCGCGCGGCGGCGCGAGGAGCTCGAATGGCTGGAGCGCCGGCCGCTGCACGGCAAGCGCGTCGTGGTCACCCGCGCCCGCGCCCAGGCCAGCGGCCTGGCGGCGACCCTGCGCGGGCTCGGCGCCGAGGTGGTCGAGCTGCCGGCGATCCGGATCGAGCCGCGGATCGAGAGCGAGGAGGTGCTGAAGGTCGCCGGCGCCCTCGGGATCTACGAGCTCGTCTGCCTCACCAGCCCCAACGGTGTCCGCCTGCTGTTCGAGGCGATGGAAGCCGCCGGTCTCGACGCGCGCGTCCTGGCCGGCGTCACCGTGGCGGCGATCGGCCCGGGCACGGCGCGGGCGCTGGCGGGGCGGGGGGTTCTCGCCGACGTGGTCCCGGAGCGCTTCGTCGCCGAGGGGCTGCTCGAAGCGCTGGAGGACACCGAGGTCGCCGGTGCCCGCGTCCTGGTCGCCCGCGCCGCCGAGGCGCGCGACGTCCTCCCTGACGCGCTGCGCGATCGGGGCGCCGAGGTCGACGTCGTCGCCCTCTACGAGACGGTTCGCGAGCAGCCGGGCGAGGACGAGGTCGAGGCCGCCCAGAGCGCCGACTACGTCACCTTTACCTCCTCCTCGACCGTCACCAACCTCACCGAGGCCCTCGGCGACCGCTTCCCCAGGGGCGCCCGCATCGTCTCGATCGGCCCGATCACCAGCGAGACGGTCCGCGCCGCCGGCCTCGAGGTCGGCGTCGAGGCCGAGCGCCACGACATCGACGGCCTCCTCGCCGCCCTCCTGGATGACGTTCGGTAGTCCCCACAGGCACTACCGCCGCACCGACTCGACCAACACCCGCGCCCGCGAGCTGGCCGCGGCGGGGGCACGGCACGGCACCGTTGTCACCGCCGGCGAGCAGAGCGCCGGCCGCGGCCGCCAGGGCCGCACCTGGACCGCCCCGCCCGGCAAAGCCCTTCTCTACTCGGCAATCGTCCGCCCCCTCGAGGACCGCCACACGACGCTCCCCCTAGCCGTCCCCCTAGCGGTCTGCGAGGCCGCCGAGCAACTCGACCCCAACCTCGAGTGCAAGGTCAAGTGGCCCAACGACATCCACGTCGAAGGCCGCAAGCTAGCCGGCGTCCTGATCGAGGCAAGACCTCAAGACGGATGGGCCGTCCTCGGCATAGGCCTGAACCTCTCGATCGAGCCCAGCGAATTCCCACCTGAGCTGCGCGAAACCGCGACCTCCCTCGAGGATGTACCGACTGCTGCTGCCTGCACCGAGCTCAACCAACGCCTATACAACTGGCTCCAAGCAGAACCAGACGAAGTCCTCGCCGTCTGGCGCGAACGCGACGCGCTGAAGGGGCGAGAGGTCGCCTGGGAGGGCGGCTCAGGAGTCGCCGACGGCGTCGACGACCGGGGCTACCTCGTCGTCGTCACCCCCCGCGGTGACCGCGTCGCCGTCGGTGCCGGCGAGGTCCACCTCACCCGCTTTTGACTTCTCGCGCGACCGGCGTTTGCCGTTCTTCTCGGGCGCGGCGCCGTTGCCGTCCGCGCCCCCTTTGCGTTTGCGCTTGCGGCGGCGCTTGCCGCCTTTGGGGAAGTTCTTCAGCAGCTCGCGGGCGACGGCCGAGGGTTTCCGCGCCATCCGCATCCGCGCCCCGCGCAGCACCTCCTCGCCCTCGGGCGTGTGCGAGACCGCGGCCGCCAGCAGCGCCACCGCCAACCGGCGGTCCTGTTTGCGCGCCGCGTGGACCAGCCGCCGGGCGTTGCGCCCGTGCGCCCGGCCGGAGGAGTTGACCAGCAGGCCCAGCAGCCGCTTCGTCTCCGGCCAGCGCTGCACCGCGTACTCCTCGTGCAGTTCGCGGGTGTAGCCGGCCAGCCGCCAGACCCAGGCCTGCGCCTGATCGCGGCGGCCGATCCGTTTGTCGATCAGCGCCTGCAGCAGCACCTTGGTCCCCGCCCGTTTGTCCTCGCGGCTCCAGGTGCCGACGATGTCGATCGCGTCGTCGAAGGCCTCGGGGTCGCCGAGGTCGGCGATCTCGCTCAGCGCTTTCAGCCGCAGCTGCGCGTTGCGGTTGCGCTGCACGCAGGTCAGCAGGAAGCGTTTGCGCAGCTCTTTGGTGCGGTCGTTCTGCAGCATCGCCCGCGCCCGGCGCCAGCCCTGGGTGTTGACCCGCGCCCCGGCCAGCGCCGCCCAGGCATGCTGCTCGGGGTAGTCGAGGTTCTCGACCGCGATCCGCCAGATCTCCCGTTCCAATACCTCCATCCGCCGCTCCTCGACGTCGGAGACGGGGACGATCCGCCGCTCGACCCGGATTTTGCGCCCGCGCCCGCGCCGCACCGGGCCGACGACGATCGCGCCGCCGCGGTAGACGTCGCGGTCGAGCAGGCTGTGCAGGGTGACGATCGTCTCGTCGTGGGTGGTCGCCGGGTGGACGAAGTCGAGCACGATCCCCGACTCCTTGCCCGGCGCCCGGCGGGTGACGCGGCCGACCCGCTGCTGGTAGATCCGCCGCGAGGCGGTCGGCGCCAGGTGCATGCAGATCGTCGCCCGCGGGCTGTTCCAGCCCTCGGCCAGCAGCATCGCGTTGCAGAGCACGTCGACGGTGCCGCGCTCGAAGCCGGCAAGGATCTCGGCCAGCTCGCGCTTCGGCGTCTCGCCGGAGACAGCCTGGGCGTTGATGCCGGCGTCGCGGAAGGCTTTGGCGACGTTCTTCGCGTGCTGCACCCCGGCGGTGTAGACGACGCCGGGGATCTTGCGGAAGCGGGACCGGTAGAGATCGGCGATCGCGACGTTGAAGGGCTCCTGGTCGAGCAGCGCGGCCAGCTCCTCCTGGTCGAAGTCCTGGTCGACCTCGCCTTTGCGCAGCGGCACCTTGGCGATCGTCCGCACCCCCGGGCCGGGCGGGATCCGCAGGCAGCGAAGCGGCGCGATCACGCCGCGGCGTGCCGCCTGTGCCAGGTCGAAGCGTGAGGTCTGGGTCGGGAAGAGGTCGGTGACGTGGCGGGCGATCAGCGCCCCGGTCGCGGTCATCCCGATGTAGACCGGGCCGGGCATCTCGCGGATGCAGGCGCTGGTTTTCTCGCCCAGGGCGGTGTGCGCCTCGTCGCAGATCACGATCGAGTAGGCGTCGGAGATTTTCTTGTGATTGCGGACGAACCACTGGTAGGTCTCGACCGTGACCGGGCCTTCTGGATCGTCTCGGTCGCCCAACAGCGGCGGGCGCAAGCGCTCCTTGTAGCCGCGGTCGGAGATCTCGCCGATGAACTGGTCGACCAGGTTGCGGCGGTGGGTGAGGATCAGCACCCCGCCGGTGCGGGTCGCCTCGATGAAGCCGACGGCGGCGACGGTCTTGCCGGCGCCGGTCGCGTGCTCGAACCAGAAGCGGCGCTCGGCGCCGGGGTCTTCGGGCGCCTCCTCGACGACCTCCTCGTCCTCGTCGCTCGGCCCTTCCTCCCAGTCCTGCGGCTCCTCGTCGGGAGCCAGCTCCTCGTCCTCCTCCTCGTCGATCTCATCGCCGCCCTCGGGCTGCTCCAACGCGACCTCGTCGCTGGGCTCGGCGCCGTTGCCGTTCTCGATCACCGCGGCGCCGCTGGCCTGCTGCTGGCCCATCAGCTCGGCCAGGGTGCCGGAGAGGGCGTCGACCTGGTGCGGGTTCAGTTCGGCTCCGTCGAGCAACTTCGGCGGCTCATCGGCGAGGAAGCGCTCCAGGCCCAAGAGCAGGGAGAAGTCCCGGCGCCACTGGATCGAGGGGTACTCGGCGCCACCGTCGAGCTCCTTCAACGCCGTGTCTAGAGCACGGCGACGCGCCGTCCCGGGCGCCAGCGCCTCCGGGCCCTCGCCGTCGAGCAGGAAGGGCTCGCGGGCAAACTCCGCCGCCCGCTCGATGTCGGCGCTTGAAGGAACTGCCGCCTGCGCGGCAACGTCGCTGGTCTTGGCCATAGAAGGCTTCTGGGGCTTCCGTCCCTACCGAAAACAGACAGACGGCTGGGACAAGGTGAACGAGGCTGCGGCGGGATCAACCGGGTGTGTGTCTCCCCCCGAGAACTCAGCGCGATTCGCGAGCCGCGAACCGAACGTACGTATTGTACCCACCGATCGGATGGGCGCGCGATTCAGATCACTACTTGTAGTAGGGGCGCTGGCGCTGGCGATACTTCTCGGCGGCGGCTGCGGGGGCTCCGAGGACGGCGACTACGGCGGTTCGCACCCCGACTACGCGAAGGCGCTGGCCGGCTCGCCGCCACCACTGGCGGCGCTGCACAAGCAGGCGAACGACCTGCTCCCCGGCGGCAACGACGCCTACGAGCAGCGGATCGCCGCGCTGCGCGGCTACCCCGTCGTGGTCAACGTCTGGGCCTCCTGGTGCGGCCCCTGCCGTTTCGAGTTCCCGGTCTTGCAGAAGCTCTCGGCGCAGTACGGGAAGAAGGTCGCCTTCCTCGGCGTCAACTCCGAAGACGCCGATGACGCCGCCGCCACCTTCCTGCGCGAGGAGCCGGTTCCGTACCCCAGCTACACCGACCCCGACAAAGAGATCTTCGAGTCCCTGGGGGCAATCGGCCTGCCCGACACCGCCTTCTATGACAAGTCCGGTGAGCTCGTCTACCTCAAGCAGGGTCCCTACTCCGACAACTCCGAACTGGAAGAGGACGTTCGCCGCTACGCCCTGAAGAGCGGATAATCGAAGCCAGTGGAAGCCTTCGTCGTCATCGCGCTGATCGGGGTCGGGCTGCTGCTCGCCGAGTTGCTGCTGCCGACCGGCGGGATCCTGGCGGTGCTCGGAGTCCTCGGCCTGACCGCGGCGGGCGTCGTCGCCTTCGGCTCCGACAGCAACATCGCCGACTACGCGGGCGGCGGGCTGATCGCCCTGGGCATTCTCTCCGGGGTCACCTTTTACTTCGTCAGTCGCAAGGTCTTAGAGGCGCATCGCAACGACGAAGTCCGGACCGGCAGCGAGGAGATGATCGGATCGACGGCCGAGGCCCGCACCTCGATCGACCCCGACGGGCGGGTCTGGCTAGGCGGCACGCTGTGGAGCGCCAGGCTGGCCGAGGGGGCAACCCCGATCCGGCAGGGGGATAAAGTCAGGGTCGAGGCGGTCGACGGGTTGACCCTGGTGGTCGGTCCGGAGCCGCAGACCGCGGCCCAAACGAGCGAAGGAGCCGGTTGATGGAGGCAGTGGCAGGAATTCTCATCGTCCTCGCGTTCTTCGCCCTGATCGCGCTGGGAACCTCGGTCCGGATCCTGCGCGAGTACGAGCGCGGGGTGATCTTCCGGCTCGGCCGCCTGATCGCCCAGAAGGGGCCGGGCCTGATCCTGTTGATCCCGCTGGTCGACCGGATGGTCAAGGTCGATCTGCGGACGGTGACCCTCAACATCCCGCCGCAGGAGGTGATCACCCGCGACAACGTTCCCTGCCGGGTCAACGCCGTCGCCTATTTCCGCGTCGTCGACTCCAACCGCGCCGTGGTCGAGGTCGAGAACTACCTGATCGCCACCTCGCAGATCTCGCAGACGGCGCTGCGCTCGGTGCTCGGCAAGGCCGAGCTCGACCAGCTGCTGGCCGACCGCGAGCGCCTCAACGAAGAGCTGCAGAAGATCATCGACGAGTCGACCGAGCCCTGGGGCGTGAAGGTCACCGCGGTGGAGATCAAGGACGTCGAGATCCCCGAGCAGATGCAGCGGGCGATGGCGCGCCAGGCCGAGGCCGAGCGCGAGCGACGGGCGAAGATCATCAACTCCGAGGGCGAGTTCCAGGCAGCCCAGAAGCTCACCGACGCCGCCGACATCATCAGCACCAACCCAGCTTCGCTGCAGCTGCGCTACCTGCAGACCCTGCTCGAAATCGGCACCAACCAGAACACGACGGTCGTCTTCCCGCTGCCGATGGACGTGCTCGAGCCGTTCGTCGGCAAAGGCTCGGCGGCGCGCGCCGCCGGCACCGAGCGGCCGCCGCGACCGCCGGCATCGCCGCCGCCTCCGTCCCCGGAGCCACCGGCCGCTGACGAGCCCGACGCAGGCGACCTCCCCCCCTCCCGCTCCTGAGCTCCCCCGAGATCCGCATCGACCAGCTGACCGGGCTGAGGACGATCCTCGCCCCGGGCCGGGCCGCCCGACCGGACAGCTTCTCGGCGCGAGCGAGCGAGCCGAAGGGCCCGGAGAACTGCCCCTTCTGCGAGGGCCGCGAGGACCGCACCCCGCCCGAGCTCTACGCCCTGCGCCCCGGCGGCGGCGAGGCGGACACGCCTGGCTGGAAGACGCGGGTGGTGCCGAACCTCTATCCGGCTCTCGGCGGCGAGGCGTCACCCGATTCCGAGCCGGCGGCGGAAGCGGGCGCGTTCGCCAGCAGCGGCGATCCCCTCCTCGCATCCAAACGGGCCGGCGAACCGGACCTCTTCTCCTCGCGCCCGGCCGAGGGATCGCACGAGGTGCTGATCAACTCGCCCGAGCACGTGACCGCGATGGCCGAGCTCGACGACGAGCAGTTCGCCGCCGCGGTCGCCACCTGGCGCGAGCGGATGCGGGCGCACGCCGACGCCTCCTACCTGCAGCTGATCGTCAACGAGGGCGGCGGCGCGGGCGCCTCGCTCGAGCACACCCACGCCCAGCTCTACGCGCTGCCCTTCGTCCCCGCTGCCGTCGCCCGCGAGCGCGAGCGGGTCGGCGCCTACGGCGAACGCACCGCCGGCGGCGGGCTGCTCAGCGACGTCCTGGTCGAGGAGGTGCGGCGGCAGGAGCGCCTGGTCGCGATCGATGACGAGGCGGCGCTGATCTGCCCCTGGGCTTCGCGCTCCCCCTTCGAGCTGCGGGTGATCCCCCGCCGCGAGGCGGCCCGCTTCGAGGAGGACGAGGGCGGAGCGGCGATGATTCGCACCGCGATGCGCGCCCTCGCCAAGCTCTTCGACGGCCCGCCGGAGCTGAACCTCTGGGTCCGCACCGCCCCCCGCGGCGCCGGTCAGTTCCACTGGCACGTCGACATCGCCCCCCGCCTGACGATCAAGGCCGGCTTCGAGCTCGGTACCGGCGTCGACATCAACGTCTACCCGCCGGAGCGGGCGGCGGCCGACCTGAAAGAGTGCCTCTGATGCGCCCCACCCCGCGCCCGATCCCGCGCTTCATCGCCGACACCACCCAGGAGGGAATCCCCCACGGCCGCTTCGCCGAGCGGCTGCGCGACGAGTTCGCCAAAGGCGTGGGGGAAATCGGCGACCTGCCGGCTGGCGCCGAGCTACCGGCCGAGGTCGACTGGTTCCCCGAGCGCGCCTGGGGCGGCCGGGTCTGGGTCCCCGGCTCGGCCCGCACCGAGAGCGAGGAGGGGCGGCTGGAGCTGTTCGGCCACGTCTCCTACGTGCAGGCGCCGGAGGGCGAGCCGGGCGAGTTCGCCGCCAAGGCCGACTTCACCGACATCCTGGCCGAGGACAACGAGGACTGGCGCATCGACCTCAACGACGACGTGATCGGCCGCTGGCGCGGCGAGAACGGCCGGGCCGGCGCGGTGACCCTGGTCTGGGGCCGGCCGCTGGTCCGCGGCGCCGTCGCCGCCACCGCGGTGCTCGAGGGTGAGACGGTCGACCAGGAGCTGATCTCCCAGGACCGCTTCACGCTGATCGCCCTCGACGCGCTCGAGGCCTATGGCGACGACGTCTTCATGGAAGTGAAGCTCTGGAGCCGCCGCGCCGACGAGCTCGCCTCCGAGACGCTCTACGCCTGACCGAGGATCTCGATCGGGAGATCGAGGCCCGAGCGCGCCATCCGCGCATCGAAGGTCAGCAGCGGTTCGTCGACCATCAGCGCCAAGGCGACGTAGAGGCCGTCGTAGAAGCTGTAGTTGTCCCGCAGGCCCCAGGCGAAGTGCACCAGATGTTCGTGCTCCACCCGTTCGACCGGAAGATCGCCGACTTCCCATAGGGCTCTTCCCGCGACCTCCGCGTCGAGCCTGCCTGAACGGACCCAGCGCCGCAACGCCTGACCGACCTCCGCATCGATCAGATGCGGCGCCCAAAGCACATGTTCTTCCGCATCGAGCCGCCCTTCGACCGCATCCGCGTGCTCCCCCCTGCGGAGCAGTTCAACGACGACCGATGCGTCGACGACCGGCATCAGTCGCCGCGACCTTCCCGAATGGTGTCCACGACGTCCTGCGTGGTCAGCGTCGAGCCGATGCTGCGCCCTCTCGCTCTCGCGCCGATCTCGCGGATCGTCGACTTGCGACGACGCCGGTCGAGCTCCCGCTTGATGTAGTCGGACATGCTCATCCCCGCCGCGGCCGCCCGCATCTTCAGTTCCCGGTGCAGGTCGTCGGGCACATTCCTGATCTGAATCATCTTGGACATGTTCTCCACATTAACCCGTGCGGAGGACATGTCGATTATCTCTGCTGCTCTCATGCAACCAATCCTGCCGAGCCACCCCGCACGCGTGGCGCGCACTCCGTGCCAACTTCGACACATCTCGACCAACTTAAGCGAGAATTCAGCCCCTGCCCCGATAGCTCAGCTGGATAGAGCGATCCCCTCCTAAGGGATAGGCCGCTGGTTCGAATCCAGCTCGGGGCACTCCCAAAGCTGCAGGCTTTCTCCCGGCGGGCTGCAACTTTTGCCGGGGCAGGCTGGTTGTAGCGAGAGTGCAGCTCGTGACCCGGTTCCAACGCTTCGGCTTTTGGCCGCTCCTGTTCCTGCCGCTGCTGGCGCTCCTCGTGCTGGCGCTCGGGCTCGGGTCGTCGGCGACTGCCGCGACGCGTGCGGTCCACTTCGATGGGCGCATGGTGCAGGTTCCCCAGGGCTGGCCGGTCTTCCGTCTCGACCGAGACCCGGGGAGGTGCGTGCGGATGGATCGTCGCGTGGTCTACCTGGGGGCTCCTTCGGCGCAGCAGCGCTGTCCGGCTGAGGCGATCGGGCGACAGCGGGCGATTCTGGTCGAACCGCGCTCGGCCGCTCGCGCCTCGGCGCTGCCGTTTGCGGGTCGTGGCGCCACCGCTTCCGCCGCCGGCTCGATCTTCACCGGCCTCGGCTTCGACGCCTGCGCCGCGCCCTCCTCGCGCTACATGGCGGCCTGGGCCAGCTCGCCCTACCGCGCCATCGGCGTCTACATCGGCGGCGCCAACCGCGCCTGCTCGCAGCCGAACCTCACCTCCAGCTGGGTCGCGGCGCAGACCGAAGCCGACTGGCACCTGATCCCCACCTACGTCGGCCTGCAGGCCCCGACCAGCGCCTGCTCGAGCTGCGCCAAGCTGACCTCCAGCCAAGCGACCGCCCAGGGCGCCGCCGCCGCGATCGACGCGGTCGAAGAGGCGAGCGCGGTGGCGATGGGCCCGGGCAGCCCGATCTACTTCGACATGGAGGCCTACTCGCAGACCTCCAGCGCCACCGCCGCCACCCTCGCCTTCCTCGAGGCCTGGACCCAGAAGCTGCACCAGCTCGGCTACTCCTCCGGCGTCTACAGCAGCAGCGGCTCTGGGATCGAGGACCTCGCCAGTCAGATCGGCACCGGCTACGAACTTCCCGACGCGCTTTGGATCGCCAACTGGAACGGCCAGCAGAACACCGCCGACTCGGCGGTGCCGTCAAACGCCTGGGCGCAGCACCAGCGGATCCACCAGTACCGCGGCGGCCACAACGAGACCTACGGCGGGGTGACGATCAACATCGACAACAACTACGTCGACGGACCCACGGTCGGCTCCGCCAGCCTCACCGCCGGCGACGACCCGGTCGGCTACCTCGACCTCGCCAACTCACCCGCCCCCGGCCAGGTGAGGGTCCGCGGCTGGGCCTTCGACCCCAACGCCCCGACCGAACCGCTGGCGATCCGGCTCGCGGTCGGCGGCAAGATCGGCACCCCCAACGTCAGCCTCTACGACCTCGGCCAGGTCGCGAGCCGCTCGCGCCGCGACGTCGCCGCCGAGTTCCCCGAAGCCGGATCGCGCCACGGTTTCGACGTCAGCCTGCCTACCGTCAAGTCCGGGCGCCAGCGGGTCTGCGCCTATGCCCTCGACTGGGACCCCGGCGAAGACCGGTTGCTCGGCTGCAAGGGAGCGACGATCCCGGTCGCGGTGCAGATCTCTCAGCTGGGAATGAGCGGCAAGCGCGTGCGGCTCCGGATCACCTGCCTGTGGCCGGCGGGGACCGCCTGCCCGGGGCAGATCCTGCTGCGCACCCGCTTCCGGGTACCGGTCGCCCACTACCGCGGACGCGGTCCCCGTACCCGGCCGGTGAGCAGGCTGATCGGCCGCAGCCCCTTCCAGCTCAGCGGCGGCGGTGCCAAGACCTTCCGCGTCCCGTTGACCGCAGGCGGCCGCACGCTGCTGCAGGGGCGAGGCTCACTGAAGACCCACGTGGTCGTCGCGATCCCGGGCGGACGGCGGACCGCCGTGCTCGAGATCAACCGCTAGGCGCCTCGCCCTCTCCCAAGGCTTCGCGCAGGCTGGCGAGCTCAGACCGCAGGGCAGTGATCTCGCGCTCGATCCGGTCGAGCCGGTCTTCGCCAACCGGCTCGACCGTGGGCGTCACGGCTGCCTCGGGAGCCATCGACTCCGCGGCCTCCACCGAGTCCCCGCCCAGCACCTGCTCGAAGCGGTCCTCCTTCTGGCCCGCGCGCCGCGAGTGGCGGACGACCAGCTCGCGCTGGACCAGCCGCTCCAGCGTCGCCTGCACCGCAGCGAGGTCGGCGAAGGAATGTAGGCGCTCGCTGCGCTGCTTCAGCTCCCCCGGCGTCTGCGGCCCGCGCAGCATCAGCACCGCCGTCAGCGCCAGCTCGTCGTCCCCAAGCTCGAGCGCCTCCGGCAACAGGTGCCGGTACTTACGGGCGCGGCTGCCAGCCCCGCTCGCCAGCCGGGTCCATCCGCGCTTGGCGGTTCGGCGCAGAGCCTCGGAGACCGTCTCCTCGTCGTAATCGACCACCGGGTCGCGGTTGGTCGACTGGTTGCAGGCGAGCCGCAGGGCGTTGAGCGAGAGCGGGTAGGCGTCGGGCGTGGTCCGCTGCTTCTCGACCAGGCAAGCGACGACCCGGATCTCGACCGCGTCCGGCTCCATCTCAGCCGCGGTCTGGGCGCTCCGGGTAGATCTCATCGATCGTCAGCAGAGCCCGGTAGGGCGCACCGGCGGCGGTCTCGATCTTCTCGCCGCCGCCCGCCAGCCGGTCGACGACCGCGACCACGCCGACCACCTCGAGGCCCTCCTCGCGGACCCGCTCGAGCGCCTGCGCGGTCGAGCCGCCGGTGGTGACGGTGTCCTCGACGACCAGACACTTGGTGCCGGGACCGACGGGACCCTCGACCCAGCGCTGCAGGCCGTGCTCCTTGCGGGAACCGCGGACGAAGAAGGCGACGAGGCCGCTGCCGGACGGGACCGCGATCGCGGCGCAGGCCGGCGGAATCGCCGCCGTGGCAGGACCGCCGACCGCCTCGGCGCCGAGCTCCGCGGCCGCCGCCGCGATCAGCTCGCCGGCCGCGCGGAAGCCCTCGGGGCGCATCAGGGTGCGGCGGGCGTCGACGTAGTACTGCGCGGTGGTGCCACTGGCCAGCGTCACCTCGCCGATGATCAGCGAGTGCTCGCGCAGCTCGTCGAGCAGGGTCTGCTTGGCGGCAGCGAGATCGGTCACGGCGGGCATCCTAAGCAAGCGCCGCCGCGAACCCCTGCCGCCAGCTCGGGTGCGCCGGTTGCCAGCCGAGCTCCTGCTTGGCCTTGGCGTTGGCGGCACCGCGCATGGTGATCGCGGTCGAGACCAGATCCTTGCCGGCGACCAGCCGCGCCAGCCAGGCCGGAACCCGGCGCGGCGCTTTGGCGCCGAGCGTCTCCGCGTAGGCCGGCAGCCATTCGCGCAGCGGGGCGGGCTCGTCGTCGACCACGTTGTAGACGCCGGGCGAGCCGCGGTCGAGCGCCGCGACGTAGGCCGCCGCCGCGTCCTCGATGTGGACGAAGGAGAACCTGCCCTCGCCGGAGCCGATCACCGGGTAGCGCCGCTTCATTACTTCCTCGGCGACCGAGCCGCCGCGGTCGTAGTAGGTCCCCGGGCCGTAGAACCAGCCGAAGCGCAGCACGATGCCCTCCGGCTCCCCCGCCTCCAGCACCTGGCTCTCGAGCGAGATCAGCGCATCGCAGGCGGCGGCGAAGCGCCCCGGCGGGTCGCGAAACAGCGGCGCCTCCTCGCCCTTGACCCACTCCCCCTCGGGCTCGTAGAAGAAGGCCACGCTCTCGGCGATGATCCGCCGGACCCCGGCCGCCTTGGCTGCCGCTACCAGGTTGCGAGTGCCCTCGGTCCGCACCTCGTTGGTCGCCGCCAGGTAGTCCGATTTCGGGTCGAACTTCGGCGGCAGCGCCGTCAAAGCGTGCAGCACAACCTCCGGCTGGGCCGCGATAACCGCATTCCGCAGCGCTTCTGCATCGAACGCGTCGCAGACCACGGCCTCTGCCCCGGCCTCGCGAATCTCCCCGGCCCGCTCCTCACGCCGCGTCATCCCAACCACCTCATGCCCGGCCGCGACCAGCTGCCGAACCGTGGGGCGTCCAACCACTCCGCTTGCACCAGCAACGAAAACCTTCATGCCGCCTCCTTTGTCCGGCTCTGCATTCTGCCGGGAAGACGACCCGAGGTGGCTACCAGATGAAGATGTCCTTGCCGAAGAAGATCCGCTCGTAGATCTCGGGCTGGTCGGCGATGAAAGTCCGCAGGCAGCCGTGGCTGGCGGGGTAGTCCGGCACCGATTCGTAGCCGTGGACGGCGTAGCCGCCGTAGAAGTAGAACGAGTAATACATGCCGTGCGAGTTGTAGCCCGGTTCCTGACGGATGAACTCGTAGTGGCCGGTAACCGTCGGGGTCGAGGACTTGCCGGAGGAAATCGGGTAGATCGCGAACGCCTTGTCGCCCTTGGCGAAGACGAGGACCTGCTTGGAGAGCGGCGCCTCGACGTGCTCGCCGGCACCCGGATGGCGCACCTCGTAGCCGCCCCTGCCGGAGAAGGCTTTCTTCACCAGGCCGGCGCCGGCGCGCATGCTGCGGCTCATGCCGTTGACTTTTCGATAGGCGAGGACGCCGCGGGCGGTCTTGCCGCCGAAGCAGTTGCCGGAGTTGGCGATGTAGCCCATCTTCCGCATCGCCTTCTTGAAGCCGACGACGACGTCGCCGCACTGGCCTTCGTGCAGCGAGGGGAAGCTCACCTTCCAGCTCTTGCGCACGGTCTCGTCAGCGCCGAGCTCCGGCGTCGCCACGTGCTTGGCCGCGACCGCGTACTTGCCGTTCTCGCGAACCTCGATGCTGGTCCGGAAGCTGCCCTTGCCGCCGGCCTTGCTGACCGGCAGGTTGCGGCTGAAGAGGATCTTCCCGTCCAGGTAGAACGTCACCTTCACCTCCTGGCCGGCTACGAACGGCGCCAGCGTCCCGGTGACGGGGACCTTCTGCATGATCTCCGCCCGGCCGTTGTCCAGATGCCCGACCTTGACCTTGACCGTGGCCCCGGGCGCCGGCGTCGGCTGCGGCGCCGGCTTCTTGGCGGGAGCGGCGGCGGCACTGGCGGGCAGCGCCAAGACGCAGGCGGCGGCGAGCAGGGACGAGAGGCGGCGGCGACTCATGGGAGCGGAAATCCTACTGAGCGAGGAGGGCGACACTGTTGTTCAGCATGTGCAGCAGCATCCCGGGCACGATCGAGCCGGTCTTCTCGTAGAGCAGGCAGAAGACGAAGCCGAGGGCGATCAGCGGCGGCACCGCGCTGATCCCGGTGAAGGCGTGGAGGGCGCCGAAGACGAGCCCGGCGATCAGCGCCGCCGGCACCTTCGGCAGCCGCTCGCGCAGGCCGCCGAAGAGCATCCCGCGGAAACAAATCTCCTCGACGATCGCGGCGCCGAAGACGATCAGCAGGATCTGGATCGGGATCGGCCCGAAGCCGTCGGCGATGTCCTCCTGTTCGGGTTCGAAGATCAGCGTCGAGTAGAGCGCCGCGAAGGTCAGATAGCTGACGACCGCAAGCAGCATCCAGCCGAAAGCCGAGGGGCGGAAGCGCTGCACTCCGAGCCGCCGCAGCGCCTCGCCCAGCGTCGCCGCCCCGCGCGAGCGCGCCACCCAGAGCGGCACCAGGCCGAGGCCGAGCACGGTCGCCACCTGGGCGATCACGTTGCCGGCCGTGGTCAGTTCGCCGTCGCCTTCGGTGAAGAAGAGGGCCGGGACGCCGAGCAGGAGGCCGACGACGATCGCCGCCAGCGACCCGAGCAGCGCCCCCGACGGGCCCCAGTTCGAGGGCGGGAACGGCCGCGGCGCCGGTTCGGCGACAGGTGGGGTGGCTAGGTTGCTCTCCATGTCGCCCGCAGTCTCACAGGTCTCCCGCACGACCAGAACCCGGTTGCGGCTCCTGCGGCGCCTCGGCTTTCTCGCCGTTTTTCTGATCCTGGCGATGCTGGCGCTGAGCCAGTTCACCGAGCTGCAGCGGCTGGCGGCTGGCGTCCTCGCCTCGACCGCGCTGGTCGTCGCGATCGTCGGCTTCGCCGCCCAGCGCACGCTCGCCAACCTGATCGCCGGGATCCAGATTGCGATCTCCCAGCCGATCCGGATCGGCGACCGGGTCGACTTCGAAGAACGCGAGGGCCGGGTCACCGACATCACCCTCTCCTACACCTACATCGACCCCGGCGACGGCACCTCCGTGGTGATCCCCAACCAGCTCTTGGTCGAAGGGATCGTCCACAACCACTCCACCGAAGACACCGTCGCCTGACGGCTTCGGCCGCGGCCTGGCGCTAAGTACCCTCTGTTTCGATGACGCAGCGCAACCGGCGACGTCAGCGCCGTCACGGGGGGATTGGCGCCAAGCTCCTGATCGTCTTCGGAGGCGTCGTCGCCCTGCTCGCGGTGGCGGTCATCGCCGTCACCTCGTGGGTCCTCGACGTTGCCGCCGACGCCCCCTCGCTGAGCAGTTGCAAACCGATCGACCGCGGCGGCAACACCGTCGTCTACGCCGCCGACGGCTCGAAGCTGGGGGTCGTCGCCTCGCCCGAGGTCCGCTCGCTGGTCGCGATCGACCGGGTCCCGAAGAGCGTGCAGCTGGCGACGGTGGCGATCGAGGACCAGCGCTTCTACCAGCACGACGCGCTCGATTACGAGGGGATCGCCCGCGCCGCGCTGAAGAACCTCGAGGCCGGCGAAGCGGTCGAGGGCGGCTCGACGATCACCCAGCAGCTGGTCCGCAACCTCTGCATCCGCAACCCGCAGCGGACGATCGAGCGCAAGATCAAAGAGGCTCAGCTGGCGATCGAGTATTCCGAACACCACAGCCGTCGCGAAATCCTCGGCTCCTATCTCAACGTCGCCTCCTACGGGACGGTCGAAGGGACGACCGCGGTCGGGGTCGGCGCCGCCTCGAAGATCTTCTTCTCGAAGCCGGTCTGGAAGCTGAAGCTGCCCGAAGCTGCGCTGCTCGCCGGCCTCCCCCAGGCCCCCTCCGAATACAACCCACTGCTCGACCCGGCCGCCGCCAAAGCGCGCCGCAAGCAGGTGCTGCAGAAGATGGCGAAGCTCGGCTACGTCAGCCCGGCGCGGGCGCGGACGGCGATGGCGAGCGGCCTGCGGGTCGACCTCGACGAGAGCTACTTCGAACACCGCGAGCCCTACTTCTTCGACTACGTCGAAGACCGGCTGCTCGATGAGTACGGCGTAGAGAAGGTGCGCGAAGGCGGCCTCGAGGTGCACACCACGATCGACCCCGCGCTGCAGCAGGTTGGCCAGGAAGCGATGAGTTCGGCGCTGCCGTACTCGACCGACCCCTCGTCCGCGCTGGTCTCGATCGACCCGCGCAACGGCCAGATCCGGGCGATGGTCTCCAGCTCTTCCTATGAGGACAGCAAGTTCAACCTCGCCGCCCAGGGGCACCGCCAGCCCGGCTCGACCTTCAAGACCTTCGTACTGACCACGGCGATCAAGCAGGGGATCGACCCCTACTCGACCTACTACACCTCGAAACCGCTGGACCTCTACCTGCCGAAGTGGGGCCACTGGACGGTCCACACCGCCGACGAAGGCTATTTGGGGACCGTCAACCTGCAGCAGGCGACGGTCGCCTCCGACAACACCGTCTTCGCCCAGCTCGACCTCGACGTCGGCCCCCAGGCGGTTGCGCAGACGGCGCACTCGATGGGGATCACCTCGCCGCTCGACGGGATCCCGGCCGAGGGGATCGGCGGCCTGCGGATCGGTGTCTCGCCGCTGGAGATGTCGAGTGCATACGCGACGCTTGCCGACGGCGGCCTGCACCGCAAGCCGGTGGCGGTGACCAAGGTCATCTTCCCGGGCGGCCGTGTCGACCACCCGGAACGCTCGCAGCCCGAGCGCGTCGTCTCGCCGGCGGCGGCGTGGGAGGTGACCCGCCTCCTGCACGACAACATCGTCGAAGGGACCGGCACCGGCGCCTACACCGGCTGTCCAGGCCAAGCGGGCAAGACCGGCACCACCGACAACTACACCGACGCCTGGTTCGCCGGCTACCAGCCCAACCTGGCGACCGTGGTCTGGGTCGGATACCCGGAGTCGAACGACGTCTCGATGTCGAGCGTGCACGGGCAGATCGTCTTCGGCGGCACCTTCCCGGCCGACATCTGGCACGGGCTCTACTCCGGGGCCGGGGTGCCGTGCGAGGAATTCACCGAACCCGAGCAGAAGATCATCTGGGCGCCGTTCTACGGCCGTTACGCCCGCTCGAATCCGAGCGACGACACCAGCCTCGACGGGTCGGGGAGTGGCGGCGAAAGCGAAGAAGGCGACTCGCCACCGCCGGGGAGCGCCGCGGTCGGCGGCTACGACCCCGACGCCTACGCGCCCGGCGCCGGGCAGGAACCGTATCCCGCGCCACCCGCACCGGGCGATGTCGGCGGCGGCGGAGCCGCGGGTAGGTAGCGATCTCCCCGGGTCTCGCCTTCGGCCTCGTCTGGGCCGGATTCCTCGCCTATCTCGGCTTCCTCGCGGTGGCGCCGAAGCTCGGCCGTAACCTGGTCTGGGGAACGATCGCCGTCTGCGTCACCGGTTTCGCGCTGGCCCCGGTCCTCCTCTCCCACGACGTCTACAGCTACGTCGACTACGCCCGGCTCGGCGTCCGCCACGACCTCGACCCCTACGTCCACCCGCCCTTGGCCGCACCCCAGGATCCCGCCTACGCCGAGGTCACCTGGACCGAAGCGACCAGCGCCTACGGCCCCCTCTTCACCCTCGCCACCTATCCCCTCGCCTGGCTGCCGGTCGGCATTGCGGTCGCGGTCCTCAAGGCGGTGGCGGCGCTCTCGGTGCTCGGCATAGCCGCGGTGGTCTCCCGCCTCGCGCCCCCGCGCGGCATCGACCCTCTGCGCGCCGCCGCCTTCGTCGCCCTCAACCCGCTCGTCCTCGTCCATGTCGTCGGCGGCGCCCACAACGACGGCCTGACGATGCTGCTGGCGATGCTCGCCGTCGCCGCCGTCCTCAACGCCCGCGAGCTGACCGGCGGAGTCGCCCTCACCGCCGCAATCGCCACCAAGGCCGCGGCCGCCTTGCTCGCCCCCTTCGCCCTGTTGGGGTGCCGGGATCAGTCGCCGATGGGACGAAAAGCGGTCTACCTAAGCGGTTTTCGTCCCGTCGGCAGGTTTCTTGCCGGCGCCGGTCTCGCGGCGACGTTCATTGCGGTCGCCGCGTGGGTCGCCTTCGGCTGGGACTGGCTCCATGGCTTCGGCCTCGCCGGGGAGAACCAGAGCCGGACCAGCTACATGAGCATCCCGATCACGGCCGCCCGGCTGACCGGCCTCGACCCCGACGCCGTCCGCCTCGCGGCCGCGATCCTCTTCGCCGCCGCAGTCGCCTACCTCCTCGCCTGGACCTGGCGCGGAGCCGACTGGGTCCGCGCCAGCGCCTGGGCCGCCCTCGCCCTCCTGCTCGCCACCGCGTGGCTCCTCCCCTGGTACCTGATCTGGGCCCTGCCGCTGGCAGCCGTCTCCCGGGACCGTCCCCTCCAGCTACTGACTCTCGTCCTCACCGCCTACCAGCTTGGCGCGAGAATCCCCCTTTGAATCAGGTCGTGCGCGCTGCCTGCCGCTCCGCCTCTTCCTCCTCGGGAGACGGATGGACGATCCCGGTGTGGACGCTCCAGCCCTCTCGGCGCCCCAGCATCGTCACCAGCCCGACGTAGATCAGTTCGGCCACGGTCAGCACGCCGCGCACCGCGATTGCGATCAGTGAGCCGAGGGCAAAACTCTTGCTCGGCAGCGCTGCCTTCATCGCCCAGGCGAAGGCCGCGTCCTTGACCCCGAGGCCGGCCGGCGCGATCAGCGTCACCAGCGCTGCGACATAGCCGATCGCCTGCGCCGAGCCAACCAGGATCACGTCCTCGAAGGGGATGTTGGTGACCGAGCGGGCGACGCAGTAGAGGCCGAGTGAGATCACCAGCCAGTTGAACCCGTAGAAGGCGATCAGGGCGATCACCCCGCGCAGCGAGACCACCGCCGGCAGCGGTTCGCGGCCAAAGGCTGCCAGCGCCTTGTTGGCCAGCGGCCCGAAGACCTTCGGGTGCAGGACCGCGATCGCCAGCGGGATCAGCAGCAGCACCCCCCAGCGCCACGGTTCCCCCTGGAGATCGGGGTGCTGGATGATGAAGTAGGAGGCGACGATCACCGCCGAGGTCGCCGAGACCGCCTGTTCGTAGACGATGCTGGCGATCGTTATCCGCCGCGGGATCCCGGCTTTTTCGGAGAGCAGGAGCCGCCCCAGCACGTAGAGAACGCTGCCGGGGACGTAGCGGGCCAGGAGCGGCTGGCCCCAGGCGACCTGGGCGCGGCCGAACCCCAGGCGGTAGCCGAGGAAGCGCAGGGTCAGGTCCCAGCCGTAGGCACTGAGGACGAAGAAGAGCGGCAGGATCACGATCGCCGGAATCAGCCAGCCGACGTGGAAATGGACCCCCTCGTCCTGGATCTCCGACCATTGGTCGATCACCGTGAGAACGAGGAAGCCGAAGATCAGCAGCGCGAGCCCGATCTGGAGAGCGAGGCGGACTTTGCGGCTGCGGGGGGGCTTCCTCCCGAGCTGCGATCCGGCCTCGCCTACCCGGTGTAGGAATGGTTGGCGGCTCTCCACGTCCGTTCGCACCTTAGTGTTTGGGATAGTCGTCTGATGGGCGAGTTCGAGTTGCTGGCAAAGCTGCGCGAGCGCCTGCCAGAGGCGGGCCCACAGGTAGAACTCGGCAGCGGCGACGACGCTGCGGTCACCGTTCCCGGCGGGGCGACGGCGACTTCGGTCGACGCACTGGTCGAGGGAGTCCACTTCCGCCGCGAGGACGCCGGGCTCGAACTGGTCGGCCGCAAGGCGTTAGCCACGGCCCTCTCCGATCTGGCGGCGATGGGCGCGGAAGCCGGCGAGGCCTACGTCGTCCTCGGGGCCCCGGCGGACCTCGGCGAGGAGGACTTCCTCACCCTGCTCGACGGCCTGCTCGGGCTCGCCGCTGCGACCGGGACCACGCTTGCCGGTGGCGACGTCACCCGCGCCCCGGCGCTGACGCTCGCGGTCACCGTGGTCGGCCACGCGCCAACCCCCGACGCTTTCGTTAGCCGTGGCGGCGCCCAACCGGGCGACCTGCTCGTCCTCACCGGTGAGATCGGCGCCGCGGGCGCCGGGCGTCTCCTGCTCGACGACCCCGTGCTCGCGAAGGCGGTTCCGGAGGACACCGCCGCTCGCCTGCGCGCCCGCCAGCTCGATCCGACCCCCCGCCTGCGCACCGGCCTGGCCCTTGCCGCGGCCGGCGCCCGGGCGATGATCGACCTCAGCGACGGCCTCGCCGGCGACGCCGGGCACCTCGCCCGGGCCAGCGGCGTCGCGCTCGAGATCGACGCCGGCTCGCTGCCCCTCACCAAAGGCGTGGCCGAGGTCGCCGCGGCCGCGAGACGCGACCCGCTGCGGCTGGCTATCTCCGGCGGCGAGGACTACGAGCTGCTCGCCGCCCTGCCCGCGGAGCGACTCAGCGACGCTTCGACGGCGATCGGCGAGGCGGCAGAAACCACCTTGACCCCAATCGGCCAGGTCGCAAGCGGAGAAGGGGTCGAGATCAGGCTGCGCGGGGGTGAACCGCTGGAGGCTGAGGGCTACGACCATTTTGCGGGGACGTAGCGTGAATCCCGGTCAGCAGCTCCCTGACGCCACGGCGGCTCAGCATCGCGTTTGCGATCTGGGCGGGGTCCGGCTTGTAGGCGCCGGATTCGACGAGGGATTTCAGTTCCTGGGTCTGCATGGCCTTCGCGGTCATTATCGGCGGGGCAATCCAGATCCTTAGTTCTTAGTACTCGCACATGCGTCCAAACTGCCTGGCTCACTACTCTTGAGCTTGTGCCCAATGGCTCAGCCCGCATCCTGCTGGTCGACGATGAGCAGTCGATTCAGACCCTGCTCAGCTACCCACTGCGCAAGGACGGCTACCACGTGACCTCCGCCCTGGACGGCTCCGAAGCCCTGCGTCGCTTCGAGGAAGGCCGCTTCGACCTGGTCATCCTCGACCTGATGCTGCCCCAGCTGAACGGGGTCGAAGTCTGCCGCCAGCTGCGCTCCCGCAGCCAGGTGCCGATCATCATGTTGACCGCCAAAGGCAGCGAGACCGACAAGGTCGCCGGGCTCGAGGTCGGCGCCGACGACTACATCACCAAGCCCTTCTCGATGCGCGAGTTCCGCAGTCGCGTCAAAGCCGCCCTGCGGCGCTCGCGGATGGTCGCGGGCACCCAGTCCGACGGCGGCTCGATCGAGTGCGGCGAGATGACGATCGACTTCGATCGCCGCATGGTCACGCTGGACGACGAAGAGGTGAAAGTCACCTACGTCGAGTTCGAGATCCTCGGTGCCCTCGCCCGCTCCCCCGGCCGCGTCCTTACCCGCGAGACGCTGTTGGAGCACGTATGGGGCGACTCCGACTATCGCGACCCGCGGACCGTCGACGTCCACATTCGCCACCTGCGCGAGAAGCTGGAGAAGGACCCGAAGGAGCCCGAGTACCTCTTCACCGTGCGCGGGGTCGGCTACCGCTTTCGGGAGTAGGCGCCGTGCGCGGCCTCCGGCTCGGCGACATCGCCAGCCGCATCACCCTGATCTCGATCGCGATCGCGGTCGGTGCCACCGCGGTCGTCTACATCTACTCGGTCGCGATCGGCGGCTCGGCCAGCGGCGACGACGCGGTCAAGCTGCAGATCCTCACCGGCGGCCTGATCGCGGTCGCGATCGCCACGGTGATCGGGCTCTATTACACGCGGGCCGCCAACAACAACATCGAACGGCTACAGGAAGCGGCCCGCAAAGTTGCCGACGGCAACTTCGAAACGACGATCCCGATCGCCTCGGTCGGCCAGCTCGGCGACCTCGCCCGCACCTTCAACGAAATGCAGCGCCGGCTGGCCGAGCTCGACAGCGCCCGCAAGCAGTTCATCGCCAACGCCTCGCACGAGCTGCGGACGCCGATCTTCAGCCTCGGCGGGTTCGTCGAGCTGCTCGAAGACGAGGACCCGAGCCCGGAGGAGCGGGCCGAGTTCGTCCGCACCATGCGCCAGCAGATCGAGCGGCTGACCAAGCTCACCACCGACCTCCTCGATCTCTCCCAGCTCGATGCCGGGGCGGTGGTGATGCGGACCAGCAGCGTCGACCTCACCGCCCTGGCCCGGGAGGTGACGAAGGAGTTCGGGGCGCGGGCCGACCTGCGGGGGTCGCGGCTGCAGTTCCGCACGCCGAAGGAGCCCGCGGTCGCCCTCGCCGACCCTGATCGGGTGCGGCAGGTCATCCGTATCCTGCTTGACAACGCCCTGACCCACACGCCCGAGGGCACCGACGTCACCGTGACCACCTATTCCGCCAACCGCCGCGCCGAGCTGACCGTCTCCGACGACGGCCCCGGCATCCCGCAGCGGGTCCAGAAGCGGATCTTCGAGCGCTTCTACACGGCCGACCAGTCCGGCAGCTCCGGTCTCGGGTTGGCGATAGCCAGCGAGCTCGCGCAGCGGATGAAGGGGCAGATCACGATCAGCTCCAGTCGCCGCTTCACCGCCTTCACCCTCGACCTCCCGCCCGGAGTCGAGACCGCACCGGCGACGCGCTCTCCCCGCGCCCCGGTCAGGGCCGGGACGTGAGGCGCCTCGGCGCGACCGTCGCGCTGCTGCTCTGCCTCCTCGCGCTCTTCGGTTGCGGCTCGGGCAGCGAGGACACGAGCCCGGCGACCAGTGAAGACTCGACCGCGGCGATGACCGGCGCGCCGAAGCCGGAAGTGGCGATCGAGACCTCCAGCCCAGGCTTCAACGCCACCCGCG
Source organism: Solirubrobacterales bacterium (assembly GCA_035760445.1). Lineage (GTDB taxonomy): Bacteria > Actinomycetota > Thermoleophilia > Solirubrobacterales > 70-9 > VAYN01. The sequence goes on along the minus strand of DASTSW010000087.1, from coordinate 16,948 downwards.
TCTTCGAAGAGGCCGCGCCGGGGGTGGTGACGATCCGCTCCGTCTTCGGCAAGGAAGAAGCGGCCGAAGGCTCGGGCTTCGTCCTCAACAGCGACGGTGAAGTCGTCACCAACGCCCACGTCGTCACCGACGAATCGAGCGGCGAGCGCAAGGCCGCCGGGCAGGTCTACGTCGAGTTCCCGGATCGCAACGTCGTCCCGGCGGAGATCGTCGGCTTCGACCCCTTCGCCGACGTCGCCCTGCTGCGGATCAAGCCCTACAGCTTCGACCTGCACCCGCTGGAGCTGGGCGATGACCGCGACCTCCACGTCGGTCAGCCGGTGGCGGCGATCGGCAACCCGTTCGGGGAGCAGCAGTCGCTCTCCGTCGGCGTCGTCTCGGCCACCGACCGCTCGGTCGAATCGCTGACCCAGTTCCAGATCGCCGGCGCGATCCAGACCGACGCCTCGATCAATCCCGGCAACTCGGGAGGGCCGCTGCTCGACGCCGGCGCCCGCGTGATCGGGATCAACCAGCAGATCGAGAGCAGCTCCGGCGCCAACGACGGGGTCGGGTTCGCGGTCCCGATCTCCGCGGTCAAACGCTCGATCGCCCAGCTGCGCGAGGACGGCGACGCCGAATACGCCTACATCGGCGTCTCCAGCCAACCGCTCTACCCGCAGCTCGCTCGCAAGCTCGAGCTCGACACCGACTTCGGCGGCCTCGTCTCAGAAGTCGTCGCCGGTGGCCCGGCGGCGGAAGCCGGGATCAAGGGAGGCGACGACGAACTCACCTTCCAGGCGGCGAGATACGACATCGGCGGTGACGTAATCCTCGATATCGACGGCGAAAAGATCATCGGCCCAGACGACCTTGCCAAGGTGGTTGCCGACCGCGAGCCGGGCGACACGGTGACGGTGACGGTCCTCCGCGATGACCAGCGCAAAGAGATCGAGTTGACGCTCGGCAAGCGTCCAGACGACCCGTCTAGCTGAGCCACGAACACCGCGGCGCGCCATGTCGCCGCTCATCGGTGTAGAACTCCAGCCTTGCTTCAGGAAGTCGCCCTCGGCCAAAAGACCCTCACCGACTACACCCACATCGTCGGCAAAGACCTGACGGAGCAGATCCGCCAGCTCTCCGAGCCGCTGAAAGGGAAGCGAGTCCTGCACGTCAGCGCCACCGCCTTCGGCGGCGGGGTCTCGGAGATCCTCTACACGCTGGTGCCGCTGATGCGGGATGTCGGCATCGACGCGCATTGGCACGTGATCTTCGGCAAGGAAGAGTTCTACAACGCGACCAAGCTCCTCCACAACTCCCTCCAGGGCGCGGAGGAGACCCTGAGCGACGAGCAGTGGGAGCTGTTCGACGAGATCAACGCGATGAACGCCGAGGGCCTGCAGGGAGAGTGGGACGTGGTCATCGTCCACGACCCGCAGCCGATCGGCCTGCTGCGCGGCGCCAAAGAGAAGGGCAAGCACTGGATCTGGCGCTGCCACATCGACCTCTCGACCCCGAACCCGGCGCCGATCGCCCGCCTGCTGCCGATGATCGAAGAGTACGACGCCAGCGTCTGGCACCTCGAGGACTACGTCCCCAACGGGATGGGCAAGCACCGCGACGAGGTGCGGATCTGCCCGCCGGCGATCGACCCGCTCTCGCCGAAGAACATGGCCTTCTCGCCCGAGGACGCGGCCTTCGTCTGCCGCCAGTTCGGGATCGACGTCGACCGCCCGCTGATCACCCAGGTCTCCCGCTTCGACCCGTGGAAGGACCCGATCGGCGTGATCGACGCCTACCGCGAGGTGACGGAGCAGGTCCCGGAGGCGCAGCTGGCGATGGTCGGCTCGATGGCCACCGACGACCCCGAGGGGATGGAGTACTTCCAGAAGACCTTCGAATACGCCGGTGGCGACGACGACATCAAAATCCTCAGCAACCTCAACAACGTCGGCGCGATCGAGGTCAACGCCTTCCAGTCGCAGTCGGACATCTGCCTGCAGAAGTCGATCCGCGAGGGCTTCGGCCTGACCGTCACCGAGGCGCTCTGGAAGGGGCGGCCAACGGTCGCCGGCAACGTCGGCGGCATCCCGCTGCAGATCGAGGATGGGGTCGGCGGCTTCCTCGTCGACTCGCCCTCGCAGTGCGCCGAGCGCTGCCTGGAGATCCTCCGCGACCCGGAGCTGGGCAAGACGCTCGGCCGCCAGGGCAAGGAGCACGCCCGCAAGCACTTCCTCACCCCGCGCCTGCTGCGCGACTGGCTGCAGCTGTTCGACGACCTCGACGGCTGAGCGGCCAGCCTCCAGAGGTCATCTAGTCTCTGCGGCGTGAGCTCTTCGCCGCTGATCATCGTCTCGAACCGGGGCCCACTCCAGTTCGAGCGCGACGAGAACGGGGAACGGACGGTCCGCCGCGGCGGCGGCGGCCTGGTTACCGCGCTCTCCGGTCTGGTCTCCCACCGCGACGCGCTCTGGATCGCCTCGGCGATGACCGACGAGGACATCGCCGTCTCCAACGAATCCGGTGGGCCGATCGAGCAGGAGCTGGACGGGATCAACTACCGGGTCTGCCTGGTCGGCAGCGACGCCGAGGCCTACGACCGCTTCTACAACGTGATCGCCAACCCGATCCTCTGGTTCATCCAGCACTACCTCTGGGACATCTCCAACGCACCGGACATCCGCCAGCAGGAGATCGACGCCTGGGACTACGGCTACCAGGCCGTCAACCGCGACATCGCCCAGGCGGTCCTGACCGAGATCACCGGGCAGGAGAACCCGCTGGTGATGCTGCACGACTACCACCTCTACACCGCCCCGGGGATGATCAAGGCCGAGCGCCCCGACGCCTTCCTCCACCATTTCGTCCACATCCCCTGGTCGCAGCCGGACAGCTGGCGGATCCTGCCGAACCGGGTCCGCGACGCGGTCTACGAGGGAATGCTGGCCAACGACATCATCGGCTTCCACACCCACGCCTACTGCATCAACTTCCTCCGCTGTTGCGACGAACTGCTGGACGACGTCGACGTCGACTACGAGGCAGCCGAAGTCCGCCACGGCGGCGGCAAGACGATCGCCCGCGCCTACCCGCTGGGGATCGACGCCGAGCGCCTGCAGCGGGCCGCCGCCTCGCCCGAGGTCGCCGAGGCCGAGCGCGAGGTGCTCGAGCGGCGGCGTCAGCACCTGATCATCCGCGTCGACCGTGCCGACCTCTCGAAGAACGTGCTGCGTGGCTTCACCGCCTTCGACACCTTCCTCACCCAGCACCCCGAGTTCCGCGAAAAGGTCACCTTCATCGCCCACCTGCAGCCCTCGCGCCAAGACGTGCCCGAGTACGCCGAGTATTTGGAGCGGATCGAGGCCCTGGTCGCGGTCGTCAACCACCGCCACGGGACCACCGACTGGATGCCGATCGACCTGAAGATCTACGAGAACTTCTACGACGCGGTTGCCCGCTACAAGCACTTCGACCTGCTGATGGTCAACTCGCTGTTCGACGGGATGAACCTGGTCGCCAAGGAGGCACCGGCGGTCAACACCCGCGACGGGGTGCTGATGCTCTCCGAGAACACCGGCTCCCACCAGGAGCTGATCGACCACGTGATCTCGGTCAACCCCTTCGACATCCAGGAGCAGGCCGACGCGATCCACCGGGCCCTGACGATGGACCCGGAGCAGAAGCGCCGGTGGGCCGAGGGGCTGCGGCAGATCATCTTCTCCCGCAATCCCGGCGACTGGGTCGACGACCAGCTGAAAGACATCGAAGCCGCTCGCTCCGCCACGGCCTGAGGGGCTGGGGGGAGAATTCTGCCGCCTCGCGCCTTAGGCGGGGGTGCGGGCGGTACGAGTCAGGTGGGCTGGAGTGGCCAAAGGCGTGGGGATCCTCGCCGCGGTGGTGCTCGCCATGCAGACGCTGCCCGGCCTGCTGCGGACTCCTGAGCCGCCGCCGCTGGAAGCAGATGTGGGGTTGCCGCAGATCGTTTCCCACCCCGAGCCGCCACACACGCGTGCGGCTCGGGCGGCGGGTCCTGTCTCCGATCGGGGGCTCTCCCTAGCGGGAGAGTCCTCCCGATCGTCGCCACCCGCCGCAGGAGCGCAGGTGGTTGACAGCAAGCCAAAGCGACCGAAGCGGCATCGGGTGAAGCAGGGGGACCTACCTACGCCCGCTGCACCCGCGCCAGTCGAAGCGGTGCCTTACCAACCGCCTCCTCCTCCCGCGCCCGCTGCAGCGCCGTCCGCTCCCGTTGGCGACGGTTCGGAAGAGTTCGCGCCGCGGTAGAGAGCAGAGCAGTCGGCCTCGGCCTCATCCCGCCGCTATAGTCCTTCGCCGTTTTGGCAGCACCACGCGAATATGAGCTGGTCCTGATGCTGGACCCCCAACTCGACGCCCCGGCGCGCGACGCCTTGGCGCAAGATGCGCGTGGTCAGATCGAGGCCAAAGGCAGCCTCAAACACGAGAACGACTGGGGCCTGCGCAAGATGGCCTACGAGATCAACCATCGCACCGAGGCGGATTACCGCTGGATGCGATTCGAGGCCCCCAGCGACCTGCTCGACTCGCTCGACCACAACCTGAAGATCGCCGACGGCGTGCTCCGCTTCCGCATCTTCAAAGTCGATCCCGACGCACCGGTGATCGTCCCGCCGACCGCCACCGCCGCCCCAGGGCCGCGGGAGCGCGCCGGTGCCGCCCAGGGAGCGCGCGATGATCGCGACGACTCCCCGGCCGAGCCCGACGACGAGTAGACCCCGCAGCGTCCGTCGCTGTTTGCGGAAACCCCCGGGCCAGGGGGGAGAGTCGAGCCGGGCTGCTCCTTAGACTGGAATCCGACAAGCGAATCCAGAGGAGTTGAGTTCAATTGGCAGCTTCGAACGTGAACGTGGTCGTGATCACCGGGAACCTGACCCGGGATCCGGAGCTGCGTCATCTCGGTAGCGGGACCGCGGTCTGCAAGCTCCGCGTCGCGGTGAACAGCCGCCGCAAAGACGGGCAGACGGGCGAATGGGTGGACAAGCCGAACTACTTCGACGTCACCGTCTGGGGGGCCCAGGGCGAGAACTGCGCCAACTACCTCTCCAAAGGCCGTCCCGTGGCGGTGGAAGGCCGGCTCGACTGGCGCGAGTGGGAGGACCAGGGCGGCAACAAACGTCAGTCGGTCGAGATCATCGCCAACACGGTCCAGTTCCTCGGCTCGCGCGACGGGGCCGGTGGCGGCAACAACGGCGGTGGCGGCGGTGGCTTCAGCCCCCCGCAGAGCGACGTGCCGGCAGACATGTCCGACTTCGGCGGCGCCCCGGCGGGTGCCGGTTCGTCGGCCTCCGAGGACGACATCCCCTTCTAAGTCAGTCCCTACAGAGCGCCGCGATGCGGCGCTCTGTAGCATCTCGCGCCGATGGCTAGAGCATCTGAGACTTCATCGCGGCCCGGAGGCCGGCGTGGCGGCGGACGGCGAGGAGCCGATCGCGCCCGTCCCCGTAAATACACGCGGGTCAACTCCGAGGTCGTCGACTACAAGGACCTGAACCTGCTGCGGCGCTTCCTCTCCGACAAGGGGAAGACGCGCGGCCGGCGGGTCACCGGACTTTCCCGCCGCCATCAGCGTCAGCTTTCGGTGGCGGTGAAGCGGGCGCGCGAAATCGCCCTGCTTCCCTACGTCGGAGAGCGCTGATGGCGCAGGCGATCCTGCTGCAGGACGTCGATTCGCTCGGCGAGCGCGGCCACGTCGTCGACGTCGCCCCAGGCTACCTGCGCAACTACCTGATCCCCCGCAAGCTCGCCCAAGCCGCCACCGCCGGCGCGCTGGAGGAAGCGAAGCGGCGGATGGAGGCGGCCGAGCGGGCCGAGAAAGCCCGCGCCGAGCGCGAAGCCGAGGCCGCCGGTCTACTCGGAAAGACGGTGCTGACGATCCACCAGAGGGCCGGCGAGGACGGCAAGCTGTTCGGCTCGGTCGGCCAGAAAGAGATCGCCGACGCCCTGCGCGAGGCGCGCGACCTGCGGGTCGACAAACGCCAGATCAAGCTCGAGCAGCCGCTGCGCGAGATCGGCACCTTCATGGTCGAGATCGAGCTCAAAGACGGCACCACGGCGGCGGTCAAGACGATCATCAGCGAGGAGAAGTAGTCCTCCAGCGTCGCCGCAGGTCCGGCTGGGTTCGCTCCGAGCGGGCGACGGTCGGCCTCGCCACCGTGGCGCTCGGTGCCGCCGGCGCCGTCATCGCCGGCCAGTTCAGCCGCATGTTCGCCCGTCGCGCCAGCGAGGCGCACGACCCCGAAGCGCTGCTGGAATCGGCGCCCGCGGCGGCGGCCGACACCGTCGGGGTCGCGGTCCGCGGCTACACCGAGGCACCGCGCTACGAAACCGTCCTCTTCAACCTCCTCGCCGGCTTCCTCGGCTCCTTCGCGATGGTCCGTATCTCCACCTGGGCGATCCGCGACGGCCGTGGCCCGTTCCGCAACGTCCACATCGGCGGCAGGCACATCCACCACTTCGTTCCCGGAATCCTGCTCGCCTTCAGCTCCGGCACCGCCGCCCTGCTGACCGACAACGACGAGCTCGAGCAGAAGCTGGCGATCCCGATGGGCGCCGGCTTCGGCCTCACCTTCGACGAGGCCGCCCTGCTACTTGACCTGCGCGACGTCTACTGGACCCGGGAAGGGCTGCTCAGCATCCAGCTCAGCCTCGGCGCCACCGCGATTCTCAGCATCGCCATCCTCACCATGCGAATGCTGCGCCGTGGCGAGTTGCGCCAGGAGCAAGAGGGCCTGATCCCTCCCGCCCAGCACCACCAGCTCTCCTTCGGAACTGCCGCATAAACGCAACCGAAGCGTGAATTCTTTTTGACGGCTTTTGCACGGAAGCGATGCATGGCCGCAAGCCACCTCTGGTTTGCTTGACAGGCGCCTTGCAGTCGCTCCGCTTCCGCCGCCGGGCCGCCTTTACTGAAACCGATGCCGCAGCCCCCCACCACCCACGTCCCACCCCAGAACATCGAGGCCGAGGAGTCGGTGCTGGGCGCGATGCTGGTCGCCGAGTCGACGCTGACGCGGGTGATCGACGAGGTGAAGCTGAATGCAGCCGACTTCTACCTCGACAAGCACCGGCTGATCTTCGACGTAATCCACGATCTCTACGCGGCTTCCAACCCGGTTGACGAGCTCAGCGTCAGCGAGGCGCTGACCCAGCGCAACCAAGCCGAGGAGGCCGGCGGGCGCCACTACGTCTCCGAGCTGGCCGCCAAGGTCCCCGCCGCCGCCAACGCCAAGCACTACGCCGAGATCGTCCAGCAGAACTCGCTGCTGCGGCGCCTGCTCGGCGCCGGGCAGGAGATTCAGGGCTGGGTCAACGAGCGCGACGGCGAGCCGAAGGAGCTCTCCGAGCGAGCCGAGAAACTGCTCTTCGAGGTCGCCCACAAAGAGCAGGCGAGCGACTTCAAACTGCTGGGGGAGATCCTCCACGACGAGGTCGACCGCCTCGAGAAGCTCTCGACCGGCGAGACCGAACTGACCGGCACCCCCTCCGGCTTCCGCGACGTCGACGCGATCACCGGCGGCTTTCAGCCCGGCAACCTGATCATCGTCGCCGCCCGCCCGGCGATGGGCAAGAGCGCGCTGGTCGCCAACATCGCCGAAAACGTCGCGGTCAAGAAGGGGCAGGCGGTCGCCTTCTTCTCGCTCGAGATGTCCGAGGTCGAGCTGGCCCAGCGGTTCATCGCCTGCCGGGCGCGGATCTCGGGCGACAAGCTGCGCAAGGGCCAGGTCTCCAAACGCGACTGGCCGAAGGTGATGCGCGCCTGCAACGAGCTGGAAGAGGCGCCGCTCTGGTTCGACGACTCCTCCGACCTCGGCATCCTCGACCTGCGGGCGAAGGCGCGGCGGCTGCACGCCCAGGAACAGGAGCGCGGCGGTCTCGGCCTGATCATCCTCGACTACATCCAGCTGATGCGCTCCGACGACCACCGCGCCAACCGGGTCGAGCAGGTAGGTCAGATCAGCCGCGGGCTGAAGATCCTCGCCCGCGAGCTGGAGGTGCCGGTGGTGGCGATCTCCCAGCTCTCGCGCGCACCCGAGCAGCGAACGCCGCCGAAGCCGCAGCTCTCCGACCTGCGCGAGTCCGGGCAGATCGAGCAGGACGCCGACGTCGTCGCCTTCCTCTACCGCGAGGACTACTACCGCGATCCCGACGAGGAGCCAGACGGCCTTGCCGACCTGATCATCGCCAAGCATAGGAACGGCCCGATCGGGACCAGGAAGCTGGTCTTCCTCGACCGCTATCCCAAATTCGCCGACCAGGCCCACCAGGAGCCGCCGATCGAGCAACCGGCCGGCGAACCGCCGCCCTTCGAGGACGCCGCGGCGGCCGGGCCTGACTTCTGATGCCCGCGATCGCCCGCTCCGAGCCCTTCCGCGAACAGGCCTGCCCGCTGGGGGTCTGCGACGGTTCCGGCTGGATCCTCGGCCCCGAAGACGTCGCCCGGCCCTGCGAGTGCCGGACCGAGCGGCTCAACCGCGGCCGCAGCCGCGGCGTCGCCTCGGCGATCCCGGCCCGCTACCGCGGGGTCTCCTTCGACCGGCCGCCTGTCGCCGACATGGCGCGGGACATGACCACGCGCCACGTGGTGCAGGCGGCGCGCGCCTACGTCGAGGGCCTCGACCGCAACCTCGAGGAGGGCAGGGGAATCTGGCTGATGGGCGACACCGGCACCGGCAAGACGACCCTGGGGATGCTGATCGCCAGCGAGGCGCTGAAAGCGGGCAAGTCGGTCGGCATCTACTTCACCCCGAAGCTCCTCACCCGGATCCGCCAGACCTACCAGGAAGCCGACAACGAGAACGCCTACGCCCAGTTCTTCGAACGGGTCACCGCCGTCGACCTGCTCTACATCGACGATCTCGGCTCCGAGCGCCACACCGATTGGGTGGTCGAGCAGCTCTATGCCGTGATCAACGAGCGCTACGAGAACCAGCGCCCGATGCTGGTCACGAGCAACGCCGAGGGCGATGTCGACAAGGGTCAGAAGCAGCTGGAGGACCAGATCGGCCGCCGCACTGTCTCCCGTTTGGTCGAGATCTGCGGCGACCCGCTGCCGCTGTTCGGCTCCGACAATCGCTACCGAGCCCGCGCCGCCAGCTAAACCGCGTCAGAATCCCCCGCGGCATGCCAGGAGTGGTCATAGTCGGCGCCCAGTGGGGCGATGAGGGCAAGGGCAAGGTCGTCGACCTGCTCGCCGAGCGCGCATCGACGATCGTGCGCTTCCAGGGCGGCAACAACGCCGGCCATACGATCGTCCGCGAAGGGCAGGAGTTCAAGTTCCACCTGATCCCCTCCGGGATCCTCCACTCAGACAAGGCCTGCGTGATCGGCAACGGCGTCGTCGTCGACCCGCGGGTCCTGCTCGGCGAGATCGACGGGCTGAAACGGGCTGGGGTGAGCGTCAACAACCTCCGCATCTCCGCCAACGCGCACCTGATCATGCCCTACCACGTGCTGCTCGACTCGGCCGGAGAGACCAAGCTGGGGAAGCTCTCGATTGGCACCACCAGGCGCGGGATCGGCCCCTGCTACGCCGACAAGGCGCTGCGGCTGGGGATCCGGGTTCAGGACCTGCTCGACGAGAAGATCCTGCGGACCAAGATCCGCGCCGCCCTGGAGCCCAAGCAGCAGGCGCTGCGCGAGCTCTCGGTGCAACGGCGCAAAAAACTCAAGGAGGCAGGTGAGGAAGCGAAGCCGATCGAGGTCGAGGGCGGCGTCCCCGACCCGCGCCTCGACCTGCACGCGATGGTCGAGGAACACATCAGCTTCGGCCACCGGCTCGAGCCCCATATCGCCGACACCGCCCGCCTCTGCTGGGACGCCCTCGACAGCGACGAGACGGTGATCTTCGAGGGCGCGCAGGCGACCCTGCTCGACCTCGACCACGGCACCTATCCCTTCGTCACCTCCTCCAACCCGATCGCCGGCGCGGCCTGCGTCGGCGCCGGCGTCGGTCCGAAGGACATCGACGAGGTCTGGGGGATCGCCAAGGCCTACGCGACCCGGGTCGGTGCCGGGCCTTTCCCGACCGAGCTGTTCGACGAGGTCGGTGAGCAGATGGTCCAGCGCGGGCATGAGTTCGGGACGACCACCGGCCGGCGTCGCCGCTGCGGCTGGATGGACCTGGTCGCCCTGCGCTACGCGGTCCGCCTAAACCGCCTCGACGCCCTCGCGATCACCAAGCTCGACGTGCTCAGCGGCATCGGCCCACTGCGGGTGGCGGTGCGCTACCGCTCGAAAGAAGGGGCCGAGCTGGACACCTTTCCCTACCACCAGTCGATCCTCCACTCGGCGACGCCGGAGTACGAGGAGCTGCCGGGCTTCGACGCCGATCTCGGCGCCTGCCGCAGCGCCGCCGACCTGCCCCAGGAGGCCCGCGACTACCTCGGCTTCATCTCCGACTTCGTCGGCGTTCCGGTTCGCCTGGTCGGCGTCGGGCCCGACCGCGAGCAATCGATCTGGCTCGATTCCTGAGCCGCCGAGAGCGGCGGCAGGTTTTAGAAGAAAAACGCCCACCGGTAGCGCCCACTCCTCTACAGTCTGTGAGGTGGTTTCCAGTCGACGCTCGGCAAAGGCGAACGAGCGGCTGCCTCGGGGAAGACATGGCTTGCCCAGGGAGGCGGTAACCGACTCCCAGCGCAAACGCATCCACCGGGCGATGATCGAAGTCGTCTCCACCCGCGGTTACCCCGAGACCAGGGTGGTCGACGTGATCGGCGTCGCCGGGGTCTCGCGCAAGACGTTCTACGAACTCTTCGAGAGCAAGGAGGACTGCTTCCTCGCCGCCTACGACGTGCTGCTCGAAAGCCTGCTGAGCGAGGCGACGGATGCGTTCGAGTCGCACGCGGGGTCACCATGGGCAGAGCGCGTCAGCGCCTCGCTGGAAGCGCTGCTCGAGCACCTCTCCCGCCATCCCGACGAGGCGCGCTTCGCGATCGTCGAGGTGCTCGCCGCCGGCCCCAAAGCCCTGGCCCGGCGCGATTCCGCCCTACGACAGTTCACCGGCTTCCTCGAGCCCGGTCGTTCTGAGACCTCGGTCGAACTGCCGGGGATCACCACGCTCGCGGTCGCCGGGGGCATCAACGAGCTGCTCTACAGCGAGATTCTCCACGGCGCCGTCGGCCGTCTCCCCAGTCGCCTGCCCGATCTGATGTTCTGGGTGGCCCTGCCATTCCTCGGGGCTGAGACGGCCACCGCAGAGCGCGAGCGGCTGCGGCTGGCAAAGGCTCGCTCCTAGCCGCCTGGGCGATCCGCTCCTTTTGCCCAAATGGCGGGTTTACGAACAGGGCGGGGGTGGTAGTTTGACCCGCTGGAGAGTTAAACAAAGCGTTCCGACGGCATAGGCCCCTGGACGGGCAGCCGCAAAGGAGAGATATAGGGATATGCGTAAGTACTTGATGTTGACGATGGCCCTCGCGGCCCTGATCGCCGTCAGCGTGGCCGGGATCGCCACTGGCGCCGGCGAAAAACCGGTGACGGTGGAAGCCGGCAACTTGGTCTTCACCTTCAACGGCGGTTTCAAGCCGACCAAGCTGCCGAAGAACAAGCTCGCGCCGATCAGCCTCACCGCCTCGGGCAAAATCTCGACCAAGGACGGCACGCACCCGCCGGCGCTGAAGGAAACGATCGTCGAAACCGACAAGAACGGCGCCATCAACGTCAAGGGTCTGCCGGCCTGCAAGTCCGGCCAGCTGCAGTCCCGCGACACCAAGGCTGCCGAAGCAGCTTGTAAGAAAGCGATCATCGGCACCGGCCAGACCACCGTCGAGGTCCAGTTCCCGGAACAGAAACCGATCGACGTCAACAGTAAGTTGCTCGTCATCAACGGCGGCTTCAGCGGCGGCACGACGACCCTCTACATCCACGCCTACTTCTCGGCGCCGGTAACCGGGGCGATCGTCACCACCCTGAAAATCAAGAAAGTCAAGAACGGTCGCTACGGCCTCAAAACCGTCGCCACGATTCCGAAAATCGCTGGCGGCAGCGGCTCGGTGAAGACGTTCAGCCTGACGATCAACAAGAAGGGTGTCCTCACCGCCAAATGCCCCGACGGCAAGCTGCAGGCGAAAGCGACGGCGATCTTCTCGGACGGCACGAAGGCGTCCGCTGGGATCATCCGAACCTGCACCGGTACCTGAGGAACGCAACTCGGGGCTCAGCCTCGAGCACAAGTCGGATTCGAGAAGGGCGGCCTCAGGGCCGCCCTTCTCTTTGGCTTCAGAAGGCCAAAAGGCGGGGGCAAATAGCCGGTTGCGCTTCCGGTAGCCGCGTAGTACAACTAGGCGTACTCGATTAAACCCAGTTGTTTAGATTGGCGGCGATGTTCCCAGGCAGCGACAGCTTGTCAATTGCGGTTGAAAGCGCGAAGGAACAAGCTCTGAAGCCCCTCGCAGAGGAGTGCGCCGAAGCTCTCCAGCTCGATGGCCGGCAAATGGCAGAGGTCGAGGGCTACCTCCACGACGCCTGGTTCTTCGGCGTGCGGACTGGCCATGCGGTGATGGTCGAGACGAAGATGGGTCAGACCGACCCGAAGCCGGTGATCCTCGGCATGCAGGAGGAGTTCCAAGATCTGATGGAACGGCTGGGAGAAGCGCTCAACACCACCGTCGGCGCCACGATCCAGGCCTGGGATTACCTGGGCCGCGCCTGGATTGCCGGTGCTCGCTTCTGGGAAGTCGAGATAGCCGCCCGCCTGATCGAACACCAGGCGGGCGGCTTCGAGGAGGTCCTGCGTCGGCTCGAGGAGTAAATCCCGTCTTAGAGACCGAGAGAGCTAGAGGACGCAGTCATCCAGGCCGTACTTTTTGGCTAGTTCGTTGGCCTCGGCGAACTGGCTCGTGCTTCTGAGGGCGACCAGTGGTTTGGCTTCGACGTTGTCGATCGACTTTTCCATCGCCGCGATGATCGCTTCGACCTGCTGCTCGTCCCCTTCGGGAGCCCCAAGACTTTCCAGGTTTTCGATGTCTTTTTCGTAGGGCGGCAGCAGAACTTCGGAGATGAGCCCTTCCTGATCTTTCCGCGTGACCTCGCTCGGGTCGATCGTTTTGCTCACTTCCCTGAACAGCTGTTCGCGTTCTTTGTCGTGTTCTTTGCAGCCGGCATTCGCCTGCTTGGTGAATTCCGCCTTGGTCAGCACCGTGGTCTCATCGCCCCCACCGCAACCGGCAAAGGCCAAAAGCGCAGCTGCCAGAGCCGCCACCAACGCCAGAAAAGCTCCCTTCTTCACTTCTTCTCCTCCCCCTCAAACTTCTTGACTAAAGGCCGGTAGCTTAACCGAAGAGGCCCTCTCGTGCCCAAAACAAAGGGCCGCCCGAAGGCGGCCCTTGATCCATCCGGTCAAATACGGCGCTTAAGGCGCTTTAACCGCCCAGGTGCCGCTGGAGAACTGGAATTCTTCCGCTAGGAAGGCCAGAACGAGCCCGTAGGGATCGCTTTTTTTGCCGTTTTTGGTTTCGTCGCCTTGTTTGATCATGCCTTCGGTGATGCCAGATTCGAACGAACCAGGGTTCGCGAAGTCTTTATCAACTTGGTAGACGCAAAGATGGCCGGAGGCCGCCGTCGGTTCGTCCACGTTTCCAGGGCACGATGCGGGAGCTTCTTCTTCTTCGACTTCCTCGAAGGTGACGAAGTGATATTCAGGACCTTCGGTGCCCGGGTAGCGGAGATTGAATGAGATCGGGGTCGTGACGACAGCGAGCGCACCCGAGCCGTAGCCCCAATGACCGGTCAGGCTCGAGCCCGACGGCATTTCGCACACGTTGTTTTCTTTGCTGCAGGCCCCGGCTTCGCCTTTGTCGCCTTTCGGGCCTTTTTCGCCTTTCGGGCCTTCTTTGCCTTCTTTGCCCTGAGGTCCTTCGGGACCGGTCGCGCCGGTGTCACCCTTGGCGCCCGCGGCGCCCGGAGATCCAGCCGGACCGACCGGACCTGCCGGACCCGGGAATTTTTTCGCTTCCTTTTGGGCGATTTTCGTGACTTCTTGCTTCTGCTTCGAGCTCAGCTTTGGCACGGCAGCGATAGCGGCACCGCCAAGCGCAGCAATCAGCGCGACGATCGCCACGATGAAGCCGGCCGTGCCGAGCTTATTGTGAATTCGAGAGATCAATTTTCCTCCCCTAATGGTTGGACAGTGATGACGGAGACTGGCGAGAACCTGGCCATCGAGCATGAGGCAAGCCAGATCGCTCGCGTCTCGGCCCTCACGTGTTCCCCTCCGGTCCCATTTGCATAGATGCGCGATGGCGCGTCCCTGGCACGCCAGCTTCTTGAGCTTAAAGTACGGCCGTAAGCAGGTCAAGGTACGAGCATGTCGGGCAACTTGAGTTTCCCGAGCAGTCGATTAACCTTGAGCTATGGACCGGGAGAAGCGGCTGAGGATCGTCACGCTGGGCCCCACCGGGACCTGCCATGAGCGGGCGGTGCAGCGCTACATGGCGTTTCAGGGCATCGATGACTTCGAAATCGAGTTCATCGCCGACTTCATGGACGGGCTCGAGCGGATCCGGGGTCGCGATGATTCTTTCCTGGTCCAGTGCAGCGCCCATCCCCGGGTCCACGAGGTCACCGAGCGCTACTGGAAAGAGGTCTTCGTCGTCGACACCTTCATCTACCCGACCAAGCACCTCGTGGTGCTGACCAGGCGGGAGATCGACCGGCCTCGGTCCCTCGGGATCGTGCCGGCCACCAAGGGCTACGTGGACCTTTCGGAATGGGAGGAGATCATCGACGTCGTCTCCAAGCCGGTGGTGGGGGAGGAGCTGCTCGCCGGCCGCTACGACTCCGGACTGACCCATATCGAGCACTTCGAAGAGCACGAAGACGAGCTGCGCCTCGACCTCGACATCGGTGAGATCGACACCACCTGGGTCGTTTACGGGAAGCAGAAGCGGTTCGAAGGCGAGGTGATCGGTATCCCCTCGCGGGAGATCCTGCAGCGGCCTTCGGCCGTTGGCGGCGCCGCTTAGTCCTTGACCGCGCCGACGAAGATCTCGAACTGAGCCTCGGTCGGCTCCTTCGGCCGGCCGTTGCCGTGGAAGGAGCGCTCGACCGTCATCCCGACCGAGGCGTAGACCTCCCGCAGTTCGTCGACGGTGTAGAGGCGCTGGCGGAATTCGATCCCCTTCAGCCCTTCGAGAACGTCGCCGAAGCGCAGCGGGATCATCGCGCCTTCCATGTAGCGGTCCTTCTTGTTCCAGCGATGCTCGACGAGTTCGACCATGTTCTCGCTGGGGATCCAGGAACGCTGTGGCAGGCGGGCCCGAGCGTAGAGGACGTTGGGGACCTGGATCAGGTTGCGCCCTCCCGGTTTGAGGGCGCGGGAGATCACCTCGAAGGTGCGGTGGTTCTCCTCGTCGGTCTCGAAGTAGCCGACAGCGCCGTCGTTGAGGTTGAGGACGATGTCGAACTCCGCCTCGAAATCGAGTTCCCGCAGGTCCCCCTCCAGGAAGGTCGCCTCCAGGCCCTTAGTCGCGGCTTCCTGCTTGGCGATGGCGACGAGTTCGGAGGAGATCTCGGAGCCGACGACCGAGAAGCCCCGTTTCACCAGCTCCAGCGAGTGGCGGCCGGTCCCGCAGGCGAGGTCGAGGATCCGCTCCCCACCCTCCGGCCGCAGCATCGTCAGCGCGCGGTTGACTTCCGCCTCGGTGCGTTCCGTCCAGGCCATCTCCGCAGTCGCCCCGTCGAAGGCGGTCGCGTACCAGTCCTGCGGTATCTCCTCGGCTAGAACTCCCACAGCTCCTCCTGCCCCCGGGTACTTTACGTGGGAGATCTTAATGCATTCAGCGTGCCTCGCCGCTAGCTATTCGCCTTCTCCTCGCGATGGTGGCGACGGACCAGAGGCGCCACGTAGCCGATCACGGCTCCAACCGCGGCGGCGGCCAAGATCACCACGATCAGGGGGGCCGTGAGGTTGACCATCAGGACTTCTACTTCAACCCGTTGGGAATTCTGCAGGGCCACGATCAGGACCAGAGCGCCGAGGATGCCTGCAACCCACGTCCGCCAGCTTGCGCCTTTTCTCTCGGGCTGCATCCACTCATCGTAGAAGAGCCACGACACGGTCTGGGGAGAGGCGTGGCCGCCTCGCTATGGCGGCCACGCCTGCTAACCGACCTCTCAACCTTTGTCCACGAACAAGGCTTCGGGACTCGTGAGTTTGTAGCTGCCTTCGAGTTTGGCCGAGCTTTCACCGCATAGCGCGCTGGATCCTTTGCCGATCGGGAGGCTGGCTTCGATGTCGATTGTCGCCGGGCTTCCGCCTGTGATCGTGCCGAGTTTGGTTGCGCTGCTTTCGTAGGCGCATGTGACACCGAGACGTGTGGCGTCGATCTTCATCCCGGTCGTGGTGACCGTGCCGTTGTAGCCGGAGGTCCATTCGATCGCCAGTTCCCCGGGACTCGTCGCTGTGACGTGCCAGCTGTTTGTGCAGCCGGTGAGCGAAAGGCTGCTGAGTTTCGCCTGTGCCACCGATTCGACACCATGGGCTTCGACTTTGCCTTCGAAGGACCAGGCGCAGTTGATGTTGGCGATCGGGTTGGCGAGGGTGACGTGCCCACCCTCGGATTCGGCTTTGATCGTCGGTGTGGCGACGGTGCCTGTGGGGGATGTGATGGTGGTCGCCCAAGCCCCACCAGCAACTCCCATCAGCGCGGCGCAGGCCACGGCCGTTAGGCCGAGCATCTTCAGATACCTCATGACTTCCTCCTTTGAGCGGGCCGGAGCCCGGTTGCCTACCGGACTTCGTAGCGCTCCAGGAGGTTTCAGTCAATAAGCACTGCGCATTTGCGGTAGGACCGCTACCTCTTCTTCCCGCAGCTGGTCGCGATCACCGGCGAGTAGTTCTGGGTCGCTCCGTTCTGCCCGGTGAAGGCGACCTTGGCCTTGCGGTTGGTCTTGCAGAGGTTGCGGCTGTTTTCCAGCAGGCCGCGCTTCTTGCCGCCGT
>DASTSW010000086.1:0-11130 GCA_035760445.1 Solirubrobacterales bacterium | reverse complement strand
GAGGTGACGAAGATCTTCTCGCCGTTGAGGACGTACTCGTCGCCGTCGAGCTCGGCGGTGGTGCGGATCGCGGCCGAGTCCGAGCCGGCTTCCGGCTCGGTGATCGCCATCGCCGCCCACTTGCCGCCGTAGTGCTTCAGCTGCTCCTCGGTCGCGACCGAGGCGATCGCCGAGTTGCCGAGCCCCTGGCGCGGCATCGAGAGCAGCAGGCCGACATCTCCCCAGCAGAGCTCGATGATGCCGAGCACGGTGGAGAGGTTGGAGCCGTTGCGGTTCTCGCCGTCGTCGCTCTTCTCGCGACGGACGCCGGCCGCACCGGCGCCGCCGATGTCGGAGCCCTCGTTCATCCCGTCGATCAGGGAGGCGAGCATGTCCAGCTCTTTCGGGTAAGCGTGCTCGGCCTCGTCGTATTTGCGCGAGATCGGGCGGAACACCTCGGTGGCGACTTGGTTGGCCTGGGTCGCCAGCGGTTTGAACTTCTTCGGTATCTCGAGGTTGATGGTCATGTTTCCCTTTCAGCTCATCCAGGCGGGGCCTAGACGAGCAGGGCGCCCTCCATCACGCCCGCGGCTCGGAGGTCTCGGTACCAGCGCTCGACCGGGTGCTCCTTGACGAAGCCGTGGCCGCCGAGCAGCTGGACGCCGTCGGAGCCGATCTGCATCCCCTTGGTGGTGCAGAGCTTGCGGGCGATCGCCGCCTCGCGGCTGAAACTCTCGCCGCGGTCGGCGCGGCTCGCCGCCCGGTAGGTCGCCAGCCGCATCGCGTTCGACTCGATGCCGATGTCGGCGACGCTGAAGGCGACGCCCTGGCGGTTGGAGATCGGTTCGCCGAACGCCTGGCGGTCGTTGACGTAGGGGATCACGTAGTCGAGGACAGCCGCGGCGGTGCCGCTGGCGAGGCCGCACCAGGCGATCCGCGAGCGGTTGACGCAGGCCGCGTAGTCCTTCGTTTTCGCGTTGCCCTCGCCGAGCAGCGCACTGGCCGGCAGTTTCACCTTGTCGATCAGCAGGCGGCCGGTGGCGGCGGGCCGCAGGCCCATCGCCGGCTCGTCTTCGACCGAGAGGCCTTTGGCGCCGGACTCGACCACGAACAGGGCCGGGCCGATGTCCTCGGCGTCGGCGGCGATCACGAACAGCTCGCACGCGGTGGCGCGGGCGACCAGCGACTTGACGCCGGTCAGGACCCACTCGTCACCTTTCTTTTTCGCCTTCGTCTCCAGCTCGAAGGGGTCGAAGAGCGGTCGCGGCTCGAGAATCGCCAGCGCCGCGGCGGGGATGTCCTCGCCGGTGAAGGCCGGGAGGTAGGTCGACTCCTGGTCGGCTGAGCCCCAGAGGCCGATCGCGGTGGCGGCGGCGCCGGGGGCGAGGGCGGCGTAGGCGATGCCCATGTCGCCGTGGGCGAGCGCCTCGCCGATCAGCACCGAGGTGACCGCCGACTGCTCGGTCATCACCCCACCGAGCTCCTCGGGGACGCCGAGCATGTTGACGCCGAGTTCGTTCGCCTGGTCGAGGATCTCCTTCGGCGTCTCCCGCTTCTCGTCTGCCTCCAGGGCGGCGGGACGAATCAGGTCGGAGGCGAAGGAGCGACCGGCCTCCTGGAACATCTGCTGCTCGTCGTCCGGGCTGAGGTCGAAGAGCCCTTTCGACTTGCCCTTCTTCTGGCGGGCGGGTTTGCCCAGCCGCTGAGCGGCGGAGAAGGTGCGGCCGGCTGCGGTCGCGCCCTTGAAGCCGTTCTTGGTGCCCTGGAAGAGGGCCTTCTCAACCTGCTTGCGGAGACGGATCCGGTCCAGCAGATCGGACCCGGCGAGGCGGTTGAGCGCCCGCAGGCCGAAGCCCATACTGCGCTCCGCCATCCCCTTGTTCTCGGTCGTGGTCGTCACTTCGTTTTGTTCCTTCCGGTTTTGGCGGTTTTGGATTTGGATCCAGCTTTGAGTGGCTGCACGCGGCCGTCGAGGTGCGGCGTGCCCTTCTTGGCGTCGCGGACGGCGAAGAGGATCTCCTCGCCCTGCTCGGTGCTGGCGAACTCGACCTTCGCCGGCAGCAGGATCGGCTTGCGGAAGCGGACCTCGACCTCGAAGCTGTCGGCGAGCCGGCTTTCCAGCTGTGCCAGGGCCCGCGCCTTGCTCCACATCCCGTGCGCGATTGCGGAAGGGAAGCCGAGCGGCTTTGCGGTCAGTGAGTGCATGTGGATCGGGTTGCGGTCGCCGGAGACGCCGCCGTAGCGGCGACCGAGACCGCCGTCGAGCTTCCACTCGGCGCTGGCGGGGGTGTCCTCCGGCAGCGACTCGAAGCCCTTCTCTGCTTTGGCGCTCTCGTCGCCCTTGCCGCGGCGGAGCATCGTGCTGACGCTCTCCCAGACGACCTCGTCGCCGACCAGGACCTCGGTCTCCAGCGAGAACGTCTTCCCCTTCGGGTGCGGTTGCAGCTGCGTCGGCCGCACCCGAATCGTCATCTCCTCATTGATCCCGATCGGCCGCTTCTGGGTGATCGTGTTGGAGACGTGGACGAGGCCGACCGCGCCGAACGGGAAGCGGCCGTCGCTCATCACCGCCATGTGCAGCGGGAAGGCGAGCATGTGCGGGTAGGTCGGGGGGAGGGTGTCGCGGAGGGCGAAGCCGCAGACCTTGGCGTAGGCGGCGACGTCTTCGGGCTGGGCGGTGACCCCGGCCAGCTCCAAGTCGAGCCCGTCGGGAATCTCGCCGCCCCCGCCCGGGACGAAGGGCAGCCGCCCGGCGCCGGGGATCATCGGCAGCGCCGCGCGCGCGTAGAGCGGCAGGATGCTGGGGCTGCTGTCGAGGGTCTTGGTCACGCGCTCACGCTCCCAGCAGGCTCTGGCCGCAGACGCGGACGACGTTGCCGTTGACGCCGGTCGAGGCGGGGCTGGCGAACCAGGCGATCGTCTCGGCGACGTCGACCGGCAGGCCGCCTTGCGAGAGGCTGGAGAGCCGGCGGCCGGCTTCGCGCGGACCGATCGGCATCGCTGCGGTCATCTGGGTCTCGATGAAGCCCGGCGCGACCGCGTTGATCGTCGCTTTGCGCTTCGCCAGCTCCGGCGCCATCGCTTCGACCATCCCGATCACCCCGGCCTTGGAGCTGGCGTAGTTGGTCTGGCCGTTGTTGCCGGCGATCCCCGCCATCGAGGAGACGCCGACGATGCGGCCGTTGGGGTTGAGCAGTTTCTTCGCCAGGAGCGCCTCATTGATCCGCTCCTCGCTGGAGAGGTTGATCTCCATCAGCTGCACCCAGCGCTCCTCCGGCATCTTCGCGATCGTCCGGTCTTTGGTCACCCCGGCGTTGTGGACGACGACATCGACCCCGCCGGAGAGCTCGGCGGCGATCTGCTCCGGTGCATCGGCGGCGGTGATGTCGGCCGCGATCGAGCGGCCGCCGATTGCGTCGGTGACGGCCTTCAGATCGGCCGCCATCGGCGGGATGTCGAGGCCGACGACCTCGGCCCCGTCGCGGGCGAGGGTGTTGGCGATCGCCGCACCGATTCCGCGCGAGGCGCCGGTCACCAGCGCCACCTTGCCGGCCAGCGGCCGGGTCCAGTCGATTTCGGGAGCGGGGGCGACGCCCTTGCCAATTCGCACCACCTGGCCGGAGACGTAGGCCGATTTCGGCGAGAGCAGGAAGCGCAGGGTCGACTCCAGCTGGTCCTCGGCGCCGGGTTCGACGTAGACCAGCTGCGAAGTGCACCCGCGGCCGCCGATCTCCTTGCCGAGCGAGCGGGTGAAGCCCTCCAGCGCCCGCTGGGCGATGTGGGCCTCGACCGAGCCGGCCTCAGACGGCGGGGTGCCGAGGACGACAACGCGGCCGCTGCGCTGCAAGCGAGCGACGGCCGGGTAGAAGAAGCGCTGCAGCTCGACCAGCTCGGTCGAGTCGGAGATCCCGGTCGCGTCGAAGACCAGCGCCTTGGCCTTGCCCTCTGCGCCGGCCCGTTCGGCCTTGACGCTGTCGAGGACGGCGGCGATCGCCTTGCCGAGCCGGCCTTCCGGCGCGGCGCCGGTCAGGACCGGGCCGCCGACGGCCGGCTGGCCCTCTTCGTAGCGGTCGAGGGCGACGGGCTGGGGCAGCCCGAGCTGCTTGGCGATGGTGCCGACGAGCGGCGCGTTGACAACCTGTGAGTAGCGGTCAGCCATGAGTTACTTGGCACCTCCCGGGGCCTCGAGGATCGCGACGACACCCTGGCCGCCGGCGGCGCAGATGCTGATCACGCCGCGGCCTTTGCCGTCTTCGTGCAGTTGCTTGGCGAGGCTGGCGACGATCCGCCCGCCGGTCGCGGCGAACGGGTGGGCGGCCGCCAGCGAGCCGCCGTTGACGTTGAGCTTCTTGCGATCGATTGCGCCGAGCGGTTCGTCCCGCCCGAGTTTGTCGCCACAGAAGTCCTCGTCTTCCCAAGCCTTCAGGGTGCAGAGGACCTGGGCGGCGAACGCCTCGTGGATCTCGTAGTAGTCGAAGTCCTGCAGTTTCAGCCCGGCGCGGTCGAGCATGCGGGGCATCGCGTAGGCCGGCGCCATCAGCAGACCTTCGCGCTTGTGGACGTGGTCGACGGCTGCGGTCTGCGCCTCGCTGATGTAGGCGAGGATCGGCAGGCCGTGCTCTTTCGCCCACTCCTCGGAGGCGAGGAGGACGGCGGAGGCGCCGTCGGAGAGTGGGGTCGAGTTGGCCGCGGTCATCGTCCCCTCGGGGCCGCCGAAGACCGGCTTCAGCTTCGCCAGCTTCTCCAGGCTCGAGTCCGGCCGCAGGTTCTGGTCGCGGTCGAGCCCGATGTAGGGGGTCATCAGGTCGTCGAAGAAGCCGCGGTCGTAGGCGGCGGCGAGGTTCTTGTGGCTCTTGACCGCGAGCTCGTCCTGCTCCTTGCGGCCGATCCCCCATTCCTCGGCCATGATCGCGCAGTGCTCGCCCATCGACATGCCGGTGCGCGGCTCCTCGTTGCGCGGGATCTGGGGGACGATGTGACCGGGGCGGACCTTGGTCAGGGTCCGCAGTTTGCCCATCGTCGAGCGCTCGCGGTTGGCCTCCAAGAGGGTCTCGCGGAGCTGCTCGTTGAGGGCGATCGGCGCGTCGGAGGTGGTGTCGGCGCCGCAGGCGATGCCGGAGTCGATCTGCCCGAGGGCGATCTTGTTGGCGACCAGGATCGTCGTCTCCAGGCCGGTGCCGCAGGCCTGCTGCACGTCGTAGGCGGGGGTCTCGGCGGCGAGCCGGGTGCCGAGCACGCTCTCGCGGGCAAGGTCGCGGTCGCGCGAGTGCTTGAGGACGGCGCCGCCGGCGACCTCGCCGATCGTCTCGCCCTGCAGGCCGTAGCGGTCGATCAGGCCGTCGAGCGCGGCGGTCAGCATGTCCTGGTTGCTCGCGTGCGAGTAGACGCTGTTGGAGCGCGCGAAGGGGATTCGGTTGCCGCCGACGACGGCGACTTTGCGGGTCTGGGAGTTCATTTGGGGGAGGGTCCTCCTTGGGGTGAGTTGGAAGTGGGGGCCGAGCGCTCGCGCAGACCGGGCTCGACGGTGGAGATCAGGAGCTCGGCGGCGTCCTCGGCGCTAATCGTTTCGGTCCGCAGCCACCAGCGGGCGAGCGCCTCGGAGGCGCCGAGCAGGGCGGTGGAGAGGGCCTCGACTTCGACCTTGGCCGCCTCGCGGCGGCGCTCCGGCAGCTGCGCCAGCAGCGCGGCCGAGACGAGGTCGAGGATCTGGCCGCGGTAGGCGGCGACCCGGTCGTAGACCTGGCCGGCCTGGGGGAGGGTCTCGTCGAAGAGGACCGCCCAGGCCGAGCGGTCGGTGTCGAGGAAGGAGAAAAAGGCGCGGACGCCGGCCCCGAGCGCGTCGCCGGGGTTCTCGGTCTCGCCGACCGCATCCGCGATCGTCGTGATCAGCGAGTCGCCTGCCCGCTCCATGCAGGCGATGTAGAGCCGCTCCTTGTTGCCGAAGTAGTTGTAGAGAAGCGGCTTGGTGACGCCGATCGCAGCGGCGATCTCATCCATCGTCACCGCCGCGTAGCCGCGCTCGGCAAACAGCCCGTGCGCCGCCGTCAGCGTCTGCTCCATGCGGTCGTCCCGCGAGAGCCTCGTTCGTACCGATGCATCCATCGGTGTAGACATTACCCGAATATAAATTTATATACGCGTAATGTGATCGATCCCACAGGGGGACAGGGCGTGCTCCCGTTGGGGCAATCTTTGATTAGGGATTTTTGACTTTGGGTAAAGCTATTTAAAACTTCCTTCGTACCGAAAGGAATAAAATGCTTTCACCTCAGTCTCGAACACTGCCCAAGCCGATCCCGTTGGCAGCAGCGGTCGGTTTGGTTGCCTGCGTGCTGGCCCTCCTGGCTTCTCCCGCCGCCGCGGCCACCTGGACGATCCAGACGACGCCGAACGCGGCCGGCGCCGAACACAGCAACCTCTACGACATCTCCTGCGCGACGACCGCGACCAAACCCTGCGTATCGGTCGGGAAGCTGACCGAAAGCGGCGGCAAAACCGCGCCCTACGCCCAGGCCTGGAACGGAACCAGCTGGGCGAACATCACGGCCAAATCACCTGAAGGCGCGACCGCCGGGGAATTCCAATCGGTCGACTGCCTCACCTCATCGGAATTGCTGCTCTGCTTCGCTGCCGGCTCCTATGTGAGCGGCGGGGTAACGAAATCACTGATCGTGTCGGGGTTGAACACCTTTGGTTTGCTGGCGATTCAGGAAACGCCCAATCCAGAAGGCGCAAGCGAAACGGCTTTGAAAGGCATGTCATGCAGGGTTGCAGTGCCGGGATGCATGGCGGTGGGATACAGCGTCAAAGCCGGCAAAAAAACGGCGTTTGCGGTTGGAAGGAACTCCGAATCCAAATGGGTGATCCAATCCATTCCGGAACCGGAAGGAGCGACCTCGAGCGAACTCCACGGCGTCGACTGTCCGACGACGACTTTCTGCGTCGCGGTTGGGAGCTACACCGTCAGCGGCGGCTCGATATGGGCATGGTCGGCAACCTGGAACGGGACGTCCTGGACGCTGCGGACCGTTCCGAAACCCGAAGGCTCGATACGCACGGTCCTCCTCGATGTGTCCTGCAGCAGTGCTTCCGCGTGCGCGGGTGTAGGGATCTATAGGGATTCCGGCGGCCTGCAGACATCGTTCGTGCAGCGCTGGAACGGGACCGCCTGGTCGCATCAGGCCAGCCCGAATCCAGAAAAATCGACCAACACGGTGTTCCAAGGTGTGTCCTGCACCACGGGCCCCTGCGTTGCGGTCGGCGACTGGAACAACGGCAAAAACTGGCTGCCGATGGCCCAGGAATACAACGGCAGCGCCTGGGTTTTGGACACCACCCCGAACCCGGAAGGGGCGACCGAAACGATTCTCGAGGGCGTCGCCTGTCGGGCAACCGGCTGTCTGTCATCCGGTTGGTACAAAGACTCGGGGGGGAAATACAAAACGCTCGGCGAGACGCGATAGTCAGGCGTGACGGCGGGGAGGGGAGACCCTTCCCGCCGGATGAGCCTTCATCCTCCGTTGCCGCTAAGTCGCGAGTAGACAAGACTCGCCCCCGTTGACGGCTGTGGATCGTCGTACTAACCTCGACTTTCCGGTTGTCAGCCGTTCCGGGGGTAGCTCCCCCGCACGCAAAAGACCCGCTTCGGCGGGTCTTCGTGATTCAGGCCTCGGAGAAGCCGAAGCGGAGCTGGATTCGTCGCAGCAGTTTCGGCGCCCACCAGTTCCAGTCGCCGAGCAGGCGCATCAGCGAGGGGACGAGGAGGGCGCGGACGACGGTGGCGTCGATCATTACTCCGACCGCCATCCCGATCGCGATCTGCTTGACGAAGAAGACGCTGCTGACCCCGAAGGCGAGGAAGACGACGGCGATCGCCAGCGCCGCGGCGGTGATCACGCGGCCGGTGCGGCCGATGCCGACCGCGACCGCCTCCTCGTTGGAGTCGCCGGCGTCGTAGCGCTCTTTGATCCGCGCCATGACGAGGACCGCGTAGTCGGTGGCGAGGCCAAAGATGACCGCGAAGAGGAAGACGAGGCTGGTCACCTCGATCGCCGCCGGGCCGGTGTAGTCGAGCGGGGTGTCGAGCCAGCCCGCCTGGAAGGAGAGGACCAGGATCCCGAGCGTGGCGCCGAGGGTGAGGCTGTTCATCAGCAGGGTCTTCAGCGGCAGCAGGACCGAGCCGGTGAGGAGGAAGAGGATGAGGAGGGTAGTGAAGGCGACGATCGCGACGACTAGCGGCGCGTGATCGACGAGGCTCTGCTTCTGGTCGATGAAGCCAGCGGTGTTGCCGGAGACGAGGACGCTGCTGGCACCCGGCGGGTCGAGGTTGCGGATCTGTAGCACGGCGTCCTGCGAGTCGCCGCTGAGGGCGGGGTCGGCGAGGGCGAAATTGGCGTAGGCGACACCTTCGCCGGCGGAGGCGAAGGGAGTGCCGCGGACGACGCCGTCGACCGAGCGGACACGGCGCTGGAAGGAGGCCAGTTGCGCTGGGACTGCATCTCCGTCGACGGTGACCGTCACCGCCTCGGTGACGTCGCGGGGGTAGTGCGCTTCCAGGTAGCGGTAGGCGTCGTAGGAGGGCTTGCCGGGGGGTACCGCTTCGGCGCTGGGGCCGGTGAGGGTGGTCCAGAGCAGCGGCGCCGCTGCGGCCAACAGCAGCGCCGAGCTGCCGAGGGCGACGGCGACCGGGCGCCGCATCACCCCGCGCGCGAGCCGGTACCAGCCGTCGGAGGCATCGGAGACAGCGGCGCCGCGGCGGACCGAGAGGGCGTCGATGCGGGTGCCGAGCAGTCTGAGGAGGGAGGGGACGACGAGGATCGCCATCACGGCTGAGAGCACCGCCACCGAGGCGCCGGCGACGGCCATCGAGTAGAGGAAGCGCTGCGGCATCACGATCAGGGCCGCCATCGCCGCCGCGACGGTGAGGCCGGAAAAGACCGCCGTTTTGCCGGCCGTCTGCACGGTGCGGCGGTGCGCCTCCCGCGACGCACCGCCGCGCTCCATCTCCTCGCGATATCGCGAGACAAGAAGCAACGCGTAGTCGACCGCGAGGCCGAGGCTCAAGCCGGTGGCGATGTTGAGCGCGAACAGCGAGGTATCGGCGAAGCTCGACATCACCCGCAGCACCAGCAGGGTGCCGACGATCGAGATCACCCCGAGCAGCAGTGGGATCGCGGCGGCGACGACACCGCGGAAGACGAAGAGCAACAGCAGCGCCAGGATCGGGAAGGCGATCAGCTCGGCCTTGGTCAGGTCCTCGCGGGTCTGGTCGTTGGTCTCGTCGAAGCCGGCGGCGAAGCCCCCGAGGCCGACGTCGAGCCGGCTCGAGGCGAGGATCTCGCGGACGTCTTCGGCGGCGATCCCGCCGGCATCCTGGATGTCGTCGGTGGAGAGGTAGACGGGGATCGTCAGCGACTCGCCGTCCTCGGCCACCAGCCTGGCACTGCCGGGAGCGCCCCGCAGCGGATCGACGACCCGGCCGACGTTTTCGACCGCGGCGATCTCGCGGCTGAGGCTCGCTACTTCCCGGCGCACCGCTGGAGCGGTGGTGTCGAGCTGGCCGCCACCCGGTGCCCTGACCACGACGACTAGGCCGGGGTTGGGGTCGTAGCCGAGGCCGTCGCGCAGCAACGCACCAGCCCGCTCACTCTCCGAGGCGTTGTCGGTGAACCCGGCGGCCTTCAGGTGTTGCTCGACATCCCGGCCGACGACCGCCGCCAGGAGGGTGAAGGCGGCGACCGCGGCCAGGACGAGCTTCGGGTGCTTCCAAGTTAGGTCGGCGATCCGGGTCATGCGGCGCGACTGTACCAGAAGTCAAAGTTATAAGTTTGAAAAACAAAGTTAGCTACACTCTGTGGGTGCCCCGGAGGAGGAGTTACGACCAGTCCTGCAGTGTCGCCACTGCGCTCGACCACATAGGCGAGCGCTGGTCGATGCTGATCGTGCGCGAGCTGCTGCTCGGCCCGATGCGGTTCTCGGAACTGGCAAAGGGGGTCGGCGGCGCTCCGACCGACGTCCTGACTCGGCGTCTCCGGGACCTCGAGGCCGACGGCGTCGTCCGTCGCCGTGAGCTCGACGCGCCAGCATCCGGGACCGTCTACGAGCTGACCGAGCTTGGTGATGAGCTGGAAGGACCGATCATGGAGCTGGGACGCTGGGGGCTCAACTTCTACCGGCTCGAGGACCTGCCGGGACTGGTCACCGCTTCGCTTGCCAACGCGCTGCGGGTGATCCTCGACCCGCCCAAAGACACCGAGACGATCGTGCTCCAGATTCACAACGAAGGTCACTCGAACTGGCTGAGAATCGGCGGCGGCGAGAGCAGCGCCGGCCGCGGTGAGGCGGAGCGGGCCGATCTTGCCCTCAGCGGCACCGCCCCAGACGTAATCAGGGCGATAGCCCTAGGCGGCGAGGCCGAGGAGCAGGTCGAGATCGGGGGCGACCAAGCCCTCCTCTCCGTACTGCGCAGTTGGATCGAGCTCCCCGAGCGCTTGCAGGCGGAAGTCGCCGAGGCAGCCGGCCAAGCGATCGCCTGAGGGGTAGCGCGGCGCTAGCTCAGCTCGGTGCCGTCGTAGAGCTTCTTGACGTGCACGGTGCCGGCGGGGGCGGCTTCGATGCAGAGCTTGCAAAGGACGCACTCGTCGCAGTTCTCGGCGACGATCTCGACGCTGCCGCCGGCGTCCTTGAAGATGTCGACGGGGCAGACTTCTTCGAGCTTGGCGGCGAGGGCGGCGTCGCCCTTGATCGAGTCGTCGACCTCGACGTCGATGAAGACCTTGTTCAGGGTCTCGGCCATCAGGCGGTCGCTCCGATCTTTTCCTTGACGACGTCGGGGATCTGGTCGATCCGCTCGACCACGCGGATGCCGGCGGCTTCGAGGCGGGCGATCTTCTCGGTCGCGGTGTCCTCTTTGCCCTCGACGATCGTCCCGGCATGCCCGAAGGACATGCCTTTCATCTCGTCGTCGTCCATGAATTTGCCGGCCATGAAGGCGACGATGGGAAGGCGGCTGTTGTTGTCCTTGACCCATTCGGCCAGCTGGGCCTCCATGCGGCCGCCGGGCTCGGTGTAGATGACGATCGCCTCGGTCTGCTCGTCGGCCTCGAAGTAGGGCATCAGCTCGGCGTAGGTGGAGCCGATGATCGCGTCGCC
>DASTSW010000085.1:0-15156 GCA_035760445.1 Solirubrobacterales bacterium | reverse complement strand
GACGATCAGGCCGCGCATGAAGCCGCCGAGCGAGAAGGCGAGCAGCAGCTCGGCCGGCGAGGCGGGCGAGGAGAGCTGGTCCTGGATCGCGCCCTGGAACTTCTGCTGGAGGATCGAGGAGGAGTTGTTGGAGAAGGCGTTGATCGACCAGGCCATCATGATCAGGCCGGGGATCACGAAGACGACGTAGTCGATCCCGTGCAGCTGGTCGATCCGCGAGCCGAGGGCGGCGCCGAAGACCGAGATGTAGAGGAAGGTTTCCAGCAGCGGCGCGCCGATCGTCTGCTTCTTGATCTTCATGAAGCGATTGATCTCGCGCCGCCAGAGGGTCGCGAAGCGGATCTGGGCCGCGCTGGCGGGGGCGCCGAGCTTCACGCCTCGACCTCCGGCGCCGTCTCGATGTGCGAGCGGGAGAGCTCGCCGCGGCCGACCAGCGCCAGGTAGGCGTCCTCGAGGTTGGCGACGCCGAAGCGCTCGGCCAGCTCCTCGCTGGTCCCCTCGGCGACGATCTGCCCGGCGGCGATGAAGGCGATCCGGTCGCAGAGCTGCTCGGCCTCCTCCAGGTAGTGGGTGGTGAGCAGGATCGTCGTCCCCTCCTGGTTGATTTTCTGGACGTAGTGCCAGAGCTCCAGCCGCAGCTCGACGTCGACGCCGGCGGTCGGCTCGTCGAGGATCAGCAGGCGCGGCCGGTGCATCATCGCCCGGGCCAGGATCAGCCGCCGTTTCATCCCGCCCGAGAGGGTGCGGGTGCGCTCGTCCGCCTTCTCGGTCAGGGAGAAGGTCTCGAGCAGCTCCCGGGTCCGCTCGCGGCGTTCCTTGCGCGGCATCCCGAAGTAGCCGGCGTGGTAGTCGAGCGTCTCGGCCACGGTCAGGAACCAGTCCAGGTTTGGCTCCTGAGGGGCCAAACCAACGGCCTGGCGCGCCTCGGCGTAGTGGTCGATCGCGTCGTTGCCGAAGACTTCGATCGAGCCGCCGGTCGGCTGCGCCAGCCCGGTCGTGCAGTGGATCAGGGTCGACTTGCCGGCGCCGTTGGGGCCGAGCAGGCCGAACAGCGAGCCGGGATCGACGTCGATCGAGACGCCGCGCAGCGCCTCCACTCCGTTCGAGTAGCGCTTCTCCAGATTGCGAATGTCGAGGGCCTTCATGCGGCCACGACTCTAGCCAGCCGGGTCAGCCGGGCCCGGCGACCGCGACCAGGCGGTCGTTGAGCAGCCGCATCGCCAGCCGGTAGCCGGGCGGGAACCAGCGCTGCAGCGCGTGGGCGAGCTGGATGTCGCGCGAGGTGAAGACCAGGTAACGGTTGGCTTCGATGCCGGCGAGGATCCTCTCGGCGACGTGCTCGGGCGAGACGGCGTGCTTCTCGAAGCGGCGTTTGAGCTTCGCCACCTCGGGATCGCCCTGATCGACGCCGACGATCTCGACCGTCCCGACCAGGGGCGTCTTGACCCCGCCCGGGCAGACCAGGCTGACGCCGATCCGGTGGCGGCGGAGGTCGAAGCGCAGCACCTCGGAGACGCCGCGGAGGCCGAACTTGGCGGCGCTGTAGGGGGCGTGCCACGGCAGGCCGAGCAGGCCCGCGGCGGAGGAGACGTTGACCACGTGGCCGCCGCGGCCGGCGGCGATCATCGGCGGCACGAAGCACTCGAGGACGCCGATCGGGCCCATCAGGTCGATCTCGTTGGCCCGCTGCCAGTGGTCGTGGTCGAGGTTCTCGATCGCTCCCCAGATCGAGATCCCGGCGACGTTCATCACCACGTCCATGCTGCCGTGCTCGGCGTGGATCTCCTCGGCGATGGCGACGATCGCGGCGTGATCGGCGACGTCGGCGGTCCCGGTCCAGCTGACCCGGCCGCCCGTGGCACGGACCGCCTCGGCGGTCTCCTCCAGACCCTCGGCGGCGCGGTCGGTGAGGTGGAGGTCGGCGCCGCGGCGGGCGGCGGCGAGGGCGGTGGCGCGGCCGATGCCGCTGGCGGCACCGGTGATGAAGCAGCGCCTGCCGCCCAGGTCCGGAACCGGCGAGCGCATCAGCCGAGCCGCTTGGCGGGGTGCTCGGGCTGAACCCGCAGCGTCTTCAGGGTCATCGCCAGCATCTCGTAGTGGCCGATCAAGAGGCAGAGCTCGATCAGCAGCCGCTCGTCGAACTCGGCCGCGAGCTGGGACCAGAGCTCGTCGCCGATCTCGCCCTCGGCGTGCATCTCGTCGGCGGCGCGGAGGAGCAGTTGCTGGCGCGGGCTCCAGCCCGGCGCGTCCGAGCCGGAGCGCACCCGCTCGACTTCCTCGGCGCCGAGCCCGGCCCGCTGGCCGAGCCGCTCGTGGTGTCCCCACTCGTAAGCGCAGCTGGTGTTGTCGGCGACGCGGAGGATGACCAGCTCGCTGTCGCGGCGCGGCAGCTTGCCGCCCGGCATCAGGCCGCCGGCGAACCAGAGCCAGCGGCGGAAGAGGCCGCGGTGGCGGCCCAGCGTGGTGAAGATGTGCGGCGGCTTGCCGCCGGTGGCGCGTCCCAACACCCAGGCGATGGCGGCGTTGACCGGCCCGATCTGCCGGCGGTTGCCGGGTGCGATGCGCGGCGTCTGCCCTCCATCCATGCCAGCACCGTAGAGGGTGTGGTTGAGCTTTGGGGTGCATAACGCGTCTAAGCTCAACCACACCCTGGGGCGTAGGCTCCAGGCGTGCCGCCCGCCCCGCTGCTCGCCGTCGACGCCCCCTCGATGCTGTTCCGCGCCTTCTACGCGCTGCCGAAGGAGATCGTCGGGCCGGACGGGCGGCCGGTCAACGCGCTGCTGGGGACGGCGAACCTGATCCTGCGAGAGGTCGAAGTGCACCAACCGCGGGCCGTGGTGCTCTGCTTCGGCCCCGACGCTGCCGCCTACCGGACCGAGCTCTACCCCGCCTACCACGCCGAGCGCGAGGAGGCAATGCCCGACGAGCTGCCGCACCAGTTCGCCGACTCGCGCGAGTTCTTCGAGGCCTTCGGGTGGACGGTGGCGATGGCCGAGGATCTCGAGGCCGACGACCTGCTCGGCACCTACGCGAAGCTCGAGGCGAAGGCCGGCGGCCCGGCGCTGCTGCTGACCGGCGACCGCGACATGTACCAGTGCGCCGATGAGAACGTGACCGTGCTCTACGTCAAAACCGGCGGCGGCAAAGGCGCCGAAGAGGTCGGCCCGGCGGAGGTGCGCGAGCGCTACGGGATCGACCCCGAGCTGGTCCCCGACTTCATCGCCCTGCGCGGCGACCCCTCCGACGGGCTGCCGGGCGCCAAGGGCGTCGGGCCGAAAACCGCGGCGGAGCTGCTGCGGGAGCACGGCTCGCTGGAGGCGATCCTCGACAACGCGATCCGCGAGCGGCGGCCGGCTCTGCGCGGCGCCCTGATCGAGGGCCGCGAGGATCTGCTCAAGTTCAAGGACATCGCCACCCTGCGCGACGCGGGCGTTGAACGGCCCAAGGACAAAGCAACCGATTGGAATGGAGCCGCCGAGGCGGCGCGCGAGCGGGGGATGAAAAGGCTCGCGGCGCGCTTGGAGGCGAACACGAGTTAAGGGTGTGGCGCTTTTGGTGCCCTGGGGGGTCCAAAAAGCGCCACCCACAGCCCCCAACCGCTGACGATCGCCCAGACGCCCTCGAGCAGGAGGAAGCCCCACTGGGACTCGTGCCAGGCGAGCACGGCGAGGATCGCCGAGCCGAGGAGGTTGAGCGTCAGGTAGAGGCGCGAGTCCGGTCGCATGCGCTCGAACTGGACCGCGGCGAAACCGGCGAGGATCAGCAGCGCGCCGACGATCTGAATCAACTGGTCCACCCGCCGAGCGTAGAGATTGAGCCGGCAGGCGATACCTTCGCCCGGTGAACCAGGCGGATCTCCCCCTCTTCGCCCACGGCCAGCTGCGCAAGCGCTGGCGCTACGTCGGGGTCTTCTCGGAGCAGGTGATGCTCTGCGCGGCGCGGGCCGAGGTCGGGCCGCTGACCCAGTCCTTCTGGATCTTCTGGGACCGGCAGGGTCGGAACCACGCGGCGCGGACGATCCTCCTCCCCGGCAGCCGCGAGGTGACCCTGGACGGGCCGCGGCTGGAGATCGACGGGCCGGACCTGCGGGCCAGCCTGCGGCTCGGCGAGGTGACGCCGATCGAGACCACCTGCCCGAGCGGCAAGGCCGAGGCCTGGACCCGAAAGCGGGTCGGGATGCCAGTCGAAGGGACGGTCGAGGTGCCGGGGAAGCGCTGGCAGCTCAGCGGTCGCGGCGTCGACGACGAGTCGGCCGGGCACCACCAGCGCGAGACCAGCTGGCACTGGTCGGCGGGGGTCGGCGAGTCGGCCGACGGGCGCCCCGTCGCTTGGAACCTGGTCGAGGGGATCAACGACCCGGCAAGCGGCAGCGAGCGGGCGATCTGGATCGACGGCGTGCCGGCCGAGCCGCCGCCGGTCCGCTTCCAGGGCAGTGAGGCGATCGAACTCGGCGACGGCGAGCGGCTCGACTTCGAGGGCGAATCGGAACACGTCCACAACGAGAA
This sequence comes from Solirubrobacterales bacterium, assembly GCA_035760445.1. Taxonomy (GTDB): domain Bacteria; phylum Actinomycetota; class Thermoleophilia; order Solirubrobacterales; family 70-9; genus VAYN01. The sequence goes on along the minus strand of DASTSW010000085.1, from coordinate 10,651 downwards.
CTACCTGGTGATCCGCTCCGATTACCGCCACCAGTTCGGCAGCTTCAGCGGCGCCCTCGGGGGCCTGGAGCTCGCCTCAGGCCTGGGCGTGTTGGAGGAGCACGACGCCCGCTGGTAGCTAGGCCCGGTGCTCCGGGTTGGGGAGGTCGAAGCGGCAGCCGGCTTTCCACTCTTCGGGCTGGTTGCCGTGGGCGGGGATGCCGCCGGCGTCCTTCAGCATCCGCGCCAGGTGCATCAGGTTCCAGGCGGCGAAGGTGGTGTTGCGGTTGGTGAAGTCGTTTTCCGGCCCGCCCGAGCCCTCGTCCAGGTAGGACGGCCCCGGGCCCGCCTCGCCGATCCAGCCGGCGTCGGCCTGCGGCGGGATCGTGTAGCCGAGGTGCTGCAGCGAGTAGAGGACGTTCATCGCGCAGTGCTTGATCCCGTCCTCGTTGCCGGTGACGATGCAGCCGCCGACGCGGCCGTAGTAGGCCCACTGACCTTTGTCGTTCAACTGGCTCGAGTTGCCATAGAGGCGCTCGATCACGTGGGTCGCGACCGAGGACTTCTCCCCCAGCCAGATCGGCATCCCGAGGACGAGGATGTCGGCGGCCATCACCCGCTCGAAGATCTGCGGCCACTCGTCCCGCTCCCAGCCGTGTTCGGTCATGTCGGGCCAGACGCCGATCGCGATCTCGTGGTCGATCGCGCGGATGCAGTCGACCTCGACCCCCTGCTTGCGCATCACCTCCATCGAGAGGTCCATCAGCCCCTGGGTGTTGGAGGTCTCGGGGCTGCGCTTCAGGGTGCAGTTGACGAAGAGGGCCTTGAGGTCGGAGTAGTCGGCGGAGTGGTTGGTCTGGGGCGTGTTGGTCATGGCTTTCCTTTCACCAGGTGTCTACGAATCGATGGGCGCCCGGAGGCCGCGTGTCGCCAGCGGCGGTCAAAGTCGAAGCGATCAGACCGCGGGTCTCGGCCGGGTCGATCACGTCGTCGAGCTCGAACAGCGCCGCCGCGTTGAGCGCCTTGGCGTTCTCTTCGGCCTGGGCCGTCAGGTCGCGGACGCGCTGCTCGCGCTCGGCCTCGTCGGGGATTGCCTCCAGCTCCTTGCGCAGCGCCAGCCGCACCGCTCCCTCCAGCCCCATCGGCCCGAGGTGGGCGCTCGGCCAGGCAACCGTCAGCAGCGGCTCGTGCAGGCTGCCGCCGACCATCGCCTGGGCGCCGAGGCCGTAGCCGCGCCGCAGGACGACGGCGATCAGCGGCACCCGCAGGGCGGCGCCGGCGACCAGCAGGCGCGAGGCGCGGCGGACCAGGCCGGTCGCCTCGGCCTCGGGGCCGACCATGTAGCCGGGGGTGTCGACCAGGGAGAGGACCGGCAGCCCGAAGGCGTCGCACAGCTGCAGCAGTCGCGCCGCCTTGTCGCTCGCCTCGCTGGTGACCGCGCCGGCCATGTGGCGGGTGTCGTTGGCGATGATCCCCAGCGGGCGGCCCTCGATCCGCGCCAGCGCGGTCACCATCTCCGGCGCGAAACGCTCGCGCAGGAAGGTGACCGAGCCCTCGTCGGCGAGGGTCTCGACGATCGGCCGCGGGTCGTAGGCGCGGCGCTTGCGCTCGGGGACGGCGTCGCGCAGGAGCGACTGGTCGGGCACCCGACCGGGCTCGGTCGCGCCCTGGAAGTAGGCGAGCAGTTTCTTGGTCACCGCGGTCGCCTCGGCCTCGTCGGCGACCGCGACGTCGACGACGCCGTTGGCCGCCTGGATGTCGATCGGCCCGACCGCGTCTGGGTGCACCTCGCCGAGGCCGCCGCCGGCGATCATCGCCGGCCCGCCCATCCCCAGCGAGGAACTCGCGGTGGCGACGATCAGGTCGGCGCAGCCGGCCAGCACCGCGTTGCCGGCGAAGCAGCGGCCATGGACTATCGCGATCCGCGGCACCAGCCCGGAGAGCTTCGCCCAGAGCGCGAAGGCGCGGGTATCCAGCGCCGAGACGACGGGATAGTCGGTGTCGCCGGGTCGCCCTCCCCCGCCCTCGGCGTAGAAGACGACCGGCAGCCGCATCCGCTCGATCAGCTCGAAGAGGCGGTCCTTCTTGCGGTGGCCGAGTGCCCCTTGGGTCCCGGCCAGCACCGTGTAGTCGTAGGAGAGGACCGCGCAGGCGGCGCGCTCGGGGTCGAAGCGATCGCCGTTGACCCGGGCGGTACCGCCGATCAGCCCGTCGGCGGGGGTGCGGGCGATCAGGTCCTCGACCTCGCGGCGGCCGCGCTGGGCGGCGATCGCGAAGCGCCCGTACTCGACGAAGGAGCCGGGGTCGACCAGGTCCTCGAGGTTCTCCCGCGCCGTGCGCCCGCCGGCGGCGTGGCGCTTCTCGACCGCGTCGGTCCGCGCCGCGTCCTCGGTCAGGGCGCGCCGCGCCAGCAGCTCCGCCAGGTCGTCTCGCTCCCCCTCGGCCACGGGGGGATCTTTACCGATCAGCCGCGGATCGCCTTGCCGACCAGGTGCTTCACGCGGGTTTTGTCGCGTTTGCTGAGGTTGCCGGGCCGGCCCTGGGACTTCTTGAGGAGGTTCCAGAACTCGGTCTGCTCGCGCTGGGTGAGGTTGCCCTCGATCCGGTCGCGGCCTTTCTTCAGCAGCCAGAGCGAGACCACCCAGACTTTCGCCCAGGGCACCCGCTTCCAGACGTGGGGTGCGGCTTTTCGCGCTATCCAGAGGGGCATCAGGCCGGCGAGGCTATTCGACTACTTCGACGGTGCCCTTCATCGTCGGATGGATCTCGCAGAAGTAGGTGAAGGTCCCCGCTTCCTTGAAGGTGGCCGAGCCGAGCTTGCCTTTCTCGATCGTGCCGGTGTCGAAGCTGCCGTCGTCGGCGGTCGCGGTGTGGGGCGCGGTGTCCTGGTTCTGCCAGATCACCTTGCCGTCGACCTGCACTACGACCGGGTCGGGCTGGTAGGTGAATTCGACGATGTCCACTTTTTCGGACTTGGAAGCCTCGCCGCTCGGCGCCGGTTCGCTCTCCGTTTCCGTTTCGGCTTCGCCGGTCGATTCGGTCGATTCTTCGCTCGCCGACGGGGTCGTTTCGACTTCCGAAGAGGTGGAATCGGAGCCGCCACCCCCGCAGGCAACAAGGCCGAGGGAGAGGGCGACCAAGGCAGCGAGGAGCAGCGGCTTCAATCCCATGCGATTGCGTCTACCCCCATGGTCGCGAGTCCAATCAGTCATTGATCCTGACTACGCTGCCGCCTGGTGGCCGGATCACGTGGACGATGGCTGACGGTTGCGGTCTGGCTCCTGCTTGGCGCCGCGGGCCTGGTCGCCCACGCCCACATCGACGACGTCACCGCCGCCGGCCAGAGCAGCTTCCTGCCCGAGGACTCGGAATCGACCCGGGCGCTCGACGCGCTTCAGCACGCCTCCGCCGGGCGCGAAGACGTGCCGGTCGTGATCGTCTTCGAACGGCCCGGCGGGCTCAGCAAGGAAGACATCGGCGCGATCGGGCGGATCGGCGACGGGCTCGGCAAGCTGGGGTTGAGCGGGGCGACGCCGATCGTCGACCCCTTCTCGGGCGAATACCGCAACGACCTGAGCGAGGTGGCGCGGGTCGCCAACGGCGTCGGGCCGGTCTCCAAGGACGGCGAAGCGGCGCTGCTGGTGCTGGCGATCGACGCCGAGGACCGCGGCGCGGTGGTCAGCGGGGTCGAGCAGATCCGCCGCTACCTGCGGGCGCACGAACAACCCGGGGTGCACGCCTACGTGACCGGGCCGGGCGGGATTGCCGCCGACCTCGAGCGGGTCGCCGAAGACGCCGGACGCACCCTGCTGATCGCCACCCTCGGCCTCGTCCTGATCCTCCTGCTGGCGGTCTACCGGGCGCCGATCCTGGCGCTGCTGCCGCTGCTCGTCGTCGGCCTCGCCTACCTGGTCGCAATCGGCATCGCCTACCTGCTGATCGAGGCCGACTGGATCGTCGTCAACTCCGAGGGCACGATGCTCTTACTGGTTCTGATCTTCGGTGCCGGCACGGACTACTCCCTGCTCATGGTGCACCGATACCGGGAAGAGCTGGGCAGGGGTGCGCCCGCAGGCGCGGCCCTGGGTCTGGCGGTGCGCGAGACCCGGCCGGCGATCGCCGCCTCGGGCGGAACCGTGATCGCGGCGATGCTGGTCCTCCTGTTCGCCGACCTCGAGTCGACCCACTGGCTCGGCCCGGTCCTGGCAATCGGCATCGCGGTGATGCTTGCCGCCGCCTTCACCCTCCTCCCCGCCCTGCTCTCACTTCTCGGCGACCGCGCTTTCTGGCCCGCTGGACCGAATCCGTCTCCATCCCCGGATATGGGGGACTCAGACAGACTCGGCATCTGGGAGCGCGTCGCGGACCTGGTGTGCAGGCGGTCGGGGCGGATCGTCGTCGGCGTCCTCGCCCTGCTGGCGGTGCTTGCGCTCGGCAACCTGACGAACCACGGGACGCTCGGGTTCGGGCAGGGGGTGACGAAGCCGACCAACTCCAGCCGCGGCACCGAAGCCTTGGAACGCCACTTCCCAGCCGGGCTCGGCTCACCGCTGACCGCGGTGGTTGGAAGCGAGGAGGCGCCGCTGGTGGCCAAGGAGCTGGAAAAGCTCGACAGCGTCCAGCTGGTGCTGCCGACCCCGGTCCCGTCCGACGCCGCCAAGGCCGTGATCGTCCTCGTCCTCCGCGGCAGCCCCTACGGCAGCGAGGCCGAAACCGCGGTGGAAGACATCCGCGACCGCCTCCACGCGGTCGCTCCCGGCGGCCTGCTCGGCGGCATCCCGGTCGAGAACCTCGACATCGAGGAAACCAACGCCCGCGACACGAAGCTGATCGTGCCCCTGGTCCTGCTGGTGATCGGCCTGATCCTGATCTGGGTGCTGCGGGCGCTGGTCGCGCCGGCCTACCTGATCGCCACCGTGCTGGCCTCGTTCGCCGCCACCCTCGGGCTCGCCACCTTCGCCTTCACCGAGATCTTCCAGACCGGCGGGCTGGCCTTCAACCTCGAGCTGATGTCGTTCATCTTCCTGGTCGCGCTCGGGGTCGACTACAACATCTTCCTGATGACCCGGGCCCGCGAGGAGGCGGCCGTGCGCGGCACCCCCGAGGGCACCCTCGCCGCTCTGGTCAGCACCGGCGGCGTCGTCACCGGCGCCGGCCTGATCCTCGCCGGCACCTTCGCCACCCTGACCCTGGTGCCGCTCGAGGAGCTGGTCCAGATCGGCGCCACGATCGCGGTCGGCGTCCTGCTCGACACCTTCGTCGTCCGCGCCCTGCTGATCCCGGCGATCACCTACCGGCTCGGCGAGCGCGCCTGGTGGCCCGGCCGCGCCGGCCCCGCGCAGCGCCCCTAGACGCTCGGGCTGCGTTTCATCTGCTTGCGCTCGCTCTCGTGGGCGCCGCCCTTCTCCTGCAGCGTCTTGCAGGCCTCTTCGATGTCGTTGGCGAGGCGGTCGACCTGCTGGCGGCCGAGGGTCTCCTTGACCAGGGCCCGCATGATCTTCACCTCCTGCGCGTCGGGCGGCATCGTGTAGGCGGGGAGCATCCAGCCGCGCTCGGCCGAGAGCTGCCAGGAGACGTCGAACTCGTCGTAGGGCTTGTCGCCGGCGAGCTTGAAGGCGACCAGCGGCAGCTGCTCTTTGTCAGCGCCGATCAACTCGAAGTCCCCCATCGCTTCGAGCTTGCCGGCCAGCGCCTTGGCGTTCTGCTCCATCGCCTGCATCACGTGGCCGTAGCCCTCGCGGCCGAGGCGGACGAAGTTGTAGTACTGGGCCAGCACCATCGAGGCGCCGGTGGAGAAGTTGAGGGTGAAGGTGGCGTCGGTCTTGCCGAGGTAGTTCTCGTAGAAGACGAGATCCTCGGCGAGGTCGGCCTTCTCACGGAAGACGAGCCAGCCGATCCCCGGGTAGACGAGCCCGAACTTGTGGCCGGAGACGTTGATCGAGCGCACCTGCTCGAGCCGGAAGTCCCACTCCGAGTGCGGGTAGAGGAAGGGCCAGACGAAGCCGCCGCTGGCGGCATCGACGTGCAGCGGCACGTCGAGTTCGCGCTCGGTCTTGATCCGCAGCAGCAGGTCGTTGATTCCCTCGATGTCGTCGGCGTGGCCGGTGAAGGTGGTGCCGAGGACGGCGGCGACGCCGATCGTGTTCTCGTCGACGTGGGGCTCGACGTCCTCCGGCCCGATCACGTACTTGTTCTCCTGCAGGCGGACGATCCGCGGTTCGACGTCGAAGTAGCGACAGAACTTTTCCCAGACCACGTGCACGTCGCCGCCGAAGACGAGGTTCGGCTTGTCGACCGGCTGGCCGGCGGCTTCGCGCCGCTCCTTCCACTTCCACTTCAGCGAGAGGGCGCCGAGCATGATCGCCTCCGAGGAGCCCTGGGTGCGGCAGCCGGTCGTCTCCCCCGGCGCGTTGAAGAGGTCGGCCAGCATGCGGACGCAGCGGGCCTCGATCTCGGCTGAGATCGGGTACTCGGCGTGGTCGATGAAGTTGCGGTGCAGGTTCTCGGCGACGATCCGCTGCGCCTCGGGCTCCATCCAGGTGGTGACGAAGGTGGCGAGGTTGCGCCACGGGTCTCCCTCGAGGACCAGTTCCTCATCGACCATCCGCATCGCGTCGAGCGCCGACATGCCGTTCGCCGGGAACTCCTTGTCGGGCGCGTCTTCGATCAGGAAGCGGCTGCCGTAGAGCATCGGGTCGGCGTTGGGATTCGGCGGCTGGTTCATCGGCGGAGCGCTCCTTGATCGGGGTCGCCGCGAGACTAACCGCACCGAACGCGTCGCGTGCGCATAGGGTGGGCACGTGGACGTGCGGATCACCCACATCGGCGGCCCCACGGTGCTGATCGAGTTCGCCGGTTGGCGGCTGCTGACCGACCCGACCTTCGACCCCGCCGGCGGCAAGTACAACTTCGGCTGGGGCACCGGCTCGACCAAACTCACCGACCCCGCGATCTCCCCCGAGGAGCTGGGCGACGTCGACGCGGTCCTGCTCAGCCACGACCACCACGACGACAACCTCGACAAGGCCGGACGGGCGCTGCTACCGCGGGCTGGGACCGTGATCACCACCGAGGCCGGCGCGAAGCGGCTGGGCGGCAACGCCCGCGGCCTCCCCCCCTGGGCGAAGACCGAGCTGAGCGCCGAGGGCAAACCGCCGATCGAGGTCACCGCCACCCCCTGCCGCCACGGCCCGCCGCTGAGCCGGCCGCTGGTCGGCGACGTGGTCGGCTTCGCGCTGCGCTGGGAGGGACAGGAGCACGGGGCGCTGTGGATCTCCGGCGACACCGTCCTCTACGACGGCGTCCGCGAGGTCGCCGACCGGGTCGAGGTCGGGACCGCGTTGCTCCACCTCGGCGGCGTCCGCTTCCCGACCACCGGCCCGCTGCGGTACACCCTGGGCGCCTCCGAAGCGGTCGAGCTGCTCGGCCTGCTGCGGCCCCAGACCACGATCCCGATCCACTACGAGGGGTGGCGCCACTTCAAGCAGGGCCGCGAGGCGCTCGAGGCCGAGCTGGCCGGAGCCCCAGCCGAGGTCCGCGACCGGGTCCACTGGCTGCCGATCGGCGGCGCCGGCGAGGTCGGGGTATAGAGAGGCGCGCCTGGGTATAGGCGGCGCGTGGAGGGCCTGATCGACGACCTGACCCGCGGCAACGTCACCGAGGTCAAGGTCGTGCTGGCGAGCGTCGTCCTCGCCCTCGCCGTCTACCAGCTGGTCCTCGCCGCGGTCTCCTACGGCAAGGTGCGGCCGCGCCTGCTCGAGTCCGGGCCGGCGACCTGGGCGCACCGGGCGGTCGGCGACACGCTCCTCGTCCTCGCCGTCCTCGTCGCGCTCGCCTGCATCGCCTATTACGGGTTCGAGGAGGGCGGCGCCCACGCCGTCTTCGGCTGCCTGGTGCTGGGCGCGCTGGCGGCAAAGGTGCTGGCGGTGCGGGTCGGCGGCTCCAGCTCGCCGCTGCTGCCCTGGATCGGGATCGCGCTCTTCGCCCTCCTCACCGCCACCTGGCTGACCTCGGCCGGCGACTTCCTCGGGTGAGCTGATGCGCCCGCCCTCGCAGATGACCCAGATCGCCGGATCACTGCTGGTCGCCCTGGCGGTCGCCGCGGTCGCAGTCGCCGTCGTCACCGCCCACTTCGGCCCCACCTCGACCGCCAAGCTGGAGGCGCGCGAGGACGCGATCGACGCTCGCGTCGACGCGCGCGAGGAGCGCCGTGAGGCGGCGGAAGACCGGCGCGAGGACGGCGACTAGGACAACTCGGCTCGGCTGGCCCTCCTCCAGCAGATATGTTGGAACAGAATTTTCTTTCCAACAGGAGGACGGCGATGAGCGAGATAGAGATGGGCCCGATCGATTACCTGCTGGTCGAGTGGCCCGGGCGGCAGCCAAATGGTGAGGCGGCGCCTCACCTGATCGACCTCGTCGACCGCGGCCTGATCCGGATCCTCGACCTCGCTTTCGTCACCAAGGACGAGGACGGCTCGGTCGCCGGGCTCGAGCTTTCTGACCTCGGCGACGGCGCCGCCGAGCTGGAGGTCTTCGCGGGTGCCTCCTCGGGCCTGCTCTCCGACGACGACCTGACCGAGGCCGCCGCCGCGCTGGAGCCAGGCACCTCAGCCGCGATCCTCGTCTTCGAGAACACCTGGGCGGCCCCGTTCGCCGCCGCCGTCCGCCGCTCCGGCGGCCAGCTTGTCGCCAGCGGCCGGATCCCCGTCGATGACGTCCTCGCCGCCCTCGATGCGGCCGAGGCAGCGGCTTAAACAGGCATACAGAGAGAGGAAGAACCAATGCCAGGACTACTTCGAGGCGTCGCCCGCACCGCGGTCATCGCCGGCACCGCCACCTCCGTCAGCAACCGCGTCTCCAAACGCCAGGGCGAACGCTGGGCTGCGCAGGAACAGCAGCAGTACGCCCAGCAGGCGCCCCCGCCGCAGGCCGCCCCCGCCCCGGCTGCCGGCGAGAGCTCGACGATCGAGCAACTGAAGGAACTCGGCGAGCTGAAAGCGCAGGGCATCCTCACCGAGGAGGAGTTCGCCGCGCAGAAGGCGAAGCTGCTCGGCTCCTGAAAAGGGGCCGCTTTTCCTACTCGTAGGAGAGCGAGTAGAAGAGGTGGGCGACGCCGGGGGCTTCGACCACCCGCGTCTGCTCCAGCTTGACGCTCGGCGGGATGCCGTCGAGCAGGCGGGTGCCGCCGCCGAGGATCACCGGCACCTGGTTGATCAATAGCTCGTCGAGCAGGCCGGCGCGGATCGTCTCCTGGATCGTCTCGCCGCCGCCGCCGACCGAGACGTGGCCGTTGCCGGCGGCCTCGCGGGCCTGGGCAACGGCGCTCTCGATCCCATCGGTGACGAAGTAGAAGGTGGTCTTGCCGAGGGTCAGCGGCTCGCGCTCGTGGTGGGTGAGGACGAAGACCGGGACGCCGAAGGGCGGCTCGTCTCCCCACCAGCCATCCCATAGCGGCTCGGTCCAGGGCCCTCGCACCGGGCCGAACATGTTGCGGCCCATGACGATCGCCTCGCTGTTGGCCGACGCCTCGCGGACGACGTCGTCGCTGATGCCGCCCTCGCCGCCCTCGCGGCCGTGGATTTCCTGGAAGAAGCGGGTCTTGAAGGCCCACTCGTGCAGCGCCTCGCCGCCTTCGCCAAGGCCGTGCTCCTCGCTCTGGTTCGGCCCGGCGAGGAAGCCGTCGGCGGACACCGCGATCTGGCACTTGACCTTGCCCACACCGGGACCCTACCCGGCCGCCGTGAGCGAAATCACTTGACGGGGAAACCATTCGCGCTATCCTGTCGAAGGACTAACTACAGAAAGTGGATCTGGTTATGAATTATCGGCTGATAGCGCTTGACGACGCGATTGTCTTCCCCACCGTGACCGCGACCCTGCCGATCGACGTCGGCGAGGACGAGCGCGTCTTCCTGATTCCCCGCCGCGACGACGAGTACGGCCGCGTTGGCGTCGTCGCCGAGGTGATCGAGACCGGGCTCTCGCGCCGGGGCCGCCCCGTCGCCACCGTCGTCGGCCTGCACCGCGGGCTGATCAACGGCTCCGCCCAGCCGGGCGAGGGCGACTCGCTGCGCGTCGACGTACAGGAGATTCGCGACGGTCACCCCGACGACGAGCACACCCACGAGCTGCAGACCGAATACCGCGCCGTGGTCGAGGAGATCCTCGAGCACCGCGGCGACGACGGCCGCATCGCCGCCTTCCTGCGCTCGATCGACGAGCCGGGCGCGCTGGCCGACACCTCCGGCCTCTCCCCCGACATCCCCAACGAGGGCAAGCTGCGCCTGCTGGAGGCGATCGACGTCACCGCCCGCCTCGAGCTGGCGGTCGAGTTGCAGCGCGAGCGGCTGACCGAGCTGCAGGTGCGCAGCAGAATCCGCGACGACGTCGAGTCCGGGGCGCAGAAACAGCAGCGCGACTACTTCCTGCGCAAACAGATGGAGTCGATCCGCAAGGAGCTGGGCGAGGACGAGGCCGACCTCATCTCACAGTACGAGCTCGAGATCGCCGAGGCGGAGATGCCGGAGGCGGTCGCCGAGCAGGCCGAGAAGGAGCTGCGGCGGCTCGAGCGCCAGGGCGAGCAGTCGCCGGAGAGCTCGATGATCCGCAGCTACCTCGACTGGCTGATCGCGGTGCCGTGGGCGAAGCGCTCCGAGGAGCGGCTCGACCC
>DASTSW010000084.1:0-13681 GCA_035760445.1 Solirubrobacterales bacterium | reverse complement strand
CTTCATCTCGAAGCCGTCCATCTCGACCAGCAGCTGGTTCAGGGTCTGCTCGCGCTCGTCGTGACCGCCGCCCATGCCGGCGCCGCGGTGGCGGCCGACGGCGTCGATCTCGTCCATGAAGATGATGCAGGGCGAGTTCTGCTTCGCCTGCTCGAAGAGGTCGCGGACGCGGCTGGCGCCGACGCCGACGAACATCTCGACGAAGTCCGAGCCGGAGATCGAGAAGAAGGGCACGCCCGCCTCGCCGGCGACGGCGCGGGCGAGCAGGGTCTTGCCGGTGCCGGGCGGTCCATATAGAAGGACCCCCTTCGGGATCCGGGCGCCGAGCGCCTGGAACTTCTTCGGGTTCTCGAGGAATTCCTTGATCTCCTCGAGCTCCTGCACCGCCTCGTCAACGCCGGCGACATCGCGGAAGGTGATCTTCGGCGCGTCGACCGACATCCGTTTGGCTTTCGATTTGCCGAAGTTCATCACCCGGCTGCCGCCACCTTGCATCTGGTTCATGAGGAAGATCCAGAAGCCGAAGAAGAGGACGAAGGGCAGGACCAAGGTCAGCAGCGAGAGCAGGCCGGAGCTGCCGGAGCCGTGCACGTCGGTCTTGACTTTGTTCTCGTCGAGCAGGTTGAGCAGGCTCTGCTCGGTGTTGGGCGGGTAACCGGTCGAGAAGCTTTCGCCGTTTTTCCGCTTGACGTCGAGCGTGTTGTCCTTGGTGTTTAGGTCAACTTCGTCGATCCTGCCTTCGGAGATCAGCCCGTACTGGGGGCTGACGAGATCGTTGTAGGAGGGCGCTTCTGACTTGTCGCCACTGGTGATCCACCGCTGGGCGATGAACGCCAGAATGACCACCAGAAGGATCGGAAACGCTGCGCTTTTGAAAAACCGCCTCAAGAGAAGAAATCAGCGTACCAAGGCTGATTTTTCGGTCTACTCGGAAAGTGCAGCGACGAAATCCAGGTTTCGGTACTTCTGCGCGTGGTCGAGGCCATAGCCGATCGCAAACCGGTTGGGAATCTCGAAGCCGACGTAGCGCGGCGAGAGGTCGACCCGCAGCCGCTCGGGCTTGGTCAGCAGCGCGCAAGCGTGGAGGGAAGCGGGATTGCGGGCGTTGAGGTTGCGCATCAGGTACTGCAGGGTGAGACCGGAGTCGATGATGTCCTCGACGATCAGCACGTCGCGGTCGGCGATCGGCGCGTCGAGATCCTTGAGGATGCGGACCACGCCGGAGGAGTCGGTCTGCGAGCCGTAGCTGGAGACCGCCATGAAGTCGATCTCACAGGGGACGTCGAGGTGGCGCATCAGGTCGGCGAGGAAGAGAACGGCCCCCTTCAACACCCCGACCAGGACCAGCTCGCGGCCGGCGTAGTCGCGGCTGATCTCCGCTCCCAACTCGGCGATGCGGCGCTGCAGGTCCTCTCTGGCGACGAGGGTCTCGCCGCTCGCTGGGTCCGACACGCGCCGCAGTCTAGATATATGGGGGCTAAGGGCGCTCGGCGCGGAGGACGCCGCCTTCGAGGACGGCGCGGACACCGCCGCCGAGGTCGAGGGTCGAGCCGCCGCGGGTCAGCCCCGCGACCTGCTCGGCGAAGCGGGCGGCGCCGGCGACCGGGCGCCCGGCGGCCTGGTCGGCGAGGCGCTGGAGGACGAGGCGGCGCAGGGCGGGATGCAGCTGAGCGAAGCGCTCGAGGGTGATCCGACCGGCCGGCGCCACTCCCTCGCCCTCCAGCTCGGCGTCGACCAGCGTGTCCAGCAGCTCGGCCTCGGAGCGCAGCAGCGCCGCCGTGCGCAGGACGTTCTCCCTGGCGGCGGGATGGATCCGCTCCAGAGCCGGGACCAGCTCACGCCGCACGAGGTTGCGCTTGTAGTCCGCCTCCTCGTTGCTGGCGTCGTCGCGCCAGGGCAGGCCGCGCTCCTCGCAGTAGGCGGTGGTCTCCGCCCGGGTCGTTCCCAGCAGTGGCCGGGCCAGCCGCCCGTCGCGAGGGCGCATGCCGAGCAGGGCGCGGCGGCTGGGCGAGGAGGCGAGCCGGTAGAGGATCGTCTCGACCTGGTCGTCGGCGGTATGGCCGGTGACGATCGTCGCGTCGCTCGACTCAGCCAGACGGGCGGCCGCGGCGTAGCGCCCCTCCCGCGCCCAAGCCTGGAGGTTGCCGGCGCCCTCGGAGCGCTGCGGCCGCACTACCTCGAGCGAGACCCCAAGTCGCAGGCAGAGCTCGGTGCAGTGGCGCTCGTCCCCCCCGGCCTCGTCCCGCAAGCCGTAGTTGACATGCAGGGCCGAGACCTTCTCCGGTCCCCGCGCCCGCACCGCGAGGTCGAGCATGCAGACCGAGTCGCGCCCGCCCGAGAGCAGGACCAGGACGGGAGCCGGGCCGGCGAGCAGGCCGGTCGCCTCGACTCGCGCCAAGACCTCGTCGGCGCTCATACCGAGCGGACGGTGAAGAGCTCGGTCGGTGTCGGGAACCCCTTGAGGCTGACCTCGCCGATCGCCTCGAGCTCGAGGCTGTCGCTGCCGGCGATCGCCGCGCAGACGGCGTCGGTGACCAACACCTCCCCCGCCAGCGCCCGGTTGACGATCCGGTGCGCAAGGTTCACCTGGCTGCCGAAGTAATCGCCGTCGCGGTAGACGGCGTCGCCATAGTGGATCCCGACCCGCGGCTGCGGCCGCTGCGGGAAGCGCGAGAGGAAGTCGACCGCCCACTCGGTCAGCGAGGCGGGGTCCGGCGAGACCACCATTACCTCGTCGCCGATCGTCTTCACGATCGTCGCCTCCCGCGGCATCGTCGCTTCGACGTCGGTGACGAAGGTCTCGACCACGTCGAGCGCCTCGATGTCCCCCTCCTCCTCGGTGTAGCGGGTGAAACCGGTGAGGTCGATGAAGCAGAGGGTCATGTGGACGTGGCCGAGCTCGATTTCGGCGGTGTCCATCGCCTGGTCCGCCTCCATGTGCCCGACCACGTCCTGCTCGACGAAGAAGCGCAGGTAGCGCTGGTGCAGGTAGTCGGTCAGCGGCGCCGCCAGGGGCAGGATGTCGCCGGCCAGTTCGCCCATCTCCTCCGCCATCTCCAGCTCCGGCACCGCGTCGCGGATCAGCGGCTCGTGCACGTAGAGGTGGAAGAGGCGGACCTCGGCGTCGGCGATCCGCCGCATCGACTGGGCGTAGACGCGAACCAGCTGCAGAAAGGCGACGAGCGGGAAGCCGGCGGCGAGGACGCGGGCACAGTGGCGCATCGCCGCCAGATCGTCCTGATTTAGCTCGCGCTGACCGCGCGGGGTGCCGAGGATGACCAGGATCCGCTCGACCAGTTCCGGCTCCAGGCCCGTCTCCTCGGCGGCCTGCTCGATCTTGATCACCTCGTCGGCGCCGGTGAAGAGGTCCTCGGTGACGCCGAAGGCGAGCCGCCCCTCGCGGCCGGCCTCCTTCAGATCCTCCAGCGAGTAGCCGCGCTCGCGCATCCGCGAAACGACCCGCGCCTGCGCCGCCGCGGCAGCCGTCCAGCGCCCTTTCCGCACCGGCACGATCTTCTCCGCGGCCCACCGTTTCAGGGTGCTGGCAGGCACCCCAGAGCGCCGCGCCGCCTCGCTTAGAGAAATCCGCTCGTCGGCCATGCGGCCGAGGCTAACCCGTTTTGCACCGCCTCACGCGCTTGGGTTTGCCCTTTACGCGGACGCTGGGACCCAATGCGAGTCCAGCCAGCTTCTGGGATCGCATCTGCCGCTGGCGAGGCTTCCTGCAGGGCGCCGGACCGGGAACCGTGGCAAGCTGAAGCTGCTCGCGTGCCAGCGGCGCGGTAACGACCTCGAGCAAAGCCGAGTCGAGCTGGTAAGTGCGGTGGACATACCTGTACCCGGAGCAATCGATCTCCGGGATACAAACTTTCGATTCATAGTCCGTCTCCACCGCGGAGAGGCAGAGGAGCGGAGCGGCAGAACCATGCTGAACGGAAACACCCGTCAGATCGAAGGCCGCCGAACCCGGCTCCTGAAGTTCAGACCCCACCCATACGAGCTGCACACCCTCCCCCAGGGATTCCCAACCCCGGCCAGAGCAGTCAGCCTGTGACGAACCGGGCCCGACCGTCGCAAACGGGATCCAGCCGCACACACCGGGTGGGGACTCTGGCGGTGGAGGCGGTTCTGGTTTCTCTTTTTCGGGATCTTTTGAGGGCGGTTCTTTCGGGGGTACCACGCAGCCGTTCGACCTCACCGCTTCCCCGGCGATGCTCGCCGTCGTCCAGTCCGGGCTGACCAGCGCGCGGGTGATCTCGCCGCTGGAAGAAGCGGCGGCTCCAGCGGGAACGCAGAGCGCGGCCGGGACCGCCATACACGCCACCACCCAAGTCGATCTCCCCGATCCCCGGAACACACCTTCACCATAACCCGCGGAAAACGAACTGTCATGTTTGGCCCACAAACAAACGGGGCGGCCCGAAGGCCGCCCCGCTGGCTCTTGTTCTGGGGGAATGTCGGAAACCCGGCAGGGGTTAGGTGGGGATCTCCGACTCCTCGTGCAGCTGGAGGACGGACTGCCCGTCCTCGCCGGTGCGGATGCGAATCGCTTCCTCCACCGGCAGCACGAAGATCTTGCCGTCGCCGACCTCACCCGTACGGGCGTGCTTGAGAATCGTCTCGACGACCACGTCTTTGTCTTTGTCCTCGATGACGACCTCCAGCTTGATTTTCGGCCGGACGTTGACGGTGAGGGTCGAGCCGCGATAACGCTCGACGATGCCTTTCTGACGGCCCGAGCCCTTGGCCTCGATGATCGACAAGGAGGGAAACCCCTTGTCGAGCAACTCGGTCCGAATCGGCTCGAACGCCTCGTGGCGAATGTACGCCTCTACCTTTTTCATGCGCTCATGCCTCCTAGGACTCGCTGGCCATCGGGGTTGCGGCAGCCGGCGACGGGGCCGGCGCGGCTTTCGGCGAGTTGCCGTAGACCGCCCCGGTCGAGTACTCCGGCTGTGGGATGAACTGCTCCGGGTATCCGTACATCCCGTGCTCGGAGATGTCGAGACCGGCGTCCTCCTCCTCAGCCGTCACCCGCAGACCGATCGTCTTCTTGATCAGGAAGAAGATCGCGTAGGAGACGACGAACACACAGGCGAAGGCGACCGCCACGCCGAGCGCCTGGGCGCCGAGCTGGTGGAAGGAGCCGCTGTACCAGAGGCCCGGATCGCCGACTTCGTTGAATTCGGCCAACCGCGGCGAGGTGAAGATGCCGCAGGAGAGGGTGCCCCAGATACCGGCGAGGCCGTGGGCCGAGAGGGCACCGACCGGATCATCGATGAGCTTCTCGATCGCGAGGACGCCGTAGACGACGATCACGCCGGCGATCGCGCCGATGATCGGGGCGGCCCAGTACTCGACGTAACCGGAGGGGGCGGTGATCGCGACCAGACCTGCGATCGCGCCGTTGCCGGCCATGCCGATGTCGATCGTCTTCGTCTTCAGCCACATGATCGCGACCGCGGCGACGACGCCGGCGGCGGCAGCGAGGTTGGTGACGACGACGACTTCAGCGAAGCGGCCGCCGATCGCCCCCAGGGTCGAGCCCGGGTTGAACCCGAACCAGCCGAGCCAGAGGATCAGCACACCGAGGCCGACCAGCGGCATCGAGTGCCCTGGGATCGCCCGCGGTTTGCCGTCTTTCGTGTACTTGCCGATCCGCGGGCCGAGCAACAGCAGCGCCGCGAAGGCACCGGTCGCGCCAATCAGGTGGACCACCGTGGAGCCGGCGAAGTCCTGCATTCCAACGTTCACCTGCAGCCAGCCTCCACCGAAGATCCAGTGACTGAGGATCGGGTACAGAACCGCGCTGAAGATGATCGCGTAGATGACGTAGGCGCCGAATTTGATCCGCTCCAGGGTCGCGCCCCAAACGATCGCCAGCGAGACCGCGCAGAACACGAACTGGAAGAACATGAACGCGGCGGGACTGATCGAATACGTTTCGACGAAGGGGATGCTTGCCCCGGCCTCTTCCACCGAAGAGCCGACGTCGAGGAAGAAGCCGTGGGTGCCGGCGATCTCACCGAGCCCCCCGAACGCCAATGCGAAGCCGCACGCCCAGTAACAGAGCGAGGCGATCGAGAAGTTCACCAAGACCTTGGCGACACCGGCCCCCGCGTTCTTCGCTCGCGAGAAGCCGACCTCCAAGAGCAGGAAGCCAGCCTGCATGAACATCACCAGACAGGCGGCGACGATCACCCACATCGCGTTGATGCTGGCCTCCGGGGTTTCCAGAATCGGCGTCGGTTCAGCGCCGAAGGCCATTCCCGGCACCACCAACGAGGCGATCGCGGCCACCGGAGCGGCGATCATCAACCTCCTTTTCATTCCATTCCTCCTTGCCCGCCGGGGTTCACGCCCCGCCGGTCGCGTTTGGATTGCTGGTTTCCAAGCTATGGACGGGTGTCCAGGGGGTCTTTGGACGGCTGGAGCAAATTCGGCAGGGGCGGTTTCTCCCCGATGTCGGCGCCGTGCCTGGGCGGCTAGGCTCGGCCGCGGAAATGCCGGCCCGCCTCCGACCCACCGCCCCGATCGCGGCCGACGCGATCCTCGTCGGCGACCCCGGGCGGGCGCTGATGCTGGCCCAGGTGCTGCTGGAGCAGCCGAAGATGAGCAACCACGCGCGGGGGTTGTGGGGCTACGGCGGCGAGACCGCGGACGGCAAGCAGCTGACGATCCAGTCGACCGGGATGGGCGGCCCCAGCGCCTCGGTGGTGCTGGCCGACCTGGCGGAGCTCGGGGTGCGGCGGGCGATCCGGATCGGGACCTGCGCCTCGCTCGGCGATCTGGAGCTGGGTCAGCTGCTGGTCGTCTCCAGGGCGCTGACGCCGGCGGGCGGCTCGGCGCTGCCGGATCCAGTGCTGAGCGAGGGACTGCGGCGATCGCTGCCCGAGGCGCACCCCGGAGCCGTGGTCAGCCTCGACTCCCTCCACGATCCCGAGCGGGGGCGGCCGAGCGTCCTCGCCGAGGCGGCGGACATGCAGACCGCGGCCCTACTCGGCAGCGCCGCCGAGCTCGAGGTCGCCGCCGCGGCCCTGCTGATCGTCACCGAGCGGAGCGACTCGGGTCAGCTGCGCGACGAGGAGTTGGAGGAGACGGCCAAAAGCGCCGCGCTCGCTGCCCTAGCCCTACTCTAACCCTCAAGTCGAGGGTTAGGCTTTGGCCTTCTTGGGCGCTTTCTTGATCTCTTTCTTGGCGTTCTCGCGACGCAACGCGCCGAGCTCGCGGCTGAGGTCGTCAATCGCCTCCTCGACGTCCTCCAAACGCTGCGAGAACGAACGCAAGCGACGCTCCAGCCGTTCGACGTCGGTACCCGAAGGCAGATTCAGGGCGCTCATTGCCGCCTGCTGAGCCTCGATCGCCTTCTCCCGCGCGCCCAGCGCGGCGGTGAAGGCATCGTGCAGGGTCGGGTTGTCGACCAGCGCCTGCGCCAGCTCTCCCAGGGCCTGCTCGGCCCGGGCTCGCAGGCCGTCTTGCTCGTATTCCTCGTAGGTCAAAGTCACAGCAGCTTAACGAGCACATCCGGCTCGGCTGAAAATCTGCCGTTACAGCGATGTTTCAGCCATTGATTAAGGCCATGTTGGGGGCGCCCATTTGCGTTGCGGACGCACGTACTAGTGGGTAGCTTCCAACCACTGCCCAGGGAGGGGTATTCGAGCGTGGGCAGGGACGCTTACGGATGAGAGCCAAACTCGCACTAATTCTCGCTTGCGCCAGCTTCCTGGCGATCACCGCGCTGGGCACGGCGTTTGCCGGTGCCGAGCCGCTCTCGGAAGGCTCCGCCGTCGACCCCTCGGCGACCACGACCACCGCGATCCCCTCGCTGCAGGCGCCGGCTTGCTCCAACGGGGTAGACGACGACGGCGACGGTCTGATCGACGAAAAAGACCCGGACTGCGAAGACCCCGAGGACACGAACGAGGCGCCGACTCCGACCGCCCCCTCCACCGCGCCGAGCGAATCGTCGCCGGTGCCCAGCCCCGCACCCGCTCCTTCCCCCGCCCCGGAAAAGCAGGGCGGCGGCGTCAAGCAGGGCAGCACGATCGAGGGCGGCTCCGCCGGTAAGGCCGGCGCCACCCAGAACGACGCGCTCGGCGACACCAGCGGCGGCGGTGGCAGCACCGGCGCGGTGACCGCGCCCGGCGCCAACGGCGGCGGCGACCAGCCGCTGCCGAAGGGCCCCGACGGCGGCGCCCAGTACGACGACGGCGGCGTTCCGACCGCGACCAACCCGACGACGACCTTCGCCCCCTTCGGGCCGGCGCCGATCGGGGTTCCCAACTTCGTCATCGACTCCTTCGAAATCCCGCCCTTCCTGCTGCCGATCTACCAGGCCTGCGGCACCGAATACGGGGTCCCCTGGGAGGTGCTCGCCTCGATCAACAAAATCGAGACCGGCTTCGGCACCAACCTCAACATCTCCAGCGCCGGCGCCCTCGGCTGGATGCAATTCCTTCCCTCGAGCTGGGAAGCGTTCGGCCTCGACGCCAATGGCGACGGAAAGAAGGACCCCTACAACCCGGTCGACGCGATCTGCGCCGCGGCCCACTACCTGAAGCTGGCCGGCGCCCACGAGGATCTCTACCAGGCGATCTTCGCCTACAACCACGCCGACTGGTACGTGCAGGAGGTCCTCCTCTACGCCCGGGCCTACGGCCGCCTCCCCTCCGACCTGGTCGGCTCGCTGACCGGGCTGACCGAGGGCGCCCACTTCCCGATCGCCGCCGACGCCCGCTACGCCGACGACATCGCCGCCCGCGCGGCACTGAAGAAGGGCGAAAGCCCCGAATACGGCAACGCCGCCGAAGTCATCTCCTCCTCCCCCACCCCGCGCGGGATCAACATCTTCAGCAAGAAGGGCGCGCCGGTCGTCGCCGTCAACGACGGCGTGATCCGCAAGCTCGGCCACTCCGACAACCTCGGCAACTTCGTCGTCCTCGAAGACACCTACGGCAACCGCTACACCTACGCCGAACTGGGCAGCCTGGTCCGCCACCACCGGCTGGTGGTGATGCCGACCGGCAAGGAGAAACGGGTCCCGGTCGAAAGCGAGAACCTGCGGCCGCGCCTGCGGGCCCTGCCGGAGCGGACCGACAGCGAGAGCCAGACCGCCAGCGACGCGGTCGAAGCCGCGGTCGCCGCCAGCTCCGACGGCTCGCTGCGGGTCGGCTCGAAGGTGATCGCCGGCACCGTCCTCGCCCGGGTCGGCGAGGGCAGCGAGGGAGTCGACTCTCACATCAACTTCTCGATCCGCCCGGCCGGCAAAGGTGCGCCGCGGATCGACCCGAAGCCGATCCTCGACGGCTGGAAGCTGCTCGAGGCGACGGCGATCTACCGCGCCAAGGGCAAGAGCCCGTTCGCCAAGCTGAGCGGCGCCGGCGTCCTGCTGCTCTCCAAGGAGGCGCTGCAGAAGCGAGTCCTCGCCAACAAGAAGCTCGAAATCTACGAATGCGGCCGCGAAGACATCGCCAACGGCAGCATCGACCGCCGCCTGCTGGCGATGCTCGAGTACCTGACCGTCAAGGGCTACGACCTGACGATCACCTCGCTGCAGTGCGGGCACGGGCTGCTGACCACCTCGGGCAACGTCTCCGAGCACACGACCGGTGACGCGGTCGACATCGCCGTTATCAACGGCACCCCGGTGACCGGCAACCAGGGTCCCGGCACCGTCACCGACGAACTGATCCAGACCGTGCTGCAGCTGCAGGGGACGATGCACCCCCACCAGGTGATCTCGCTCGAGGACCTGCCCGGTGAAACCAGCTTCGCGATGGCCGACCACTACGACCACGTCCACGTCGGCTACCACCCGCTCGAAGGCGGCCCCGAAGCCAAGTTCGCGGCGCTGCTGAAACCGAACCAGTGGCAGCGGCTGATCGACCGCCTCGGCGAGATCGAAAACCCGAACGTGCCGGTCAACCCCTCCAAGTACGCGGAACCGGACCACACCAACGGCGGCCTCTCCGCCGGCGGCGGCGACTGACCTAGCGCCGCTCGCCACGAGCGACGAGAATCCAGGCTCTGAGCAAGCTATTCGGATTCGTGCAGTTCGACTTCGCCGGAGCGTTGCCGCTGGCCGACGGTCGCTATCTGGCGCGCGCTGCCGGCCCCGACGGCGCGGAGAGCGTGCTGGTCCTGCAGGCGGTCGGCGCCCCGGCCGCGGGGCGGCGCAAGCGCCGGCCGCGCCGAGTGGACGCCGACGACGAGCCGGCGGCGCTGACCCTCACCCGGGCGACCGCGATCCGTGCCTTCGCGCCCCTGGGCGACGAGAGCGAGGCTGCGCGCTGGCTCGACGAGGCCTGCGAGGCCGAAGACACGGTCGACGTCCTCGTCGACGAAGGCCTGGCTCTGCTCAACCGCGCCCTCCACGCCCAGGCGGTCGCCGCCGCCGCTCCACGGGCCAAAAGCGAGCTCGGCGCCGAGACGGCGGAGCGGATCCTGATCGGCTATGGCAGCGGCGAGGAGGTCGCCGCGAGCCGCTTCCGCGACGCCCGCGCGGTAGACGTCGGCCCCCGAGCCTCCCGCCGCCGCCAGCGCGAGGAGGAGCTGCGCCCCCAGGAACGCGTCGCCGCCCTGCTCGGTGCCCGCGAGCGCTTGGACGCCTGCGAGACCCTCCTCCTCCGCGCCCGCGCCGACCTGGACGCCGGCCGCAACCGCGAGGCGGCCCTGCAGCTGAGAGTAGGGCTCGAGGCGCTGTTGGTGGAGCTGAAGGGCGCCATGAGCGACCCCGGGCACGAGAAGGACATGGGCCTCCTCGATGAGCGCAAGAGCGAGGTCGGCGAAGCCGCCAACGCAGCGCTGCAGAGCGAGCTAAGCACCGAGCAACGCGCCAACGTCGAGGATCTGCTGCAGATTTGCGAGCGGATCCTGCGACGCCGGCGCGTCCTTCGCGGCTAGAGGCAGCGGCTCTGCCGCGCTTAGCTGTTGTCGACGTACAGCGGGCGGGGAACGTCCACCAAGAGGTTCCCTGTCATTTTGGCTGCCCCCGAGCCACACAGCGCACTGCTTCCGCTGGCTATCGGAATACTGCCTTCCAAATACACGACCGCAGGAGAGCCTCCTTCGATCGTCCCGAAGGTCGTGTTGGTGGTTTCGTAGTTACAGGTGACGCCAATCCGTGTGGCGGTAATTTTTGTACCGGTCGATCGGACGGTGCCGTCGTACCCAGCAGTGGTGTCGAACAGGAGCAAGCCGCTCGCGCTCACTGTCACATGCCAGCTGTTTGTGCATTGCGTGAAGGACAGGTTGCTGACTTTTCCCGAGGCGGCTTTCCCCGCCCCATGGCTTTCAACAGTCAGTTCAAGCCACATGTCGCAGTCGATTTCGACAATGGAATTGTGAATGCCGACCATCCCGCCCGGATAGTTGAGAGCGGTGATTTTTCCTGTGTAGGTAGTGCCTGTGGGCGATGTAAGACGATCTGCCGAAGCGGATCCGACAAGCACCAACGTGGCACAGGTCATAGAAGCGAGAAGACCCAAGTACTTTGCCATATTCATGACTTCCTCCTAAAGCGGTTCGAGCACGGTGATGCGTGTCTCTACCGACTCGAGAGCGAATAGTCAAGATGCCCTGAGGTACTAGGGCAACTAAATGCCAGCTACCTTCGCCTCGTCCGAGCGGCCGTCCCGGAGGACGGCCGCTCGGATACGTCAACTCGACAATGAATGGCGTCAGCTAATTGTCATCAGTATGGAGCGGTTCTGTCGAGACCAAACTACCTTCCATTTTAACGTTGCTGGTACCGCAGAGGCCGCTGCTTCCCGAGCCGATCGGAAGACTGGCTTCGATGTGCAGTGTCGCCGGGCTGCCGCCTGTGACCGTGCCGATTTTGGTGCCACCGCCAGCGGTTTCGTAGAAACATTTGACGCCGAGGCGTGTCATTTCGACCCTGGCCCCACTCGATTTCAGTTCGCCATTGCTGGCCTCGGCCGACGTCGTGCCGCCGGTGACCGTTGTTATGTGCCAGCTATTTGTGCAGCCGGTTGTAGTCAGTTCGTTGAGGTGAGCTAACACCGGTTTGCCTTTTTCGTGGGTTGTGACAGTTTCAACTTTTGTCAAACTGCAAGAGATGGTTGCGATTGGGTTCTGCAGGGTGACGTGACCGCCCTCGTTG
Source organism: Solirubrobacterales bacterium (assembly GCA_035760445.1). Taxonomy (GTDB): domain Bacteria; phylum Actinomycetota; class Thermoleophilia; order Solirubrobacterales; family 70-9; genus VAYN01. The sequence goes on along the minus strand of DASTSW010000084.1, from coordinate 1,560 downwards.
ACCCAGTGAACCGTTGGTGTCTCCACCGTGCCTTTAGAGGTTGTTGTTGTCCATGTATCCGCCGAGGCATTCGCGGCGAACGACAGCATGGCCGCGGCAGCAACCACCAGCAGGCCAAGAGTTCTGACGTATTTCATCTGTATCCCTTCCTTGATCCGGCCAAAGCCGGGAATCAATTTCAAGGAGGTTCTAATCACGGATGACAGGGGCGATCAAGACTGTCTGAGTAAGTGCCCGAGCTTTGGCGTAGGTTTGCAGGACCCAATCGGACAAAGGCGCTGGAAATCGCCCGGGACAATCTGGCGCGCGCGCGCATTAACGCGTCCCAGCCGGCCGCCATCGCCCTCGAGGATTCCCCCATTGGGCGTAGAGGCGCCTCACCCCGTGCTCGAGCCCGGTGACGGCGTTCATCTCCTCCGCCCGGCCCAGTTCTCCAAGCGCCGCTCAAGGATGCCGCCGGCGACCCCGGCCGAGGTGCCCCGGCCAGCTCGTGCTCGTCGGTGGGGGTTGAACTCCAGGCCGCGCCGCTCGAGAGGCGCGGCCGTCCCAGAGGACGGCCGCGCCGGATAGGTCACTCCGTCAACTAGCTAGTTATTGTCCAAGTGGAGTGGGTGTGTCGTGACGTAGTTGCCTTCCCATTTGGCATTGCTGGTACCGCAGAGGCCGCTGCTTCCCGAGCCGATCGGAAGACTGGCTTCGATGTGCAGTGTCGCCGGGCTGCCACCTGTGACGGTGCCGACTTTGGTGCCACTGGTTTCGTAGAAACATTTGACGCCGAGGCGTGTCATTTCGACCCTGGCCCCACTCGATTTCATTTCGCCATTGCTGGCCTCGATAGTGAGCGTGCCGGCGGTGACCGTTGTCACGTGCCAGCTGTTTGTGCAGCCGGTGAAATTCAGGATGGTGACGTGGCTCAGTCCCGGCTGGCCAGCTTCGTGAGTTGTGACGGTCTCTGTCATTGTCGACGAGCACGAGACGGGTCCGATCGGGGTCCATATGCTGATGTGACCTCCCTCGTTGACCCAGTGAACCGTCGGTGTCGCGCTGGTGCTGCCGTCTGTTTCTGTTGTTGTTGTTGTGTCCGCCGAGGCACTCGCGGCGAAAGCCATCATGGCCGCGGCGACAACCGCAAGCAGGCCAAGAGTTCTGACGTGTTTCATCTGTATCCCTTCCTTGATCCGGCCAAAGCCGGGAATCAATTTCAAGGAGGTTCTAATCACGGATGACAGGGGCGATCAAGACTGTCTGAGTAAGTGCCCGAGCTTTGGCGTAGGTTTGCCAGACCCACCGGACAAAGGACCTGGAAATCGCGAAGGACAGCCTGGCGCGCGTCCGCATTAACGCGTCGCAGTCGCCCGCGACAGCCAACGATCGCTAGAAGGCGAGCCGCTTTGCCACTACGGAATCGGGCAGCGAGCCCTACTTCTTCTTCCCGCAGCTGGTCGCGATCACCGGCGAGTAGTTCTGGGTCGCTCCGTTCTGCCCGGTGAAGGCGACCTTGGCCTTGCGGTTGGTCTTGCAGAGGTTGCGGCTGTTTTCCAGCAGGCCGCGCTTCTTGCC